>NZ_JARVSA010000009.1:0-233106 GCF_030209415.1 Plantibacter sp. lyk4-40-MEA-4
GTGTCTGAGGGACCGGATGGTGTCTGAGGGACCGGATGGTGTCTGAGGGACCGGATGGTGTCTGAGGGACCGGAGATGGTGGCTCAGGGACCGGGGGATGGTGGCTCAGGGACCGAGACGGTGGCTCGGGAGCTGGGCGGCGTCAGAGGCGGGGGACCGAGGCGAGCAGCTGGGTCGTGTACGGGTGCGAGGGCCGACTGAGGACCTTGGCGACCGGACCCTCCTCGACGATCGATCCGTCGCGCATGACGACGACCCGGTCGCAGAGATGCTGCACCACGCCGATGTCGTGCGAGACGAGCACGATCGCGAGCCCGAGCTCCTGCCGCAGCCCGCCGAGCAACTCGAGGATCTGCGCGCGGACGGTGACGTCGAGCGCGCTGAGGGGTTCGTCGCCGACGAGGAGGCGAGGGCGGTGCACGATCGCTCGCGAGAGGGCGATGCGCTGGCGCTGACCACCGGAGAACTCGTGCGGGAAGCGGTCGGCCGCGTCGGCGTCGAGACCGACGAGCCGGAGTACCGCGCGCACCTTGGAACGGTGGTCGCCGTCGATCCCGAGCGCGGAGAGCGGCTCGGCGACGATCCGCCCGATACTCATCCGCGGGTCGAGCGACGCGTACGGGTCCTGGAACACCACGCCCGTCTGGCGACGGAACCAGTGCAGACTCCTGGCGCTCGCCGCGGCGCTGACCGGACGGCCGTCGAACTCGACCGTGCCGGAGCTCGGGGCGTCGAGCGCGAGCAGGAGGCGGACGAGCGTCGACTTGCCCGACCCCGATTCACCGATGATGCCGACGGCCTCACCGGGAGCCACGACGAGGTCGCTCGGGTGGAGCGCGACAGTGCGGCTCGGGCGCTGGAAGAGCGACTCCCGCGGGTTGGTGTAGACCCGTCCGAGCCCCTGGGCGTGGAGCAGCGGCTCAGTCATCGTCCTGGCCCTTCCAGCTCATGGTCTTCGCGGCGGCCAACAGCCGCTGCGTCACGGGCGACACCGGTGTCGAGAGCAGCTGTGCGACGGGCCCGGCCTCGACGACCTTCCCCTGCGCGAGCACCACGGCGTCACTGGCGATCCGCGAGAGGACCGCGAGGTCGTGGGTGATGAAGACGAGCGACGCCCCGGTCTCGCTCACGAGACGTTCGAAGAGGCCCAGGATCTCCGACTGTATGGTGACGTCGAGCGCCGTGGTCGGTTCGTCCGCGATGAGCAGGGAGGGTCGGCAGGCGAGGGCGATGGCGGCCGCGACCCGCTGGCGTTGCCCGCCGGACAGCTGGTGCGGGTACCGCCGGACGATGCGCTCGGGGTCGGGCAGACGGACCCGCGCGGCGAGTTCGACGGCCCGGTCGAGCGCTTCCCGTTTCGACAGCCCCTCGTGGATGCGCAGTGACTCGCCGATCTGACGTCCGATGGTGCGGATCGGGTTGAGCGCCGTCCGAGGCTCCTGGAACACGATCCCGATCTCACGCCCGCGGATCCGCGCGAGTTCGCGGTCGTCACGGCCGAGGAGTTCCTCGCCCTGCCAGCGGATGCTGCCGCTCACCGAAGCGCCGTCGGGGAGGAGTCCGAGGATCGCCAGCGCCGTCAGCGACTTCCCGGATCCGGACTCGCCGATGAGGCCGAACCGTGCGCCCGCCGGCACGCTGAAGCTCACGCCGTCGACGACCCGGCGGCCGCCGAGCGTGACCACGAGGTCCTGGACGTCGAGACTCATGCGGTCACCCCCTGGGGCGAGGTGGGGGTCGAGGCGGGTCCTCGGCGACCGAGGGTCGGATCGGTCGCATCCCGCAGGGCGTCACCCAGCAGGTTGAGGGCGAGGACGGTGATGGTAATGGCGAGCCCCGGCCACAGCACCGACAGCGGGTGCACGGCGAGGTAGGTCTGCAGCTCACTGAGCATGCGACCCCACGAGGGGACGCTGGAGGGGGCGCCGTAGCCGAGGTACGACAGGCCCGCCTCGGCGAGGACCGCGACCGCCATCGACCACGACAGCTGGACGATGAACACCGGTGCGACGTTCGGCAGGAGATGTCGTGTCAGGTTCCTCACCGGCCCGAGACCGGCGGCCTTGCCGGCGAGCACGTACTCGCTGTGCGAGACCCGGCGGATCTCGGGGCGGGTCACCCGGGCGATGTTCACGCCGAAGCTGATGCCCACCGCCCAGATGACGACCCACAGCGAGCCACCGAAGACCGAGGCGATCATCATGGCGATCAGGAGGGTCGGGAACGCGATGAGGATGTCGATCAGCACCGCGACGGTCTCCCGGACCCAGCGCCGCGTGAGTGAACCGAGGGCGGCGAGGGCGACCCCGATGACCGTCGAGACCACTGCGGAACCGATCGCGACGGCCACGGTCACTCGCGCACCGACGAGCAGCAGGCTGAAGATGTCGCGTCCGACCTCGTCCGTGCCGAGCAGATGGGCCGGCGACGGAGCCAGCCACTTCGCGAACGGGTCGGTGAGCTGGGGGTCGTACGGCGTCCAGAGGAAGGAGACGCCGGCGCTCAGCAGGAGCAGGGTGACCACGACGAGCCCGAACACGCCGGCCGGGCCGGACACGAGGGTGCGGAGTCCGCCTGATCCCGCGCGCCGAAGCGGGTGATCCTGACGAGCGGTCATGCGCTGCGCTCCCGTTCTCGGAGTCGCGGGTCCGCGAGACGGTGGACGACGTCCACGACGGCACCGATCACGAGGACCACCCCGGTGAGGACGAGGAGCTCGCCCTGCACTTTCACGAGGTCGCGGTTGCCGACGTCGGCGACGAGCATGCGCCCGATGCCGGGCAAGGTGAAGAGCTGTTCGATGATGACGCTGCCGACGATGAGCCCGGCGATCTGGAGCCCGAGCACGGTGACGACCGAGAGGGCCACGTTCGGCAGCCCATGGCGGATGAGTGCCTGCGAACGGGTCAGCCCCTTGGCCGCCGCCGTCCGGACGTAGTCCTGGCCGATCGCGTCGAGGGCGGCGGAACGGACGAAGCGCAGCAGGACCGCGCCCTCGACGACGCCGATCGTGAGTGCCGGGAGGAGGAGGGCGCGGATCGCCGCCAGCGGATCGTTCCAGCCCGCGCGCGGGAAGCCCTGCGCCGGGAGCCAACCGAGCACGACGGCGAAGAGGAGCACGAGCATCATGCCGGCCCAGACGACCGGGACGGCGGCGAGCCCCTGTGACGCGAAGGAGATGACGACGCCCGTCGCGCGGGTACGCCGGACGGCGGCCAACACCCCGAGCGGCACGCTGAACGCGAGCGCGATCACGAGCGCCATGATGCCGAGCGGGACGGTGACCTGCGCCTTCTGGGCGAGTTCGCTGGCGACGGGGGTGCCCGTGATGAGCGAGTTCCCGAGATCGCCGCGGAGCAACCCGCCGATCCAGTCGAGGTACTGCAGGAGGACGGGCTGGCCGAGTCCCAACTGTTCGCGGATCGCGGCGACCGCTTCGGGCGTCGCGTCCGTTCCGGCGATGACCTGGGCGACGTCGCCCGGCAGCACCCTGATGGTGAAGAAGATCAGGGCGCTCGCGGCGAGCAGCCCGACGAGGAGGAGCACCAGCCTCGTCAGGATGAAGCGGGTCACCCGGTCACGGCGACCTTCGCCAGGTTGATGCGCGAGTTGACCGAGTCCACGGGGAAGCCGGTCACGCCGTCGCGCACCACCGTGAGGGTGATCGCGGTGTAGAGCCAGTCGGCGGCGTTGTCCTTCGACACGAGGTACGCCGCCTCCTTGAGCTTCTGGGCTGCGACGGCCGGGTCGGTCGCCGCTACGGATTCAGCATAGAGCGACTGGACCTGCGCGTTGTCGTAGCCGAAGTAGTAGTTCGGGTTCGCCCAGTTCTGGAAGTCGCGCGCCTCGACGTGGTTCACATAGCTGAGGTCGTAGTCCTTGTTCGTGTAGACGTCGTTGAGCCAGGTCGGGAACTCGACGCTCTTCACGGTGAGGGTGACGCCGATGGCCTTGAACTCGGACACGAGGACGTTGGCCACCGAGGTGCCGTAGAAGCTCGGGATCGTGAGCGTCAGCGACAGGTTCTCCTGGCCGGCCTGGGCGAGCAGCGCCTTCGCCTGGTCCGGGTCGTACTTCACCAGCTCGCTGAGGTTCTCGTAGCCCGGGTCGAGCTCGGGGATCGGCCCGTACTGCTCGACCGCGGCGCCGCCGACGGCCTCGACGATCGCGGCGTGGTCGATGGCGGAGCGGAGCGCCTGCCGGACGAGGGGGTCGTTCAGGGGAGCGCGCTGGTTGTTGAAGGCGAGGGTGTACTTGTCGGTCGTCTTGCCTTCGGTGATGCTGAACCCGTCGGCGCGGGTGATCTGGTCCTTGAGGTTCGCGTCGAGCGCCGTCTGCACGTCCAGTTCGCCGGCGAGGGTGGCGTTGACGGCGGAGGAGGCGTCGGGGATGTAGCTGAAGACGACCTCCTTGACCTTCGGAGCGTCGCCCCAGTACTTCGCGTTCCGGTCGAAGGTGATGCTGTCGCCCTGCTTCCAGGTCTTCAGGGTGAACGGCCCGGTGCCGTTGGCGGTCGTCGACAGGTCGTTGGTGGCGCCCGACTCCAGCACGAGTCCTGCGCGACCGGTCAGGGTCCACAACAGGTTGGAGTCGGGCGAGGTGAGCTGCAACTGCACGGTCGAGTCGTCGACGGCCGTGATCGAGGCGACCTTCTGGAGCGCCACGTTGTCGACGAAGGTCGGGTCCTGCTGCACCTGGGTGATGGAGTCGACGACGTCGGCCGCGGTCAGGGCGGCGCCGTCGTGGAAGGTCACGCCGTCGCGGAGGACGAAGGTGTAGGTGAGACCGTCGGCGCTGATGTCATGGCTCTTGGCGAGCGTGTCGACGATCTGGTTGTCCTCGGTGCGGGACACGAGGCCCTGGTAGACGTTGTCGATGAGGATCTGATCGAGCGCGGCGCCCGAGGTGGTGCGGATGTTGAGGTCGGAGGGCTCCAGGACGAGCCCGACCCGCAGGGTCGCGTCGGCGTCGGGCGTCGGCGTCGCGGCCGGGCCTGCGCAGCCGGTGAGGACGAGGGCGGCGCCGGTGACCGCGATCGCGGCGGTGAGGAGCTGACGACGCAGCTGACGATGACGCATGGAGGTCCTTTCGGGGATGCTGGAGTGGCCGGCATCTGGAGACGCACAACCGGTTCCGGGCAGCGGGCATTCCCGCCTGGGCCGCGTGAATACTGGACCGCGTCCGGAAAGCCGCATCGCTGGGGCTCCAGCGAGCGTACCCAGTCGACGTGTGTGGTGCCAGCCACGGTGTCAGGGGGCGTCACAGAGTGATCGGATCGTGATGTGCTGCGTCGCCTTGGAAGACCCTGCGCAGGGGATCGAAGTGAGCTTAGGCTCGCCTATACTGATCGCGTGAGCTATTTCGAGGATCCGGCGGAGTTCGCCGTCGCGGACGCACGCCACGTGCTGCTCGCGGGCGACGAGTCGTCGGTCGGCGAGCTGGCCGACGTCCTCGCGCTGCTCCCCATCTGCGCCCGCGGTCAGGTGTTCGTCGAGGTCGACGACGCCGCGTCGATCACCACCCTCGACTCGCCGGGACGCGTCGTCGTGACGTGGCTCGTCCGCGCAGCGCGTTCGGGGGAACCCGGAACGGGCAGCCGGTGCGCACGCGGTCAGGCCGTCGCGCGAGCGACGCGGGCCTGGGCGAGCGAGATGCTCGACGTCGACGGACACGATGCGGCCGACTACCACGTGTGGATCGGCGGCGAGACGGAGCACCTCACGGGCCTCCGGAACGACCTCAGGATGACCCTGGCGAGCATCGGTGCGCGTCAGCGCTCGAGCTCGGTCGAGCGCGCATCGCACTGACACGCCCCCGCTCCGGCACGGCACCGCACAGACGCCGCGACGCTCGTCAGCGGCGCTTCGGCAGGTAGCCTCCCGCTTCGAGCCCGGCTTCGATCTCGAACCGGTTCCGGAGCGGATCACGACCGGCGATCGCGTACATCAGCGGGAAGAGCATGCCGTACCGCTGCCACTGCCGTTTGTGCACCGCCTCGTGTTCGAGCACCCGGGTCGACACGTTCCGGTCGGTGAGGTACACCCCGCCGACGCATGAGCCACCTCGGCCGAACGTCCACGACGGCATCCCGCGGAAGACGATCATCCCGCCCCGCCGTTCGACCGGGCCGGTGCTCCAGAGTGCGCCCCAGACGAGCCCGGTGAGCGTGGCGTACCAGTACCCGATCCGGCTCATGGGCGAGTCGAGCCACGGGCCGCCGGAACGACGGCTCCGCGGTTCGTCGACGTCGCCGGGACGGGTCACGCACCGCTCCGGTAGGTCTCGAGGAGTCGCAGCCAGATCTCGCTCATCGTCGGGTAGGACGGCACCGCGTGCCAGAGGCGGTGCAGCGGCACCTCACCGACGACGGCGATCGTCGCGGCGTGAACGAGTTCGGCGACGTCCTGACCCACGAAGGTCATCCCGATGATCACGCCGCGCTCCTCGTCGACGACCATCCTCGCCTGCCCGGTGTAGCCGTCGGCGTGGAGGCTCGAGCCCGCGATGCCACCGAGGTCGTAGTCGACCACCCGGTGGGCGATCCCCGCCGCCTCGGCCTGCGCGGCCGTGAGTCCGACGGCTGCGACCTCGGGCTCGGAGAAGATGACCTGCGGCACGGCACGGTGGTCGGCGGTCGCCGCGTGGTCGCTCCACGGGCTGGTGTCGACGTCCTCGCCGTTCGCCCGTGCTGCGATGACCGCTCCAGCGGCGCGTGCCTGGTACTTGCCCTGGTGCGTCAGGAGCGCCCGGTGGTTGACGTCGCCGACGGCGTAGAGCCAGTCGCTGCCGTGAGCGAGGAGCTGATCGTCGACCTCGATCCAGGCACCCGGTTCCAGGCCGACGGTCTCGAGCCCGACGTCGTCCGTCCGGGGCGTCCGGCCGGTGGCCACGACGAGTTCCGCCGTCGTCACCGCGTCCCGGTCGTCGAACTCGAGCGTGACGGCGCCGTCGGCGGCCCGGGAGACGGCGGTGGGGGAGGCGTGCACGATCGTCACGCCGAGTTCACGCAGGGAGGACTCGACGAGCTCGCCGGCGAACGGCTCGGTGTTGCCGAGCAGGCCGCTGCGGGCGACGAGCGTGACGTCGACCCCGAGCGAGCGGTAGGCGGTCGCGAGCTCGACGGCGACGACGCCGCCACCGAGGAAGGCGACGGACTCCGGCAGGGTCTGGACGCTCGTGGCCTCGCGGCTCGTCCACGGCTCCACCGCCGACAGCCCGGGGATGTCGGGAAGGAGCGCCGCGGAGCCGGTGCAGACCGCGACGGCGTGCGTCGCCGTGAGCACCGTCGTCGAGCCGTTGGCGGCCGTCACGGTGACCTCGCGCTCGCCGGTCAGGCGACCGTGCCCACGCACCAGCTCGATGCCGGCGCCCTCGAGCCACTCGACCTGGCCGTCGTCCGACCAGTCGCTCGTGAACGAGTCCCGTCGCGCGAGGACCTTGAGCGGATCGAGCGCGGTGTCCTCGGGGATGGCTCCCCCCGTGCGCTTGGCGGCCCGCAGGGCGGCTCCCGAGCGGATGAGGGCCTTGGACGGCATGCAGGCCCAGTAGGAGCACTCACCGCCGACCAGTTCGCTCTCGACGATGACGACGCTCAGACCGCCCTTGTGGGCGTAGTCGGCGACGTTCTCGCCGACGGGTCCGGCTCCGATGACGACGAGATCGACGGTACGGCTCATGGGGTGACTCCTGTCGGGTTGATGCTGTCGGGTTTCGGTTCGCGACTGATCGCGCCGATGATGCGGAGGATGGTGCCGAGGTCGTCGGCTGCGGCGTCGGGGGAGCCGGGCGAGAAGCCCGTGACCCCGGCCCCGGCGAAGCCGAACCGTGCCCGGAGGGTGGTGATGCAGTCGAGCAGGGTGCCGAGTTCGAGACCGAAGGGAACGGCCGAGCTGACGCCGGCGATGACCGCGGGGTCGAGGACGTCGACGTCCACGTGCAGGTAGACGCGGTCGGCGCCCGTCGCCTCGACGGCCGCGACCACCTCGGCGGCGCTCGTCATCACCGAGGAGACCATGGGGATGCCACGCTCCTCGATGTGGGCGAGTTCACCGTCATCGAGGTCGCGCACCCCCACGAGGACGAGCCGGGCGGGATCGAGCGGGGCCTCGGGCAGGAGCATCGCGGCGCCTTCGCCGGTCAGTGCCCGGGCGACCATGCCGCTGAACGACCCGGACGGCGAGCTGAGCGGGGTGTTGAGGTCGCCATGGGCGTCGAACCAGACGACGGCGATGCCGGGGTCGCGTCGGAGGGCCTCACCGACCGAAGCGAGTTCGACGCCGCAGTCCCCACCGATGGTAATGACGGGCTCGTCGATCCCGACGAGTGCCTGACGTTGGAGTTCCGCGGTCGTCACGAGGGAACTGGCGCGCCGGATGTCGGTGTCGAGGGCCTCGCCGGCCTCGGTCGGCACGTGGACGAGTGTCGTGGCCGCCGTGGGCAGGTCGCCACGGATCGCCTCGGCTCCATCGATCAACTGCATGGCCCTGGATGAGCCGGAGCCCTGCCACTGGGGGACGACGACGAACTTCGTCATGCGGTGCCTTCCTGGAGATGGTGCGAGGGGGCGAGGGCGACGGGCCCTCGGGCTGTCCCGAGGGCCCGTCGGATCGGCACTACTGGCCGGCGTTGGGGGTGTATTCGGGGCCGGAGGACTCGATCGCGGGCGACGCGGAACCGCCGCCCTTCAGCGCGGCGAGGCGGGCCTCGACCTCGGTCAGCTCGCCGAGGTCCTCGAGGTCGTTGAACTGCGCGTCGAGACTCGAGGCGGCGAGCTCCTGCTGGCCGAGCACCTTCGCCTCCTCGCGACGGATCTTGTCCTCGTAGCGGCTGAGGTCGCTCGTCGGATCCATGATGTCGATGCTGCCGACCGCGTCCGCGACCTTGCGCTGCGCCTCGGCGGTCTTGGCCCGGGCGACCAGCTCGCTGCGCTTCGTCTTCAGCTGCTCGAGCTTCGTCTTCATGCCGTTGAGGCCGTTCTTCAGCTGCTCGACGACCTTCGTCTGGGACGCCAGCTGCGGCTCGGCCTGCTTGGCCTCGTTCTCGGCGCCGATCTGGCGCTGGAGCGCGATCTTCGCGAGGTTGTCGAACTTGTCGGCGTCTGCGGCGTTGCCCGCCTGACGGTATTCGTCGGCCTTGCGACTCGCGGCCAGCGCCTTGGTGCCCCACTCGGAGGCCGCCTCGACGTCCTGCTGGTGGTCCTGCTCGAGGAGCCGGAGGTTGCCGATCGTCTCGGCGATCGCGCTCTCGGCGTCGGCGATCGAGTTCGTGTAGTCCCGGACCATCTGGTCGAGCATCTTCTGCGGGTCCTCGGCGGAGTCGAGCAGCGCGTTGATGTTGGCCTTGGTCAGCTGGGCGATGCGTCCGAAGATGGACTGCTTCTCTGCCATGGTGTGGTTCCTCTCTCGTGTCCTGCTGGGTCGTGTCGGTCGGTGTCTGGTGATGAGATGGGTGGTGCAGCGGATCAGAAGCGACCGCCGCCGCGTCGGGATCGGGTGCCGCCGCCACCGAAGCTGCCGGCGCTGCGTGAGCGACCGGAGCCGCCGCCGAACATGCCGCCGCTCGATCCGCCGCCGCCGAACATGCCGCCGCCGGAACGGGACCCGCCGCCGAGGACGGAGTTGATCAGGATGCCGCCGAGGACCGCACCGAGCATCCCGTTGCCGCCCTGCTGACCCTGGCCGCCGCCGAACATGCCGCCGAGTCCGCCCGCCGACTGGCTCTGGAACTGCCCGAGGTCGGCCTGGGCGAGCTGCACCGCTTGGCTCGCGAGCGAGTTGGCGCGCTGGGCGAGGGGGAGCGCCTGCGTCGGGTCGGTGGCGGCGAGGCCCTGGGCCTGCACGAGGGTTCGGCCGGCCTCGGCGAGGCGCGTCCGGGCCTCCGGGCCGACGGCTCCGCGCCGCGAGACGATGAAGTCCTCTGCAGCCGACACCTGCGCGCCCGCCGTCTGCAGGGTCTGTCCGAGGGCGGCCGCGGCGCGTTGTCGCTGCTCCGCCGCGGTGCGCACTCCCTGGAGAGCACCGTCGATCTGCGTGTTCGCCGCATCCAGGCGGGCGAGGAGGGCGATCGGGTTGTTCGGTGCGCCGAGCGCGCCGCGCACCTGGGAGACCGTCGCGGTGGTGCTCGCGACCGCTGCGGCGAGGGTGCCGGTCGGGTCGGATTGGCCGCCCGCCGCGGCGACGTCCCCGTCCAATTCGGCCAGTCTGGCGGCGAGGTGCTGCTCGGCGGTCGTCAGATCCGCCTGCAGCCGCTTCACGGCCACGGTGAGCTGGGTGGCCTGGTCGAGCGCTTCCTCCGCGGCGCGGATGCCGACGGCGGCCTCGCCCGAGTCTCCGGCGGCGAGCCGCGCAGCTGCGTCCGAGATCGCCGCAGTGGCGAAGGCGAGTCGCTCGGTCGCCTCCGCCGGGTTGTCGATCACGGTGATGAGGGCGTCGGGGCTGTAGCGCGTCTGCAGGGCGTGCACCGCGTCTTGCGCGGCCGTCACCGTCGGTCCGGCTGCGGCCGCCCTGGCTCGCAGCTCCTCGACCGCCGCGGGCGCGTTCTTCTCGAGCGCGCGGAGCTCGTCGAACGAGGCGGCCTGTTCGTCGAGTACGTGGTTCGCGTGCTCGCAGAGCCGGATGATCTGGAGGTTCCAGTCGCGCTGTTGCTCCTCCGTGTCCGGCTCGGCGTCGTCGAGCCGCTGCTTGAGTGCGAAGGCCTGCGAGAGGTCGTCCTTCGCTCCGGCGAGGGCAGCGGTGAACGCGGCCGTGGCCGGTTCGCCGTAGGAGGCGGTCGCGAAGCCGAGCTCCTCCTCGCTCGTCCGGACCGCGTCGTCGGTCTGGACGAGCGCACTGCCGGCGAGTCGTTCGAGCTCGGGGATCGGGGCGATGGTCAGCGGGTCGACCGGCGCCCCCTGCCGGCCCGCGGTCACCGCGCCGTCGCCGTTCGCAGCGCGGCGCCGGCGGAGGAAGACGACCAGGATGACGACGGCCACGACAGCGACGACCACGATCAGCAGGATGGTCAGCCACCCGGTCGAGCCACCTGATCCGCTACCGGTGCCCCCGATCGACCCGCCGCCGACGGCGGCACCCAGGCCTTCGGCGGCAGCGACGCCGGCGCCGGTCCAGTCGTCATCACGCAGCTGCGGCAGGATCCGCTGCTGCTCGATCTCGGTCAGCTGGTCACCGCTCACCGGTCCGCTGGAGTCGCCGGAGAGGTAGTAGGCGCGGTCCTCGGTCGCCACGGCCAGCAGGTACTGGTTCGGTCCGAGGTTGTTGTCCTTCGCGGTCTGGTTCGCCCAGGACTCGGCGTCACTCGGGTCGGTGAAGGTCGGCACGTAGACCACCCAGAGGTCGACGCCGTGATCCGCGGCCAGCTCGTCGACGGCCGTCGTGATCTCGGTGACCTCGCCGCTGCTGAGGACACCTGCGCTGTCGGACACGCGCCCGGCCCCGAGCTGCACCGGGGTCTCCGCCCAGGCGGTGATGGCTCCCACTCCGAGGAGCACGGCCACGCAGCAGGCCCAGATCGATACCGCCCAGCGAACCCGCATCGGCCACCTCGTCACTCGTTCGGACCATGGAGCCCCACCCCGCGGCTCGGTTCCGAGTCTAGGTCCGGGCCCTCGACATCTCTACAGCGGGCTCCCAGCGAGCCTGCCGAACCACAGCTGTGCTATACGGCGGTGACCGGGCTCCACTGACGCCCACCGGGACTCTGTTACCGACCGTGACGCGGTAGCTCGCGCGAGGGCATCCGCCCGGTGAGACTGGTGGAGTCACCTCACGGAACGCCTGGAAGGAGCATCATGCAAGGACACGTCTCACCCATGCTGGCGCTCGTCGAGGTCACCAGGTTCCGTGAGGACGACCAGGCGTACCACGAGTACGTGCAGATCCTCGTCGGACGGACCATCGCCGCCGCCGAACGGGCAGGCTGGCGCGTGACCCGGTTGGCCGCGCACGACCTCGGCACCGATGCGCTCCTCGCCTCGACCGACGGGGCCTCCGCCGTCGTCATCATGGGCGGAGCCGACATCGATCCCGCCCAGTACGGCGGCACCACCGGCTACCGCGCCGAGGGCCAGCACTTCCCCGAGGCCGACCGCGCCCAGCTGGCGGTCGCCCGTCGCGCCGCCGAGCGTGGCACGCCGCTGCTCGGGATCTGCCGCGGTCACCAGATCATCAACGTCGCCCTCGGCGGGACGCTCGTGCAGGACCTCGGTGAGCACAGCGCCCACCGCAACGAGGGCGTCCCGGTCGATGAGAGCATGACCCCGCACGAGGTCGAGCTCGACCCCTCGAGCGCCCTCGCGTTCCGACTCGGCGCCCGTCACCTCCAGGTGCAGAGCGCCCACCACCAGTCGGTCGGCGAGCTCGGCGAGGGTCTGCGTGCCGTCGCCTGGGCCTCCGACGGCACCGTCGAGGCGATCGAGCACCGCACCCTGCCGATCACGGGCGTGCAGTGGCACCCGGAGGACCCGGGCACCGTGGACGACCAGCTCGGGCTCCTGCTCGGCGGTCTCGCCCGTGAGGCCGAGCGCGCCGCAGCCTGAGTACCGGCGCGGTTCGCAATTCAGGACGATCTCGGAGTGTCGTCGGCCCGAGGCGGCAGGTGCCGCCGCCACGCCGCGGTGATCCTGAGTTGTGAACGGTGCTGTCGTAGCGTTGACGGGTGTTCGAAGACAGGTACGGTCAGGACGTCCTCGCGGGGGACTGGCGGAAGAAGAACCGCGTGGTGGCCCGCGAGGTCGAGGCGGTGACCGACCTCGTGGTCGAGGAACTCGGCGGCTTCTGCGGCGCGATCACGCGCGTCGAGGCGAAGACGGTCGAGCTCGAGGACTACCGCGGCAAGCGGCGCGTGTTCCCGATGGGGGCGGGGTTCCTCCTCGAGGGTGAGCCCGTCGTCCTCGTCGTGCCGAAGCGTGCACCGACCGGGCGGGCGCGCACCGCTTCCGGCTCCTTCGCGGTGGAGACGACCGCTCGAGTGGCTCGCGCGAGCCGGATCTTCGTCGAGGGCCGCCACGACGCGGAACTCGTCGAGCGGGTCTGGGGCGACGACCTCCGCGTGGAGGGCGTCGTCGTCGAATACCTCGCGGGCGTCGACCACCTCGACGCCGCGCTCGCCGAGTTCCGGCCGGGCCCCGACCGTCGTGTCGGCGTGCTCGTCGACCATCTGGTCCCCGGCTCGAAGGAGCAGCGGATCGCCGACGCCGTCATGGCCGGACCGAACGGCCGGAACGTCCTCATCGTCGGGCACCCGTACGTCGACGTCTGGCAGGCCGTGAAGCCCGCCAGGGTCGGTCTGCGCGAGTGGCCGACCATCCCTCGCTCCATCGAGTGGAAGAAGGGCATCTGCCAGGCGTTCGGCTGGCCGCACGACTCGCAGGCCGACATCGCCCGTGCCTGGAAGCGCATCCTCGGTCAGGTCCGGACCTTCAACGACCTCGAGCCGGAGCTCCTCGGTCGCGTCGAGCAGCTCATCGACTTCGTCACCGTCGACTGACCCGTTCATCGGTTGCGCCAGCGCGGTGCGCTGACGTCACCGCGGGGCACAGCCGCGAGCGCGCCCCTCTGGAGACCCGCGCTCACGCGCGCGGGCCGCGCCCGCGCCGATTCGGGCGGGTTCGCGTGAGCGCACCGCGTTGGCGGAAGGCCCCAGCGCGCAGAGACCCGCGCTCGCGTCAGCGCACCGCGCTGGCCGGTGAGTTCCGTGCGCAGAGACCCGCGCTCGCGTCAGCGCACCGCGCTGGCGACCTGACCCAGGGCGTCCTCGAGGACGGACACCGCGTCGCGGAGGAGCTCGTCGGACATGACCGCGCTCGGAAGGAGTCGCAGCACCGAGTCCCAGGAGCCGGCGTCGAGCACGAGCACACCCTGGGCGATCGCCGCGTCGATGACGGTCTGCAGTGCCGTGGGGTGCGGTTGCTTCGTGCCGGGGACGACGAACTCGACGCCGGCCATCGCACCGATGATCCGGACCTCGCCGACGATGTCGAAGCGTTCGGCCCAGTCACCCATGAGCGATCGCAAGGTCGCCTCCACCCGATGGGCCTCGCCCAACAGGTCCTCGCGCTCGATGACCTCGAACGTCGCGAGCGCGGCCGCCGTGGACACCGGGTTGCCGCCGAAGGTGCCGCCGATGCCACCGGGCTGGACGGCGTCCATGATCTCGGCGCGCCCGGTCACGGCCGACAGTGGGAAGCCGCCGGCGATGCCCTTGGCGCTCGTGATGAGATCGGGCACGACACCGTGGTGCTCGATCGAGTACCAGGCGCCGGTGCGTCCGATGCCGGCCTGGATCTCGTCGGCGACGAACACGATCCCGTTCTCGGTGCACCATTCGCTGATGCGCGCGAAGTAGCCGGGCGCGGGGATGACGATGCCGCCGTCGCCGAGGACCGGTTCGGCGAAGAACGCGGCGACCTCACTCGCACCGATGTGCCGCTCGATGTAGTCGATCGTCACTTCGGCGGCCGCCGGTCCGTCGAGTCCGTCGCGGAAGGGGTAGGAGAGCGGGACGCTGTAGATCTCGCCGGGGAACGGACCGAACCCGAGGCGCTCGGGCGCCGGCCGGTAGGTCATCGCCATCGTCAGGTTCGTGCGTCCGTGGAAGGCGTGGTCGAGGGCGACGATCGCGCGACGTCCGGTGTACTTCTTCGCGATCTTCACGGCGTTCTCGACGGCCTCGGCGCCGGAGTTCAGGAGGATCGATCGCTTCTCGAAGTCGCCCGGCGTGATCTCGGACAGCTTCTCCGCGACCCGCAGGTAGTTCTCGTACGGCGTCACGGTGAAGAGCGTGTGCGTGAGCTTCGTGGCCTGCTCGGCTGCTGCCGCGGCGACGTCGGGGTTGGCGTGTCCGATGGTCGTCACACCGATGCCCGTTCCGAGGTCGATGATGTGGTTGCCGTCGACGTCCACGAGGATGCCGCCGGAGCCGTGGTCCATCCACACCGGCGCGAGGTTGCCGGCACCGCGCGACACCGCCCGGCGGCGCCGTTCCGTGAGTGCGAGCGATCGGGGGCCGGGGATGGCGGTCACGAGCTGGCGTTCCTGGGGCACGGAGTAGTCGATGGTCATGCAAGCCATGGTAGGCGCGCGTCCTCCGAGGATGCCGGGGGTCGGCGGAGCGTCGCCGACGATTCCACGACATCTGGCGGTTGACTGGTGTTCACCAACCGTCCATGCGCGCTGCCTACCGTTGGCGGCGCTGAACAGCCGGACGACAGGGGATCGCGTATGGACGCCGACACCAGCACCGCCCTCCTCATCGAGCGGCAGTCCGTGCTGCTCGGTGGCGTGCGCGCACCGGCCGAACGCACCCTCCTCGACGTCCTCCGTGACGTCGCCGAGTCGCATCCCGAGGCCTCGGCGATCGAGGACGCGGAGGGCGCGCTCAGCTACCGCGAGCTCGTCCTCAGTGCCGAGCGGGTCGCGGCCGGGCTGTTCGCCGCCGGGGTCTGCCGCGGCGACCGGGTCGGTGTCCGGATCGCCTCGGGCACCCGCGACCTCTACCTCGGGATCCTCGGGATCCTGTTCACCGGAGCGGCCTACGTCCCCGTCGACGCCGACGACCCGGAGGAGCGGGCACGACTCGTGTTCGGTGAGGCGGCCGTCGTCGGCGTGCTGGTCGACGGCGGTGTCTTCGAGCGCTCGCGCCGCGGAACGGAGGACCCGGCCGATGACGACGCCGACCCCGACCGGGTGCAACTCGCGACGGGCGCGGCACCCCACCCGGGCACCCGGGCGATCCCGGTCCTCGAACCACCGCGACCGGGCGACGACTCCTGGATCATCTTCACCTCCGGCTCGACGGGCACGCCGAAGGGCGTCGCTGTCTCGCACCGCTCTGCCGCCGCGTTCGTCGACGCCGAGGCGCGGATCTTCCTCCAGGCGGAACCGCTCGGCCCCGGTGATCGTGTGTTGGCCGGCCTGTCCGTCGCCTTCGACGCGTCCTGCGAGGAGATGTGGCTCGCCTGGGGACACGGCGCATGCCTGGTCCCGGCGCCGCGCTCGCTCGTCCGCAGCGGGATGGACCTCGGACCCTGGCTCACCGCGAAGGGCATCACCGTCGTGTCGACGGTGCCGACGCTGGCGGCGATGTGGCCCGCCGAATCCCTCGAGAACATCCGCATGCTCATCTTCGGCGGCGAGGCCTGCCCGCCGGAGCTCGCCGCGCGGCTGGCCGTGGACGGCCGAGAGGTCTGGAACACCTACGGACCGACCGAGGCCACCGTCGTCGCTTGCGCCGCGCTGCTGACCGGCGAGCAGCCCGTGCGGATCGGGCTGCCACTCGACGGGTGGGACCTCGCCGTGGTCGACGCCGAGGGCGTCCCGGTCGAGGAGGGCGGCGTCGGCGAACTCATCATCGGCGGCGTCGGACTCGCCCGGTACCTGGACCCAGCCAAGGACGCCGAACGGTATGCGCCCATGCCGAGCATCGGGTGGTCGCGGGCGTACCGGAGCGGCGACCTCGTCCGCTACGAGGCCGCAGGACTCGTGTTCCAGGGGCGCGCGGACGATCAGGTGAAGATCGGCGGTCGGCGCGTGGAACTCGGGGAGATCGAGGCCGCCCTGCAGGCGCTGCCGGGCGTCTCAGGTGCGGCAGCAGCCGTCCAGCGCACCGCCGCCGGGAACGCCGTCCTCGTGGGGTACCTCGCGGTGCCCGACCGCGACGGGTTCTCCCTCGAGCGGGCGCTCGACACCCTCCGTGAGCAGCTCCCGGCACCGCTCGTCCCGCTCCTCGCGGTCGTCGGCGAGCTGCCCACCCGCACCTCCGGCAAGGTCGACCGAGCCGCGCTGCCGTGGCCGCTCGACGCCGCCGACGGGGAGGACGCCTCGACCCTGTCGGGCACCGCCGCGTGGCTCGCCGAGCAGTGGACGGCCGTCCTCGGGGTCCGGGTCACGGCCGAGAGCGACAACTTCTTCAGCCTGGGCGGCGGGAGCCTGGCGGCCGCGCAGCTCGTCTCGCTCATCCGCACCCGCGATGCCGAGTTCACCGTCGCCGACATCTACGGCCACCCCCGACTCGGCGCGATGGCCGCCGAACTCGACGGCCGACGCCCCGAGCGTCGCAGTCGGGCGGCCGTCGCGGACCCCGTGCTCCCGACGCCGCTCGCGACCCAGTGGGCACAGACCCTCCTGGGTGTCCCGCTCCTCATCCTCGTCGGACTCCGGTGGCTCGTGTACCTGCTCGCCGGCAGTCGGGTCCTCGGCCTCGTCGCGGACGTCCCGTACCTCCCCATGGTCTCCTGGTGGTGGATCGCCCTCGGGTTCCTCGTGGTCATCACCCCGATCGGACGCATGGCGATCTCCGTCGTCGCGGCGAAGCTCCTCCTCGTCGGCGTCCGCCCGGGCGACTACCCGCGCGGCGGCTCGGTCCATGTGCGGCTCTGGCTCGCCGAACGCGTCGCCGACACGGTCGGCGCGGTGAGTCTCGCCGGTGCCCCGTGGATCTCGAGCTACGCCAGGGCGCTCGGCGCGAAGATCGGTGCCGACGCGGACCTCCACAGCGTGCCGCCCGTCACCGGGTTCCTCACCGTCGGGGCACGCGCATCGATCGAGCCCGAGGTCGACCTCCGCGGCTACTGGGTCGACGGCGACACGCTCCGACTCGGTCACGTCCACATCGGCGCGGAGAGCACGGTCGGCGCTCGCAGCACCCTGCTCGCCGGCACCCGGATCGGCAAGCGTGCGGAGATCGCTCCAGGATCCTCCGTCTTCGGCCGTGTCCCCTCCGGACACCTGTGGTCGGGGTCGCCCGCCGTCCGCGTCGGCAAGGCGAAACCGGTCTGGCCGACCGAGCGGCCCCCGCGTCGCCGACGCTGGCTGTTCGCGTACGGCGCGGGATCGGCGCTGCTGTCGGTGCTGCCGTTCCTCGCCTTCGTGCTGGCGGCGGCGGTCGTGGCGGCGGGCGCATCCGGCGCGACCAGCCTGCTCGACTTCTCCTGGCGCGCGCTCCTCTGGGTGCCCGTCGCCACCCTCGTGTGGTTCGTGGTCCTGGCGATCAGCACGATCGGCCTGGTCCGGCTGCTCGGCCTCGGTCTCAGCGAGGGCTACTTCCCGGTGCGCAGTCGGGTCGGTTGGCAGGTGTGGGCCACGGAGCGGCTCCTGGACGCCGCGCGCACCCTCCTCTTCCCGCTCTACGCCAGCCTCTTCACGCCCGTCTGGCTCCGCCTGCTCGGGGCGAAGGTCGGGCGCAACGTGGAGGCCTCGACGGTGCTCCTCCTCCCGCGGATGACGACCGTCGGCGACGGCGCGTTCCTCGCGGACGACACGATGGTGGCCTCCTACGAGCTCGGCGGCGGGTGGATGCGGATCGCCGGTGCGTCCGTCGGCAAGCGCGCCTTCCTCGGCAACTCCGGCATGGCGGGCCCCGGCATGCACGTGCCGAAGAACGGGCTCGTCGCCGTGCTGTCGGCCGCACCGCGGAAGGCCAAGACCGGCTCGTCCTGGCTCGGGAGCCCACCGATGCGACTCCGGCGGCAGGTGTCCGACGCCGATCTCGACCGGACCTACGATCCGCCGCTCCGGCTCCGGGTCGCCCGCGCACTGTGGGAGCTCTGCCGCATCGTCCCGGTCATGGTGACGACCGGCATCGCGCTCCTGGTGCTCCTCGCGCTCGCCTGGTTCGCCGACACCTGGGGTCTCGGTGTCGCGATCGCCGTCAGCGGAGCCGTGCTCCTGGCGGCCGGCGCGGTCGCGGCGGGGATCACGACCGTCGCCAAGTGGGTGATCGTCGGACCGATCCGCACGGGGGAGCACCCGCTCTGGTCCTCGTTCATCTGGCGCAACGAGGTGTCCGACACCTTCGTCGAGATGGTCGCGGCGCCCTGGTTCGCGGCACCCGCCACCGGTACCCCCGCCCTCACCTGGTGGTTGCGCTCGCTCGGCGCCCGCATCGGTCGTGGGGTCTGGTGCGAGAGCTACTGGCTGCCGGAGGCCGACCTCGTCCGACTCGGCGACGGCGCGACGGTCAACCGGGGCTGCGTTGTGCAAACGCACCTGTTCCATGATCGAATCATGAGTATGGATCAGGTCGAACTCGCATCGGGCGCCACGCTCGGGCCGCACAGCGTCATCCTTCCCGGGGCGCGGATCGACGACGATGCGACGGTCGGACCGGCCTCGCTCGTCATGCGCGGCGAACGCGTCCCGGCCGGCACCCGGTGGAGCGGCAACCCGATCGGCCCGTGGCGCGAGGTGACGACGGCGGAGTACCGGGAGCCCCAGGTCGCGTCCTGATGGGGGAGGCTCTCGCCCGTCTGCGGAGCGCAGGCGACCCCTACACGCCCTCCAGCGGGAATCGTGGCTACCGCGTCGTCCGGTACGAGCTGGAGCTCGACTACGACGTCGACCGCAACGCCCTGTCCGCCACGGCTCGGCTCACCGCCGTCGCGACGGAGGAGCTCACACGGTTCTCGCTCGACCTCGCCGCGCTGCGCGTCACCCGTGTCCAGGTCGACGGGGCCGAGGCGAAGCGGACGCACGGCTCGGGCAAGCTCACGCTGACGCCCCGGAACACCATCGCGGCCGGCGCCGAGTTCTCCGTGCTCGTCCGGTACTCGGGTGCGCCCCGTCCCGTGCGCAGCCCCTGGGGCGAGATCGGCTGGGAGGAACTCGAGGACGGCGTCATCGTGGCGTCCCAGCCGTGCGGTGCGTCCAGTTGGTTCCCCTGCAACGACCACCCCTCGGACAAGTCGTCCTATCGGATCAGTGTCACGGCGTCGTCGGCGTACACGGTCGTCGCCCCCGGGGAGCTGGTGTCGCGGGTCGCCCGCGCGAGCCGGACCACGTGGGTCTACGAGCAGCCCGAACCGATGGCCGCCTACCTCGCGACGGTGCAGATCGGCCGGTACCAGCGGCTCGCCGTCAGCGCTCGGGTCGCGACGAGCACGGTGCCCGTCGTCGCACACCTGCCACGCGACCTCACCGCGCGGTTCCGGCACGACTTCGCCGAGCAGGTCGACATGCTGGCGTGCTTCGAGCGCGCCTTCGGGCCCTACCCCTTCGGCAGCTACGGCGTCGTCGTCACGGACGACGTGCTGGAGATCCCGCTCGAGGCGCAGGGGATGAGCGTGTTCGGCCGCAACCACGTCGACGGCGTCAGCGGTTCGGAGCGGTTGATCGCGCACGAGCTCGCCCACCAGTGGTTCGGGAACAGCCTGACGATCGCCACCTGGCGCGACATCTGGTTGCATGAGGGCTTCGCCTGCTACGCCGAGTGGCTGTGGTCGGAGGAGTCCGGGGCCGAGAGCGCCGACGCCTGTGCCCGGGCGCACTACGCGGCGCTCCGACGTGCACCGCAGGACCTCGTCGTCGGCGATCCGGGACCCGCGGACATGTTCGACGACCGGGTCTACAAGCGGGGCGCGATCGCCCTCCACGCCGTACGCCGGCTGCTCGGCGACGAGGCCTTCTTCGACCTCCTGCGTGACTGGGTGGCGTCTTTCCGGCACTCGAGCGTGTCGACGGACGACTTCGTCCGGACGGCCGATCGACATGCGCCGGCTCCGGTCGAGCCGCTCCTCGACGCGTGGCTGTTCCAGGAGGCGCTCCCGCCGTTCCCCGTCGGCTGAACCGGGTCAGGGGAGCATGAGGGCCGTCGCGACGACGAATCCCGGCGCACGCTCCGGGTGGTCGATGACGAAGTGGTGGCCGGCGGTCTCGGTGACGCGCGGTCCGGCATCCGGCCCGAGGTCGATCGTCGCGGGATCGGTCGTGAGGCCCGTACCGAGAGCCTTCGTCACGGCCTCCTTCGCCGTCCAGCGCTCGGCGAGCGCCCGCAGGCGTCGTCGGTCCGGCAGCCGCTGCCACTGCTCCCGTTCCGCGGGGGTGAGGGCGACGTCCTCGACCCCGGTGAACCGGGCCGCGTCGATCCGTTCGACGTCGACACCGACGGGGTGCTCGGTCGACACCGCCACCGCTGAGGCGTCGGCGGTGTGGGAGACGCTCACGTGGACGGTCCGGCCTTCCGCGCGCACCCGTGGTCGTCCGTGCGCGAGACCGCAGTCCGGGCAGACCGCCGTGACCTCGATCCGCTCGGAGTCGGTACCGATCGTCTCCGCGACGGTGCGCAGGAGCAGTGCACGACCGAACAGGAACCGCCGGGCCGAGGTCGCGGAGGAGGTGTCCAGGCGGTCTCGGGCGGGCGCGTCCAGCAGGGCGGCCGTGCCGGCGAGGTCGAGCTCGACGGCGCTGGCCCAGCGCAGGAGGCGGACCGTCGGCTGCGGCAGGGGATCGGCTCGGTGCATGGCCCCCGCGTCCCGGAGTCGGAGCGATGCGAAGCAGGACCTCGCGAGATGGTGATGGTGCCCTCGACTGGATTCGAACCAGCGACTTCTTCCTCCGGAGGGAAGCGCTCTTCCGCTGAGCTACGAAGGCGGAACACCTCCAAGCTACCAGAGTCGGGACCCACGCCGGTACCGGAGGCGTGCGGGCTCGGTGTCGCCCATCGCGTGGAACAATGAGGACATGCAGCGCACCCTGACCGCGTCGCTCGATCTGCGGGTGCATGATCGAGCCGACCTCATCTTCTCCATCGCTGCAGCCGGCGGCACCCCGCTGGCGAGCGAGCGACTGCAGGTGCACTCCTCGGACGGCCCGTGCGCCGTGACCGAGATCGCGGGTCCGGACGACACACGACTCCACCGGGTCATCGCCGAGCCCGGCCGATTGCAGGTCGACTACGAGGCGGTGGTCGTCGGGCAGGCCGTGCCGCGTCCCGTGGACGCCTTGGAGACGGTGACGTACCTCCGTCCCAGCCGGTACTGCGAGTCGGACGCGCTGTTCTCGCTCGCGCGTTCCGAGCTCGGTTACCTGCTCGAGCACCGTCGTCTGCACGAGGACGGCACGGTCTCCGGCGGTCTGCAGGTGCTGCCATGGGTGGCGGCCTGGGTCGGACGACACCTCTCCTACGTCTCCGGCTCCACGACCGTGTCGGACAGTGCGGTGTCGACCCTGGCCGCGGGGCGTGGCGTGTGCCGGGACTTCGCACACCTGACCATTGCGATGCTGCGGGCGCTCGACATCCCGGCCCGGTACGCCGCGGTCTACGCCCCGGGTCTCGTGCCCATGGACTTCCACGCGGTCGCCGAGGGCTTCGTCGACGGCGCCTGGCATGTGGTCGACGCGACGGGTCTGGCACCGCGCCAGTCCCTCGTCCGCATCGCCACCGGACGCGACGCGGCGGACGTGGCCTGGTTGAGCAACCACCACGGCAACGTGACCGTCGAAGACATGCGGATCGACGCCCTGATCGACGTCCTGCCCGCCGACGACCCGGCGCAGGCGGTCGTGCTCGCCTGACGGTCACCCCGAGGACCACCGTGTCGCTGCTGCGACGCGCCCGGGTAGAATCGCTCCTCGTGACTCCTGAAGACCTCGCCTCCGCCCTGCACGCCATCGTCGTTCCGATCGTCGAACGACGACGCGAGGCGGCGGGTATCACCGACGAGGTCGCGGTGTCGGTCGACGACGTGGTGCTGGAGCGGCCGAAGAACCGCGATCACGGCGACTGGGCCTGCAACATCGCGATGAAGCTCGCGAAGCGGGTGGGCGCGAACCCGCGCGAACTCGCGCAGGAGTTCGCCGACGCGCTCGTGCAGGTCGACGGTGTCGCCTCGGTCGAGGTCGCGGGTCCTGGGTTCATCAACGTGCGCCTCGACGCCGCTGCCGCGGGTGCGCTCGCGAAGGTGATCGTCGACGCCGGCGACGCGTTCGGCCGCAACGACAGCCTCGCCGGTCAGACCATCAACATCGAGTTCGTCTCGGCCAACCCGACCGGCCCGCTCCACATCGGCCACACGCGCTGGGCCGCGCTCGGCGACTCCCTGGCCCGCGTCCTGAGCGCGTCCGGCGCGACGCTCGTCAGCGAGTACTACATCAACGACGCCGGCAACCAGATGGACACGTTCGCGGACTCGATCCTCGCCGCGGCCAAGGGGGAGCCGACGCCGGAGGGCGGCTATCCCGGGGCGTACATCGGCGACCTCGCGAAGACCGTGCTGACCGAGATCCCCGACCTCCTCGAGCGTCCGGACGCCCGCGAGGTCGCGCGGGAACGCGCCTACGCCCTGCAGCTCGGTGAGATCCGCGCGTCCCTCGAGCGCTTCAACGTCCACTTCGACGTCTGGTTCAGCGAGCGCACGCTGCACGCGACGGGCGAGGACGGCACGAGCCTCATCGACCAGGCCGTGGACCGGTTGCGCGAGCAGGGGCACGTGTTCGACGAGGAGGGCGCCGTCTGGGTGCGCACGACGGACTTCGGCGACGACAAGAACCGCGTCATCCGTCGCTCCAACGGCGTCTACACCTACTTCGCCGCCGACGCCGCGTACTACCTGAACAAGGGCGACCGCGGCTTCCAGCACAAGATCTACCTGCTCGGTGCCGACCACCACGGCTACGTCCACCGGCTGAAGGCGCTCGCGGGCGCGGCCGGAGACGACCCGGACCGCGACATCGAGGTGCTCATCGGGCAGCTCGTGAGCGTGAACGGCGCCCGGCTCTCCAAGCGGGCCGGCAACATCATCGAGCTGGACGACCTGCAGGCCTGGATCGGGACGGACGCCCTGCGGTACTCGCTCGGTCGCTACCCGGCCGATTCGCCGTTGGCCCTCGACCCGGAGCAGCTCCGCAGCCGGACGAACGACAACCCCGTGTTCTACGTCCAGTACGCGCACGCCCGCACGAACTCGGTGGCGCGCAACGCCGCTTCGGCCGGGGTCGATCGCAGCGCCTTCGCACCGGAGCTGCTCGTCCACGAGACGGAGTCGGCGCTCCTCGGCGTCCTCCAGGAGTTCCCGCGGATCGTCGCGCAGGCCGCACAGCTGCGCGAGCCGCACCGCGTCGCCCGGCACCTGGAGGAGACCGCGAGTCTGTACCACAAGTGGTACGACAGCTGCCGGGTCGTCCCGATGGGGGAGGAGCCGGTCACCGACCTGCACCGCACGCGCCTCTGGCTGAACGACGCGACCGGCACCGTCATCCGGAACGGGCTGGCGCTCCTCGGCGTCTCCGCGCCGGAGCGCATGTAGCGTCCCCGCAGCAGGAGATCCGCGCGAGCGCAGGACGGTTCCTCGGGAACGGTCCTGCGCTCGCTCCGATCTACGGTGTGCGCTGTCCGAGCGGCGAGTCCTTCGGTAGCGTGACAGGATGCGCAGCCTCACGTCCCGCCCGTCCCTCGTCGTCGTCGTGATCGCGGCGGCCGTGTCGCTCTCCGGCTGTGTCGGCCAGGGCTCGGGCGTTCCCGGCACCGCGGCGCCGAGCGCGACCTCCGCGTCGGCCGTGGACCTCCGCGCGTTCGCACCGTTCGGAACGGAAGGGTCCGGCGTCTCGATCCGCCTGCAGTTCCCCGATGGCCTGCGCGCCGGCAGTGTGGGCACCATGGACTACCTCCAGAACATCGTCTCGCCTCCCGTGCAGTGCGCGCAGTTCGAGATCGAGCTCGAGGAGGTGGGCACGAGCACGCTGCAGATCGACGGGGCACTCTCCGTCGTCGTCCGGGGCGAGGGCGGGAAGACGGTCGCGCCGGCGTTCGTCATCCCCGGTGACCCGGTTCGTGCGGCGTTCATCTCACCGGACGTCCTGACGAGGAGTTCCCTGGAGGACTCCAACCTCACCGAGCTGGAAGGGTTCACACTGGCGGCCTTGTATCCCACCTCGGCTGCCGACTGGGAGCGATTCAGTGGCAGGGTGCTCGACATGCCGGAGGTCGAGCTCGACCAGGTCTGCTGACACGGCCCGGAGACGACGGTTCGCTACCCTCGGAACATGAGTGAGCAGCAACCGTCGGGCAAGCGCAGGCGTCCCTGGCTTCCGATCGTCATCGTCGTCGGGGTGCTCGTCGTCCTCGTCGGCGCGTTCCTGATCGCCGACACGATCGTGCGCGGCGTCGCCGAGGAGCGCGTCGCGACGCAGATCGAGCAGAGCCTGCCCGACAACGTCGACGCGGACGTCTCCGTGTCGATCGGCGGTGCCTCGGTCATCGCCCAGTACCTCACCGGAACGTTCGAGCACGTCGACCTGCGTGCTCCGGACGCGAGCGTCGACGGCATCCCGCTGGATCTCCGTGTCAGCGCGGACCGGGTCCCCCTCGACCCGAGGCAGACCATCGGTCGGGTGGTGGCGACCATCAGGATCGATGCCGCAGGAGCGGCGGACCTCGCCAAGACGGCCGGGCTCCCTGGCACGCTCACCCTCGGCGCCGAAGAGATCGGGTACGCGGGTGAGGCGACCGTCCTCGGGTTCACGATCCCGTACGACTTCTCCGTGGCGCCGACCACCACGGCCGACCGGGTGAACCTCATGCCGACGTCCGTGAACGTCGACACCGGGCTCCTCGGCGTCATCGACCTGCGGGCGCTCGTGACCGGCTTCCTGCAGGGCGACCCGCCGAGCATCTGCGTCGCCCAGTACCTGCCAGAGGGGGTCGACCTCGATGGACTCGCGGTGACGCCGGAGGCGGCGACCGCCACCCTGACGTCGACGACGCTCCGGCTCGACGAGGCGTCGCTGCAGACGCTCGGCAGCTGCGACTGAGCCTCACCCGCCACCCGGCGGGGGAGGGGAGCGGGCCGCCCGACGTCACGATGCTGCACGGTCACGCGCGTCTCGCTAGACTTTCCACACACCCACTGCTCCGACCGGGCGGTGAGGTGTGCCGTCGGGCCCTCGGGCCCGTGTTCCACCACAGTCGTTCCAACCGAGCGGCGATGGGTGCGGACGACCGGGATCACCAACCACCGGGTCGTGCGCATCCACCTTCATCGGTGCTCTGCAAATCGGTGCTTCAGGGGCCAAACCGGGTCCGCTCGCCCAACGAGAACCTCCTTTTCCGCTCAACAGGACTCAGGACACCCCCGTGGCCAGAAACCCCCTCGCCCCCGACTGGCTCGCCGAGCCCGTCGATCCGAACGCGCTCGATTCGGCCGTGTGGCCGGCCTCGGCCGCCCGCGACACCGACGGCCTCCTGCAGCTCGGCGGCGTCGACGTCCGCACGCTCCAGGAGCGCTTCGGCACGCCCCTCTACGTCGTCGACGAGGACGACGCCCGGGCCCGCGCCCGCACGCTGAGAGAGGCGTTCGAGCGTGAAGCGGCGGCCCGTGGCACGAGTGTCGCCGTCTACTACGCGGGGAAGGCGTTCCTCTCGGCCGAGGTCGCGCGCTGGATGACGGCGGAGGGCCTCCGCATCGACATCTGCAGCGGTGGAGAACTCGCCGTCGCACTCGCCGCCGGAACCGACCCGGCCCAGCTGGGCTTCCACGGCAACAACAAGTCGGTCGCGGAGATCGAGCGAGCCGTGGGTGTCGGGATCGGCGCGATCGTGCTCGACAGCCTCACCGAGATCGACCGCGTCGCCGCGGCGGCCGAGCGCGCCGGCCGGGTCCAGTCGGTGCGCCTGCGCGTGAACAGCGGCGTCCACGCCCACACGCACGAGTACCTCGCGACCGCCCACGAGGACCAGAAGTTCGGCCTGCCGCTCGAGGACGCCGCCGACGCCGTCGCGCGCATCCGGTCCCACGCCTCGCTCGACTTCCTCGGACTCCACTGCCACATCGGCTCGCAGATCTTCGGGTCCGACGGGTTCGCCGAATCCGCCGCCCGCCTGCTCGCCGTGCACGCGCGCCTGCTCGAGGGCGGCCCCGTGCCCGAGCTCAACCTCGGTGGTGGCTTCGGCATCGCCTACACCAGCGCCGACGACCCGACGCCGATCGCGCAGCTCGCGGCGGACATCCTCGCCGGTGTCCAGGCTGCGGCAGACCTCCACGGCGTCCGGATCCCGAAGCTCGCCTTCGAACCGGGACGCGCGATCATCGGCGGCGCTGGCATCACGCTCTACGAGGTCGGCACGATCAAGGACGTCGTGGTCGCCTGGAACGACGAGGGTGAGACGGCCGTCCGACGCTACGTCAGCGTCGACGGTGGAATGAGCGACAACGCCCGGCCGTCGCTGTACGGCGCGGACTACACGGTCCGGATCGTCGACCGCGTGAGTGAGGCGCCTCCTGCGCTCGTCCGGATCGCCGGCAAGCACTGCGAGTCGGGCGACATCGTCGTGAACGCCGACTACCTGCCGGCCGACGTCCGCGACGGCGACCTCCTGGCCGTCCCCGCGACCGGGGCCTACTGCTGGTCCCTCGCGAGCAACTACAACTACCTCGGTCGCCCGGCCGTCGTCGCCGTGTCGGGTGGCGCGGCCCGCGTCATCGTGCGGGGCGAGACCGAGCACGACCTCCTCAGCCGCGATGCGGGATTGGACACGGAATGATCGAATACCGCGGACTGAAGGTCGCCCTGCTGGGCGCCGGATCGGTGGGCTCGCAGGTGGCGCGTCTGCTGCTCGAGCACGCCGACGAACTGGCGTCCCGCGCCGGAGCGAGCCTCGAGCTCATCGGCATCGCCGTGCGCGACGTCGACGCACCTCGCGACGTCGACCTGCCGAAGGAGCTGTACACGACCGATGCCGAGCAGCTCATCCTGAGCGCCGACATCGTGATCGAACTCATCGGCGGCATCGAGCCGGCGCGCAGCCACATCCTGCAGGCCATCAACGCCGGTGCCGACATCGTCACCGCCAACAAGGCGCTGCTCGCGACGCACGGCCCGGAACTGTTCGACGCCGCTGAGCAGGTCGGCGCCCAGCTGTACTACGAGGCGGCCGTCGCCGCGGCGATCCCGATCATCCGACCCCTGCGGGAGAGCCTCGCGGGCGACCGCATCAACCGGGTGCTCGGCATCGTCAACGGCAGCACGAACTACATGCTCGACCGGATGGACCGCTTCGGCGACACGATGGAGGACGCGGCAGCCGTCGCGAGCGAGCTCGGGTACCTCGAGGCCGACCCGACCCTCGACGTCGAGGGCTACGACGCGGCGCAGAAGGCGACCATCCTCGCGAGTCTCGCCTTCCACACCACCGTCCCCGTCGAGGCCGTCCACCGTGAGGGCATCACCGGCATCACGAAGGCCCAGGTCGACCTCGCCCGCAGCGAGGGCTACGTCATCAAGCTGCTCGCGATCGCGGAGCGGATCGTCGATGAGACGACCGGCGAGGAAGGCCTGTCCGCCCGTGTCTACCCGGCCCTGATCGGTCGCGAGCACCCACTGGCCGCCGTGCACGGCGGCAACAACGCCGTCTTCGTGGAGGCCGAGAACGCCGGGAGCCTGATGTTCTACGGCGCCGGCGCCGGGGGTAAGGAGACCGCCTCCGCGGTGCTCGGCGACCTCGTCTCCGCGGCCCGTCGTCACGTCGCCGGCGGCCCCGGTGTCGGCGAGTCCACGCACGCCGACCTGCCGGTCCTCGAGATCGGCCGCGTCACGACGCGATACCAGGTCACCCTCGAGGTGGCCGACGAACCCGGCGTGCTCGCCGCGGTCGCGGGGATCCTCAGCGACGGCGGCGTCTCGGTCGAGACCTTCCAGCAGTCCGTGGCCTCCTCGGACGGGACGCTGTCGACCGCTACCCTGGTCATCGGCACCCACCGGGCGCTCGAATCGGCCCTCGCGGCCACGGTCGAGCAGCTCGCCTCGAACGCCCATGTCGAGCGGGTCGTGTCCGTGCTCCGGGTCGAAGGAGCCGAGTAGGTGCCGAACCGCACGACCCCCGACCGCGTCGCTCGACGACCTCTCACCAGATTGCAGGCATCCCTATGAGTCACACCGAACCGCTTGCGATCGGACGCACCGTCACCGTGAAGGTGCCGGCGACCACCGCCAACCTCGGCCCCGGCTTCGACACGCTCGGTCTGGCGCTCGCCCTGTACGACGAGCTGACCGTCACGGTCCGCGAGGAGCCCGGCGTGTTCGTGGAGGTCATCGGTGTCGGCGCCGGCGAGGTGCCGACCGACGCCTCGAACCTCGTGATCACCGCGATCGCGCACGCTCTGCGTGCCTACGGCCACGATCTCCCCGGTCTCGACGTCGTCGCCCGGAACGTCATCCCGCACGGCCGCGGCCTCGGTTCCTCGGGCGCCGCGATCGTCTCCGGCATCATGGCGGCAAAGGGGCTCCTCGAGGGTCGGGTCGAGCTCGGTCCGGACGACCTCCTCCGGCTCGCGACGGAGATGGAGGGTCACCCCGACAACGTCGCTCCGGCGCTGTTCGGCGGCCTGACGATCGCGTGGACGACGGACGACGGCCCACAGCACAAGAAGCTCATCGTGCACCGCGGGGTCTCGCCGCTCGTGCTCGTCCCCGAGCACACGATGTCCACGGAACTCGCCCGCAGTCTGCAGCCCGCCAACGTGCCACACGCCGATGCGGCGTTCAACGTCTCGCGTTCGGCCCTCCTCGTCGCCGCGCTCACGCAGAGCCCCGAGCTCCTGCTCGCGGCCACCGAGGACCGACTCCACCAGAGCTACCGCGCCGCAGCGATGCCCGAGACGAACACCCTCATCACGCTGCTGCGCGAGCGCGGCTTCGCCGCCGTCGTGTCCGGCGCCGGTCCGTCGATCCTCGTCCTCGCGGACGATCCCGGACGACGCCTCGAAGCCACCGCGCTGGTCGCCGAGCACGCCACCACCCCGTGGCAGTCGCTCATGCTCGCGGTCGACTTCAAGGGTGCTACAGTGGGAGGGCACCCGGCCCACCCCGCCTCTTCGGCGTAACCGGCTTCCGGGGCAATTCCGCACAATCATCGCTTTCGCACCAATTGATCGCGTCTGTTCGGGTCCCACCGTGTTTCCATCCTGCTGAGCAGCGCTCCGCCGGGTCGTCGCACCGGGCTATCCGCACAGGCTCTGCGTCGTGTGAACATCACCCACCCGCCGCACAGGATTCCGGTGCGATCGCCGCCTGCGCGAGACAGCTCTGTCTCGACGCAAGGGAAGGAAGACACACGTGACAGACGTCAACGAAGGCGCCTCGGGCGTCTCGCTGGATGCCGACCCGAAGACGCTCAAGGTCGCCGACCTTCAGCGTCTCGCCGCCGCTCTTGGAGTGGCCGGAGCCTCCAAGCTCCGCAAGGGCGAGCTGGTCGAAGCCATCCAGACCATCCAGAACAGCACCGACACCGACACCGACGCCGCGGCCACCGAGACCGCCGACGTCATCGAGTCGGTCTCCGCGCTCGAAGTCGCGCCGGAGGCACCGGTGCAGTCCAAGCTGCCCGAGCTCGACCTCGCGCTCGACCAGGCCTTCGGTGCCGAGAAGGCGGCCCCGCCGGCGCGACGCAAGTCCCGCCGGGCCACGACGGCCACCGTCGCCCCGAACGCGACCCCGATCGTCGGCGCCCCCGTCGTCGAGGCACCGGCTGCGCCGGCCGCCGCACCCGCCCCGGTCGAGGCCGAGGCACCGTCCGCTCCGGCCGACGCGGCTCCCGCCGAGCAGTCCGACGACGCCGCCGCGACCGCTGCGTCGCAGAGCGCCGACGAGACGACCCCCGAGCAGACGCCGAGGCGTTCGCGCGGCAACCGCCGTGGTCGCGGACGCGATCGCGACCGCAACACCGACGACGCCGAGCAGAACACGGCTGAGCAGGGCACCGGCGAGCAGGCCGGCGGCGAGCAGCGCCGCGCCGCACAGAACGCCTCCGAGCAGGACTCGAACGACGACGCCGCGAACACGGACGCCGACGACACCCAGGACGGCGAGCAGCAGGACGGCCAGTCGTCCGGCGGACGTCGCGGTCGCGGCCGTGGGCGCAACCAGAACAACGGTGGCCAGAACAACGGTGGCCAGAACGCCGACGCCGGCCAGAAGGCCGACGCCAAGCAGGAGCAGCAGGGGCAGAACCGCGGCAACCAGGGCGGTCAGGGCAACCAGGGCGCACCGGGCGACGAGTCCGAGGGTCGTGGCGGCCGCAGCCGCTACCGCGACCGCAAGCGTCGCGGATCCGTGCAGAACGACGACGTCGAGCCCGAGATCGCCGAGGACGACGTCCTCATCCCGGTCGCCGGCATCCTCGACGTCCTCGACAACTACGCCTTCGTGCGCACCTCCGGCTACCTCCCGGGCACCAACGACGTCTACGTCTCCCTCGGCCAGGTGAAGAAGTACCACCTGCGCAAGGGCGACGCCGTCGTCGGGGCCATCCGTCAGCCGCGCGACAACGACAGCAGCAGCCGCCAGAAGTACAACGCGATCGTCAAGGTCGACTCCGTCAACGGCCTGTCCGTTGACGAGGCCGGCGCCCGCGTCGAGTTCGGCAAGCTGACCCCGCTGTACCCGCAGGAGCGCCTCCGTCTCGAGACGGAGCAGACGAAGCTCACGCAGCGCATCATCGACCTCGTCGCACCGATCGGCAAGGGACAGCGCGGCCTGATCGTCGCCCCGCCGAAGGCCGGGAAGACCATCGTCCTGCAGCAGATCGCCAACGCGATCTCGATCAACAACCCTGAGGTCCACCTCATGGTCGTGCTCGTCGACGAGCGTCCCGAAGAGGTCACCGACATGCAGCGCACGGTGAAGGGTGAGGTCATCGCCTCCACCTTCGACCGGCCGGCCGAGGACCACACGACGGTCGCCGAACTCGCGATCGAGCGTGCCAAGCGTCTCGTCGAGCTCGGCCACGACGTCGTCGTGCTGCTCGACTCGATCACGCGTCTCGGTCGTGCCTACAACCTGGCCGCACCCGCCTCGGGTCGGATCCTCTCCGGTGGTGTCGACGCCGCGGCGCTGTACCCGCCGAAGCGCTTCTTCGGTGCCGCTCGCAACATCGAGAACGGTGGATCCCTCACGATCCTCGCGACCGCGCTCGTCGAGACCGGTTCCAAGATGGACGAGGTCATCTTCGAGGAGTTCAAGGGCACCGGCAACTCGGAGCTCCGGCTCTCGCGCCAGCTCGCCGACAAGCGGATCTTCCCGGCCGTGGACGTCAACGCGTCCTCGACCCGCCGCGAGGAGATGCTGCTCGCCCCCGACGAGGTCAAGGTCACCTGGAAGCTGCGTCGTGCCCTCGCCGGCCTCGACCAGCAGCAGGCCCTCGAGGTCGTCCTCGGCAAGCTGAAGGAGACCACGTCCAACGTGGAGTTCCTCGTCCAGATGCAGAAGTCGATGCCCGCACCGACCTCGCACAGCCACGGACACGAGAACAACCACCGCTAGCGGTCCCGACCGACCCCATCCGTACCCGCGCCGCACCGGCACCGGGAACGGGTGGGGTCGGTCCCGTTTCGCCCCCGGTGCCGCATGATGGTGATGAAGGAAGAGAACGATGTTCGAATCAGTTGAGACGCTCGTCGCCGAGCACAAGGATCTCCAGGACCAGCTCGCCGACCCGGCGGTCCACGCCGACCCCGCGCGGTCGAAGAAGATCAACCGCCGCTACGCCGAGCTGTCGAAGATCATCGCGGCCTACCACACCTGGCAGGCGACGCAGGAGGACCTCGACGCCGCTCGGGAACTCGCCAAGGAGGACGAGGCGTTCGCCGAGGAGGTGCCGGTGCTCGAAGAGCTGCTGGTGACCAACCAGGAGAAGCTCCGCCGTCTCCTCATCCCGCGCGACCCCGACGACGGCCGCGACGTCATCATGGAGATCAAGGGTGGCGAGGGCGGCGCGGAGAGCGCGCTCTTCGCCGCCGACCTGCTCCGGATGTACCTGCACTACGCGGAGTCCAAGGGGTGGAAGACCGAGCTCCTCGAACGCACCGAGAGCGACCTCGGCGGCTACAAGGACGTCCAGGTGGCGATCAAGTCGAACGCGACCGACCCGTCGCAGGGGGTCTGGGCGCACCTCAAGTACGAGGGCGGCGTGCACCGCGTGCAGCGTGTGCCGGCCACCGAGTCCCAGGGCCGCATCCACACCTCCACCACGGGTGTCCTCGTCTTCCCCGAGGTCGATGAGCCGGAGGAGGTCGAGATCAGCCAGAACGACCTGAAGATCGACGTCTACCGGTCGAGCGGCCCCGGCGGTCAGTCGGTCAACACCACGGACTCCGCGGTGCGCATCACCCACCTGCCGACCGGCATCGTGGTGTCGATGCAGAACGAGAAGAGCCAGCTGCAGAACCGCGAGGCCGGTATGCGCGTCCTCCGCGCACGGATCCTCGCGCGTCAGCAGGAGGAGCAGGCGGCGCTCGACAGCGCGGCGCGCAAGACGCAGATCCGCACGATGGACCGCTCCGAGCGCATCCGCACCTACAACTTCCCCGAGAACCGCATCGCCGACCACCGGACCGGGTACAAGGCGTACAACCTCGACGGCGTCATGAACGGCGCGCTCGGTCCGATCATCGAATCGGCGATCACCGCCGATGAGGAAGCGCGCCTGGCCGACATCGGCGACCAGGACTAGGACTCGAGAGCGCAGTCGTGGTCGTCATCCCTCTCGGATGACGACCACGACTGCGCTTTCGTCGTTCAGCCGATGCGCAGTCGTTTCGTCGCGACCTTGTCGGCGAAGAACCGGTCGTGGCTGACCACGACGATGGCGCCGGGGAAGTGCACGAGTGCTCGCTCCATCACCTGCGTGCTCGCGAGGTCCAGGTGGTTCGTCGGCTCGTCGAGGAGGAGCACCGAAGCTCCGGAGAGCAGGCACTGGGCCATGGCGACGCGGGCGCGCTGCCCACCCGAGAGCATGCCGATCTTCTGCTTGAGGTCGGCGTCCGAGAACTGGAACATGCCGAGGAAGCGGTTCACCGACTTCTTCGTCGCCGCGAAGGCGAGGCTGTCGGGCATGGCGCCGACGGCGTGCGCGACCGTGTCAGTGAGGTCCAGCTCGTCGACCATCTGGTTGTAGGACGCGTATCGGACCCCGCCGGTCCACGTGACGTGACCGGCGTCGGGGCGTTCGTCGCCCTCGAGGATCCGGAGGAGCGTGGACTTGCCCGCACCGTTCGGTCCGTGGACGACGATGCGTTCGCGGCGGCCGATCTCGAGGTCGAGCCCGTCGAACAGCGTGTGGTCTCCGTAGGCCTTCGTGAGCCCCTGGATCCGGCAGAGCGTGTCCTTGATGTGCAGGCCGCCGTAGATGTCGGTGATGATGTCGTCCACCGGACGCGGCGGCCTGGCCTTCTTGATCTTCGCCAGCTGTGAGGAGAGGTCCTTCTTCCCGGCGGCCTTGGCCGCCTCGCGACGGTCCGAGATGCCCTCGGCCTCGAAGGCGAGCAGTTCGGACTCGTGGACGAACTGCGCCTCGAGGCTCTTGAGCCGGAACTGCTTCTGGACGACGTACTCGTCGAAGCTGCCGGGGTACTCGTGGAGGTGGAAGTTCTCGACCTCGACGATGCGGGTGACCACGGCGTCGAGGAAGGTCCGGTCGTGCGAGACGACGATCGCTGCGCCGCGGAACGAGCCGAACCAGGATTCGAGCCACTCGACGCCCGCGACGTCGAGGAAGTTCGTCGGCTCGTCGAGGAGCAGGACGTCCGGGCGCTCGAGGAGGATCTTCGCGAGCGCCGCGCGGTTGCGCCAACCCCCGGAGAGCGAGTCGATGGGGAGCACGCGGCGCGCGGCGTCGAAGCCGAGCGTGGTGAGGGCGGTGTCGATGTGGCGCTGGTAGTCCCAGCCGTCCTGGCGCTCCATCTCCTCGAAGAGCTCGGCCTGCCGTTCGATGAGCTTCGTCATCCCGTCCAGGTCGTTCGGGTCGGCGGCGATCGCGGCGTCGATGGATGCGAGTTCCGCCTCGATGGCGTGGATGTGACCGAAGAGTCCTTCGAGGACCTCGGTGATGGTGGCGCTACCGTCGAGCTCCGAGAACTGCGAGAAGTACCCGATCCGCGTCCCGTCCTCGATGGTCACCGTGCCCGAGTCCGGCTGGAGCTGGTCGAGCGCGAGCTTCAGGAGGGTGGACTTGCCTGAACCGTTCCTGCCGATGAGCCCGACCCGGTCGCCTGGCTCGAGCCGGAAGAAGACGTCGCGGAGCACCGGGCGTTCCTCGAACCGGACGGTGACGTCGTGCAGGCGGATGAGACTCATGGGGACCTCTCGAGGAGCGGGATGCGGGTGGGATGCGGGAGTTCGTCGTCCGGGGGAGGCGCGGGCGACGGATCGCCTCACCGCTCGCGGATCAGATGTGGTACTCGGGATCGAGCAACGCGAGGCCGTGGGCGCCGCTCCCGCGCGGGCGCTCGACCGCGGGGACGCCGAGCAGCAGACTGCGGGGTGGGCAGGCCTTGGTGACGACGGCGTTCGCGCCGACGATGGTGCCCGCACCGATCCGGATGGGCCCGAGGATCTTCGCCCCGGCACCGACGGCGACGCCGTCACCGATGGTCGGGTGGCGCTTGCCGACGCCGCGGCTCTTCCCGCCGAGGGTCACGCCGTGGAAGATCATGACGTCGTCGCCCACCTCGGCCGTCTCACCGATGACGACGCCCATACCGTGGTCGATGAAGAACCGCCTGCCGATCCGGGCGCCCGGGTGGATCTCGATCCCGGTGAGGAACCGGGTGAACTGCGAGCCGAACCGGGCGAGGGTGCGGAAGCCGCGCCGCCACAGGCGATGGTGCAGCCGGTACGCCCAGACGGCGTGCAGGCCGGAGTAGCTGAGCGCGATCTCGATGGTGCCGCGGGCCGCCGGATCGTGTGCGCGTGCGGCACCGATGTCCTCGCGGACCCGCGACAGCATTCCCATGCGTCGAGCCTAGTCGCGCAGGTCGTCGTACATCGTCGTCGACAGGTAGCGCTCGCCCGCGTCGGGGATGATGACGACGATCGTCTTGCCGGCCATCTCCGGACGGCGTCCGACCTCGAGGGCGGCCCAGACGGCGGCGCCGGAGGACATGCCGCCGATGATGCCGTCGTCGGTCGCGAGGCGTCGTGCGGTCGCGTAGGCCGTGTCGGTCTCGACCGGGATGATCTCGCTGAACAAGGAGGTGTCGAGGATGTCGGGCACGAAGTTCGGGCCGATGCCCTGGATCTTGTGTCCACCGGCACGACCCTCGCTGAGCAGCGGGGAGTCCGCGGGCTCGACCGCGATGATCTGCACGTCGGGGTTGTGCTCACGGAGCCAGCCGCCGACGCCGGTGATGGTCCCGCCCGTCCCGATGCCCGCGACGAACGCGTCGACCGTGCCGGCGGTGTCCTCCCAGATCTCGGGCGCGGTCGTCCGTCGGTGGATGGCGGGGTTCGCCTCGTTCTCGAACTGCCTGACCCAGACGGCGCCGGGGTTCTCGGCGACGATGCGCTGCGCCTCCTGCACGGCGTTCGCCATCCCCTTCGTCGGATCGGTGAGGACGAGCTCGGCACCGTAGGCACGGAGGAGGGTCCGGCGTTCCTTGCTCATCGAGGCGGGCATCGTGAGGATGACCCGGTAGCCCCGCGCGGCTCCCACGAGGGCGAGCGCGATACCGGTGTTCCCGCTCGTCGACTCGACGATGGTCCCTCCGGGCTGCAGCTGGCCCGAGGCCTCCGCCGCATCGACGAGCGCGATGCCCAGGCGGTCCTTGACACTCGATCCGGGGTTGTAGAACTCCAGCTTCGCCAGGACGGTCGCGCCGACGCCCTCGGCGATGCGGTTCAGGCGGACGAGCGGGGTGCGGCCGTAGGCCTGGGTGATGTCGGTGTAGACGGTGCCGGTCACGGTGTTCCTCTTCCTCGAACGGGGCTCGGTTCAGCCTACGACCTGGTCGATCGGCGGTCTCCCGTGTGACGAGGAGGGTCGACGGCCCGCGGCCGCATCGAGGCGGTGGGGTAGGCTCGGTGCGGCCCACCCGACCAGGCCGCCCCAGATGATGACCTCGCTCATGCCCAGCACCCCTTCCGCCGCCGCCGCAGACACCCCGTCAGCCGGCCACCCTGCGACCGTCGAACTCGCGCGCCAACACGCCGTCGAGATCCTCACCCGCGCGGCCGTGCCGTCACCCGACGTCGACGCGGAGCTCCTCCTCGGACACGTGCTCGGCCTCGGTCGCGGTGCCGTGCAGGCCGCGGCGATCACCGGTCGCGTGCTCGACGCCGAGGAGCGCACCGTGTTCGCCGAGCTGGTCGAACGTCGGGCCGCGCGTGAACCGCTGCAGCACATCACGGGTCGTGCCGCGTTCCGTTCGATGGAACTCGCGGTCGGACCAGGCGTCTTCGTGCCGCGCCCCGAGACCGAGTCGGTCGTGCAGTTCGCCATCGACGCGCTCCGGGCGGTGCCGATCCCTCGGCCCATCGGCGTCGACCTCGGCACCGGCAGTGGAGCGATCGCGCTGGCGATGGCGACCGAGGTCCCGAACGCGGCGATCTACGCGACCGAGAACTCGGTCGAGGCCTTCATCTGGGCGAAACGGAACTTCGCCGAGTCCGGTGCCGACAACGCCACCGTCGTCTTCGAGCACCTCGCCGACGCCTTCCACGAGCTCGACGGCTCGGTGGACGTCGTGATCTCGAACCCCCCGTACGTCCCGGACGACGCGATCCCACGCGATCCCGAAGTGCGTCTCCACGACCCCTCGGCCGCGCTGTACGGCGGACCGGACGGTCTCGACGTGGTGCGCCAGGTGTCCGCGACCGCGCAGCGGCTGCTCCACCGGGGCGGCACGCTCATCATCGAGCACGGCGAACTCCAGGGGCAGGCCATCCGCGAGCTGCTCACGGCCGACGGCTGGCACGCCGCGGCGACGCACCGCGACCTCACCACCCGCGACCGCACCACCATCGCGATCCGCTGACCCGTCGCGGCCGGAGGTCGGGTCAGGGGGTGGCAGCCACGAACGCGTCGACGGCGGCGTCGAGTCCCGCGACGTCGAAGGCACCTGAGGCGTCCTTCGTCAGTCGGAAGGCGTGCATCCCCACGGCCTCGGCACCCGCGCAGTTCGCCGCGGAGTCGTCGATGAGCATGGTGCGACCGGGTGCGACGCCGTACCGGCTGAGCGCCCGGGTGTAGACGCGGGGCTCCGGCTTCTCCGCTCCGAGGACGGCCGACACGAGGTCGTTCTCGCCGAGGAGGGCTGCGGCCTCGGGAGCCAGCTGCGCGAAGGAGTCCCGGAACGGGATCGGATTGTTCGACAGCAGGGAGACCGTGCCGAGGGTCGAGGCGCGGGCGAGGGTGGCCAGGACGCCGGGAACCGGTGTCATCGCCGCCGCACGGGCCTCGCGCCACTCCGCGAGGGTCAGCGGGTATCCGGTGACCTCGGCGAACACCGCCAGGTAGTCGTCACTGGTCGGGTACTCGCCGATGTTGGCCGCGGCCTCGTGCCCGCCGACCCACCACTGCTTCGCGAGCCGGTACTGGCTCACGCCCGTCAACCGCGAGAGCGCCGGAAGGCGTTTCCGGAAGTCGTAGTCGTACAGGGTCTTGTCGCAGTCGAAGAAGAACACACGCTCTGGCACCACTCCAGTATGCGGCCCCGGGCTCCCAGGACCGGACGCGGGCAGCACGTAGACTGACCAGGCGCGTCGGGCCCACGTCCGACGTGCCTCGGCGGTGCCGTCCCCGCCGCCGGAGAGGGTGAACCGTGGACCGTCCTGTGACCGCCTGCATCGTCATGTACCGGAACGATCGCGACAAGCTGCGTGCGGCCATCGACTCGACCCTCGGAAGCCCGCTCGTCGAGACGCTCTACCTCGTCGACAACTCGCCGACGGACGAGCTCCGCGACCTCGTGGACGACCCGCGCATCGAGTACCTGCACAACCCCTCGAACCCCGGCTTCGGCGCCGCCCACAACCTCGCGATCGCGAAGGTCCTCGGGCGCTCGAAGTTCCACATGGTGGTCAACCCGGACGTGTACTTCGAGCCGGAGGCGGTCGAGGAGCTCCACGAGTTCATGCTCGAGCACCCCGAGGTCGGGCACGTCATGCCGAAGGTGCTGTACCCCGACGGCTCCCTCCAGTACCTGGTGAAGCGGAACCCCTCCGTCTTCGACCTCTTCGCCCGCCGGTTCCTGCCCGGTCCGCTGAAGCCGCTCGTCGCGAAGCGCATGGCCCGCTACGAGTACCGCGACATCGACGAGAACCCGGCGCACGACTACAACAAGACGATGTTCGACGTGCCCTACCTCTCGGGGTGCTTCATGTTCCTCCGGACCTCGACCCTGCACCGCGTCGGCTTCTTCGACGAGCGGATCTTCATGTACATCGAGGACGCCGACCTCACCCGACGCTTCCTCCAGGTGTCCCGGACCGCGTATTACCCCGGCGCGACGATTTACCACCACTTCGCGAAGGGCTCGCATCACAACCGGAAGCTGATGTGGTACTCGATCCAGGGGGCCTTCGTGTACTTCCGCACGTGGGGATGGTTCGGACGATGAGCCGGGTGCTCGTGACCGGTGCGACCGGCTTCATCGGGACGAACCTCGTCCCCGTCCTCGAGGCGGCCGGCCACGAGGTCGTGCCGTTCTCGTTACGCGGGTGGACGGGGGAGCCCTTCCCCGCGGACGTCGACGTCGTGGTGAACCTCGCCGGGAAGGCGCACGACCTCGACGGCACCGCCTCTCCCGAGGTGTACCGCAGGATCAACACCGACCTCGCCGAACGTGCGTACGTCGCCTTCCTCGCGTCGGACGCCACCACCTTCATCCAGCTGAGCAGCGTCGCCGCGGTGAACGAGGCGACGGTCGACGGCGTGCTCGACGAGTCCGCCGAGCCCCACCCTGTGACGCCGTACGGGAAGTCGAAGCTCGCAGCCGAGCGGCTCCTGCTCGCCGTCGAACCGCCCGCCGGTCGCCGGACGATCGTCCTCCGTCCGACGATGGTGCACGGGCCGGGGGACAAGGGCAATCTGCGCCTCCTGTTCGGTCTGCTCTCCCGCGGCATCCCGTACCCGCTCGACGCCTTCCGCAACGAGCGCAGCTTCGTGTCGATCCAGAACCTCACGTGGGCGATCACGAGCATCATCGACACGCCCACCGTCACGACGGGCGTGTACCTCGTCGCCGACGACGAGCCCGTGTCGACGGGGCACCTCGTCACCCTCATCGCCGAGGTCACCGGTCGCCGGGTCCGTCGCCTGGCGCTCCCACCGGCCCTCGTGCGGTTGGCGGCCGCCGTCGGCGATCGCGTCCCCGCCGTGCCGCTCAACTCCGGGCGTCTCGCCAAGCTCACCGAGGACTACCGCGTCTCCGGTGCCCGACTGCTCGGTGCACTCGGGCACGAGCGCATGCCGACGGCGACGGACGACGGTCTCCGGTCCTCGATCGCAGCCCTCGCCGCGGAGCGCGGTGCGCCCGGCCCCGACGCGCAGTCCGTGCGCAGCGAACGCGGAGCCGGCGATCGGTAGGATCGACACGTTATGACCTCCACGCTCCCCGACGCCCCCCGTAGATGGACGCAGGCGCCCGGTCCTCGTTTCGCCGCGAAGACCGCCCTCGACGCACTGTGCTGGGTGCTCGCCATCGTGGTCGCCCAGCTCGTCCGGTTCGAGCTCGAGTACGAGCGCGTGGCCCTCGTGGGGACGGTCCTCCTGTGCGTCATCGCCGTGGTCGCCCAGCTCGTCGTGGCCTACCTGTGGAGCTACTACCACGGCCTGCACAGCTTCGGCAGCTTCTATGAGGCGAAACAGCTCATCGTCGTCGCGCTGATCGTCACCGCGATCCTCATCGCGGTCAACGCGGTGTTCGGCGTCGCGTGGGGGGTTCCACGGTCCACCACGGTCATCGCGTTCCCGTTCGCGATCGTCTTCATGGGCATCACGCGCTACGTCAAGCGACTCTTCGTCGACAGCCGCAGCCGGCCGATCGAGGCGCAGCGCGTCCTCGTCTACGGAGCCGGTGCGCTCGGGATGTCGATCATCCCTCGGCTCATGCGCGACCCGCAGTCGCCCTACCTCCCGGTGGGTGTCATCGACGACGACCCCTCGAAGCGCAACTTCCGCATCGCCTCCGTCGCCGTGGTCGGCACGGGAGCCGACCTGGTGGCGGCCGTCAAGCGCACCGGGGCGCAGGCGCTCATCATCAGCATCGCGGACGTCGACAACGACTTCATCCGCCAGGTCAGTGAGCGAGCCGACGAGGCGAAGCTCCGGGTGCTCGTCGTGCCGCCCATCGACACGATGCTGGCTCCCGGGACGGGCGAGAGCGCGCCGAGCCTGCGCGACCTCAACGTCGAGGACTTCATCGGCCGCAACACCGTCGACCTGCAGGTCGAGAGCATCGCGGGGTACCTGACCGGCAAGCGCGTGCTCGTCACCGGTGCCGGCGGATCCATCGGCTCCGAGATCGCCCGGCAGGTCAACCAGTTCGGTCCGGCGGAGCTCGTCCTGCTCGACCGCGACGAGACGGGGCTCCACACCACGCAGCTCTCGATCTCCGGACACGGTCTGCTCGACACCAAGGAGGTCGTGCTCGCCGACATCCGCGATCTCCCCTCGCTCATGGAGATCTTCGAGGACCGCCGTCCCGACGTCGTGTTCCACGCGGCAGCGCTGAAGCACGCTCCGATGCTCGAGCAGTACCCCGACGAGGCCTGGAAGAACAACGTCCTCGGCACCCTGAACGTGCTGAACGCGGCACGAGCCGTGGGCGTCGGCACCTTCGTCAACATCTCGACCGACAAGGCCGCGAACCCGACGACCGTCCTCGGCTACAGCAAACGCATCGCCGAGAAGCTCACCGCCTGGATGAGCGCCCAGGAGACCGACGCACGGTACCTCTCGGTCCGGTTCGGCAACGTCATCGGCAGCCGCGGCTCCGCCATCCCGGCGTTCACCGCCCAGATCGAGGCCGGTGGCCCGGTCACGGTCACGCACCCCGACGTCACCCGCTTCTTCATGACGATCCCCGAGGCGTCGAAGCTCGTCATCCAGGCCGGCGCGATCGGCGACCCGGGCGAGGTCCTCATCCTCGACATGGGCCGTCCGGTCCGCATCCTCGACGTCGCCAAGCGCATGATCGCCGCGTCCGGCAAGGACGTCGAGATCGTGTACACCGGTCTCCGGCACGGCGAGAAGCTGCACGAGGTCCTCATCGACACCGACGAGATCGCCGACCGCTCGAAGCACCCGAAGGTCTCGCACACGCGGATCCAGCCGCTCGACCCGGCACTCCTCGACATCGCCGTCTGGCGGGAGACCATCGCCGACGAGGGCGCCGGCACCCACCACCTGGTGCAATGACGGTTGCCATCCTGGCGGGGGTGCTCGCGCTCGTCGTGAGCCTGCTATCCCAGCTCGCCATCCGCCCGATCCTCATCCGTCGGGCGGTCGTCGACACCCCGAACCACCGATCCATGCACGTCACCCCGACGATCCGCGGGGGAGGGATCGGCGTCGCGCTCGCGGTCGCCGTCGGTCTCGGTACGGCCGCGGTCCTGCTCCACAGTCTGCCGCTCTGGATCGTCGCCGCCGTGTCGATCGTCAACGCGGCCATCGGAGCCGTGGAGGACGTCCGCGGACTCCCCGTCCGGGTGCGCTTCGGCTTGCAGGTCGTGCTCGGACTCGTGGCGACCTGGGTGCTCGTCGTCTCGATGGCCGCGAGTTCCTGGTGGATCCCGCTCGGGATCGTGGCGCTCGTCGCCTACACGAACATCGCGAACTTCATGGACGGCGTCAACGGCATCTCCTCGATGCACGGCACGGTCGTCGGCGGGTTCTACGCCGGTCTCGGCGCCGTGGCCGGTCTCCCGGGCGTCACGGCAGCAGGCCTCGTCGTGGCGGCAGCGTTCCTCGGGTTCCTGCCGTGGAACCTCGCTCGGCGCCGGATGTTCCTGGGCGACGTCGGCAGCTACCTCCTCGGCGGCTCCCTCGTCGCGGTCGCCATCTACGCGGCCTTCAGCGGCATCTCCTTCGTCGCGCTGATCGGCCCGGTCCTCGTGTACGTCGCCGACACCGGCACGACGATCATCGCGCGCTGGCGGCGGGGGGAGCCGCTGCACGAGGCGCATCGCAGCCACGTGTACCAGCGGCTCGCCGCCGGCGGACTCGGTCACCTCGGGTCCACCGCCGTCGTCAGCGTCGCGACCCTCGCCACCGGGCTCCTCGGGGTGGTCGTCGCGACGGGCGCGTGGCCCCTCCAGGTCCTCGCCGTCCTCGGTGTCCTGCTCGTCCTCGCGGTCTACCTGTGCCTGCCCAGACTGCTCGGAAGACGCCCGAGGCTATGATTGAGCGTCGTCACCCCGATCATCCGGCCGACTGATCACCGATCGGCGGCCCCGTTCAGCCAGGACCCACCACATGCCGCAGACCTTCGATTGCCAGGATCACGCGCAGCTGCTCGCCGGGATGCGCCTGGCGCGGACGGCCCTGGCGAGGGGTGAGCTGGTCGTGCTCCCGACCGACACGGTCTACGGGGTGGCCGCCGACGCGTTCTCCCCGGCCGCGGTGCAGCGACTGCTCGACGCGAAGGGTCGGACCCGGCAGTCACCGCCGCCCGTCCTCGTCTCCGGTGTGAACACGCTCGAGGCCTTGGCGGCGTCCGTGCCCGATGCCGTGCACCGGCTCGTCGAGGCGTTCTGGCCCGGAGGCCTGACCATCGTGCTCGAGGCCCAGCCGTCGCTCGCCTGGGACCTCGGCGAGACCGCGGGCACGGTCGCGCTCCGGATGCCGTCGAACCCGGTGACCCTCGAACTCCTGCAGGACACCGGCCCGCTCGCGGTCTCCTCGGCGAACCTCACCGGCCGACCGGCCGCGACGTCCGCCGCTGCCGCGCTCGAGATGCTCGGCGATTCGGTCTCGGTCTACCTCGACGGCGGCGAGAGCGGCGAGCAGTCGTCGACGATCATCGACGCGACCCGACTCGGCACGGCCGACGAACGGATCGTCGTCCTGCGCGACGGAGCCGTCTCCCGCGAGGCGATCCGCGACGTGGTGGGCGATCTGCTCCCCGAGTCGCGCGAACCATGAACCAGTTCTCCGGGTACCTCATCGTGCTCGTCGTGAGCGCGGGCATCACCTTCGGCTTCGCCCACCTCGCGCGGCGCGTCGGTGTGAAGTACGGTCTCCACCCACCGATCCGCGAGCGAGACGTCCACCAGACGCCGACGCCGCGCCTCGGCGGGGTCGCGATGTTCATCGGCATCCTCGTCGCGTTCGGTGTGGCCTGGCAGCTGCCCTTCTTCGACCTCGTGTTCGCCGATCCGGAGCCGGTGCTCGCGATCCTCGGTGCCGCCCTGTTCATCGTCGGGATCGGCGTCGCCGACGACCTGTGGGACCTCGACTGGATGATCAAGCTCGCCGCGCAGTTCATGGCGGCAGGGCTCGTCGCCTGGCTCGGCGTGCAGATCTACTCCTTGCCCATCGGTGGCCTGACGGTCGGCTCGTCGTGGGTGTCCTTCTCGATGACGGTCTTCGCCATCGTCCTCGTGATGAACGCGATCAACTTCGTCGACGGACTCGACGGGCTCGTCGCCGGTGTCGCCGTCATCGCGAACACCGTCTTCTTCGTCTACACGCAGCTGCTCGTGACGTCCACCGGGGCGAGCGACTACTTCAACCTCGCTTCGCTCATCGCCGCGATCCTCGTCGGTGCGTGCCTCGGCTTCCTCCCGCTCAACTGGCACCCCGCCCGACTGTTCATGGGCGACGCCGGTGCGCTGCTCGTGGGGCTGCTCATGGCGACCTCCGCAGCCGCCGTGACCGGCCAGGTCGACCCGGCCGCCCTGGGCCGCACGCAACTCTTGCCCGCGTTCATCCCGATCCTGCTGCCGTTCGCCATCCTGGTCGTGCCGCTCGCCGACTTCGTCCTCGCCGTCCTCCGTCGTCTCCGCGCCGGCAAGTCGCCGTTCAGCGCGGACCGGATGCACCTGCACCACCGGCTGCTCGACCTCGGTCACAGCCAGGTGCACGCCGTCCTGATCTTCTACGGCTGGACGGTGGTCATCTCCGTCGGATGCCTGGCGTTCTTCGCCGCCCCGACGTGGCTGGCCGTGCTCTTCGTCTCCGTGGGCGTCGTCACCTGCACGGCGTTCACGCTCCTGCCGATCGGTCGCCGCAGGCGGGCAGACCGGCTCGCGCAGCGTGTGGCCGCCGGCGCTGAGGAGGCTCCCGGGTCGGCGCTGTACGATCGGCTCGACGAGGCCTCCGGGCAGCGCGACCCCGAGGCGCCCGTGAGCGGCGACACCCTCGACACCCTCGACTCTCTCGCCAAGAAGGACCAGCACCCATGACTCCTCCCGCCCAGGCCGGCTCGCACGTGAGCGCCAACCGGGTCTTCCGCACGGCACTCCGGTACAGCGCGCTCCTCGCGCTCGTGATCGCCGTCGTCGGGGGAGTGGTCGGCTGGAGCGTCGACGGTTCCCGCGGGCTGACGAGTGCGCTCATCGGCACCGCGATGGCGCTCGTGTTCCTCGGCATCACCTCGGTGAGCATCCTCTTCGCCAACCGCTGGTCCGGCCAGGAGTTCTTCGTCGGCATCCTGTTCGGGGTGGTGATGGGCAGCTGGCTCGTGAAGTTCGTCATCTTCCTCGTCCTGGGCTTCATCCTCAAGGACCAGCCGTGGGTCAACGCGCCCATCCTGTTCGGGAGCGTCATCGTGGGCGTCGTCGGATCGCTCGTGATCGACGCCGTCGTGGCCGCGAAGGTGCGGGTGCCCTACGTCTCGGACGACATCCTCCCGAAGGCGTCGCCGCACGACTCCGACCAGGGCTGACGCTGCGGACGCATCGTGGTCGCGCGGGAGCATGCCGGAACCGGTATCCGGGTCGCAGTCGAGGTCGCGGCTCGGAATATAGCCGTGGAATACCACCCCTGGGTTCGTCGGGGCCCGGTTTCCTTGCTAGACTCGTCAACGAATCCTCCCACTAGCACCGCTTCGGCGTGCGGCGAGGAGACATCCCCCCTGTTCGTCGCCGCGAGAGCTCTGCTCCACGCCCCCGAAACTGGAGATACGTGCTGTTCGCTAACGCCGTGCACCTGATCGCACCGATGGCCGCCGAAGATGGCGAGTTCCACGGTCCGTCGATCGACGAGTTCTTCCCCGACATCATCCTCTTCGAGGGCACGCCCTTCGCGATCAACCGGGTCATCCTGATCCGGTTCATCGCGGTGATCGCTCTCCTCCTGTTCTTCTGGCTGTCGACGCGCAAGATGCGCCTCGTCCCCGGCCGTGCGCAGAGCCTCGCCGAGATGGGGCTCGGCTTCGTCCGCGTCAACATCGCGGAAGACCTGCTCGGCAAGAAGGACGGCCTCCGGTTCCTGCCGATCCTGACGACCATCTTCTTCATGGTCCTCGCGATGAACCTGACGGGCATCATCCCCGGGCTGAACCTGGCCGGTACCTCGGTCATCGGTGTCCCGCTGGTGCTCGCGCTGGTTTCCTACGTCACCTTCATCTACGCCGGTATCAAGAAGAGCCCGGGCAAGTTCTTCAAGAACTCCCTCTTCCCCTCCGGGGTGCCGTGGCCGGTGTACATCATCGTCACGCCGATCGAGCTCATCTCGACCTTCGTCATCCGCCCGCTCACGCTGACGCTCCGACTCCTCATGAACATGATCGTCGGGCACCTGCTCCTCGTCCTGTTCTTCGCGGCGACGCAGTTCTTCATCGTGAACCTCGGCGGATGGTTCGCTCTGATGGGTGTCGGGACGCTGGCCTTCGGCCTCGTCTTCACCCTCTTCGAACTCCTGGTCGCAGTCCTCCAGGCCTACGTCTTCACCCTCCTCACCGCGGTCTACATCCAGCTCGCGGTCGCAGAAGAGCACTAATCGAGCCCGGCACCCGCCAGGTCTCACCCAACGGAAGGAAACAAACGTGGACGCAACTACCGTTCTCGCCGCCCTTGAAGGAAACATCGCGACGGTCGGTTACGGTCTCGCAGCCATCGGCCCCGCCATCGGCGTGGGTATCGTCGTCGGCAAGACGATCGAAGGCACCGCGCGTCAGCCCGAGCTGGGTGGTCGTCTCCAGGTCCTCATGTGGATCGGTATCGCCTTCACCGAGGCGCTCGCCTTCATCGGCATCGCGACCTACTTCATCTTCGTCTAAGCCCCCTTTCACATCTCCGAAGGAGGCAAGATGTTTGATGCAGTGATCATCGCTGCTGAAGAGGGCGCACCGACGAACCCTCTTATCCCAGCGGTCTACGACATCTTCTGGTCTGCCGTCGTCTTCATCATCATCCTCGGCTTCTTCTGGAAGCTGGTCCTGCCGAAGGTGCAGAAGCTCCTCGACGACCGCGCAGCGGCCATCGAGGGCAACATCGCCAAGGCCGATGAAGCGCAGAAGCAGGCCGAAGCGGCGCTCGAGCAGTACAACGCTCAGCTCGCCGAGGCCCGTCAGGAAGCCGGCCGCATCCGCGAGCAGGCTCGTGTCGAGGGTCAGACGATCCTCGCCGAGCTCAAGGAGCAGGCCACGGTCGAAGCCGCTCGCGTCACCGCGAGCGCTCAGGCACAGATCGAAGCCGAGCGTCAGGCGGCTGTCGTGTCGCTGCGTGCCGAGGTCGGCACGCTCGCGCTCGACCTCGCCAGTGGTGTCATCGGCGAGACGCTGAACGACGACGCGAAGGCCACGGCGGTCGTCGACCGGTTCCTCGCGGACCTCGAAGCGTCGGAGAAGGCAGCCAAGTAATGGGAAGCGCGACCAGAGAAGCACTCGCCTCGTCGAAGGAGGCCCTCGCCGCCCTCGGCGCCGGGGCCGATCTGGCCACCGCGGACGGACTGTTCGCAGCGGGCCGGGCCATCGGCGGCTCGAGCCACCTGAGCGCGGCGCTCAGCGACCCCGCAGCCGACGCCGGTGCCAAGCGCACCGTCGTCGAGCGGATCTTCGGCACGCAGCTGAGCGCTCAGGCGCTCGGCCTGCTGCAGACCGTCGTCTCCGGCCGCTGGTCCAGCGAGGCGGACCTGCTCGCGGGCATCGAGGAGCTCGGCCTCCGGGCCGCCTCGATCTCCGCCGGTGCGCAGGGCGACATCGAGGCCGAGCTGTTCGAGTTCGGGAAGCTCGTGTCGAGCAACCACGAGCTCGAACTGGCCCTCAGCAGCAAGCTCGGCTCGTCCGCTGCGAAGGGTGCCCTCGCGGCGTCCCTCCTCGCGGGCAAGGCGAGCCCGCAGACCGTCAGCATCGTCGGTCAGCTCGTGCAGCAGCCGCGAGACCGTCGAATCGGAGAACTGCTCCGGTACGCGTCAGGCATCGTCGCCGACCAGCAGGGCCTCGCGGTCGCCACGGTCACGGCAGCCGCACCGATCGAGGCGTCGCAGCTCCAGCGCCTCGAGCGCCACCTCGCCACGGCCTACGGCCGTCAGGTGAAGATCAACCAGGTGATCGACCCCGCCGTCGTCGGTGGACTGCGCGTGCAGCTCGGGGACGACGTCATCGACGGCAGCCTCGCTGCCCGACTGAACGACCTCCGTCTGCAACTGGCCGGATAACGGCCCGTGCAGCGCGGAGACCGGCCCGACGGTCTCCACAACTCAAGACGTTGATCCTGACGGATCGCACCTCTCGGAACCCCCGGGTTCCACAACCAAAAGGAACATGATGGCAGAACTCACGATCAGCCCAGACGAGATCCGGGATGCTCTCAAGGACTTCGTCAAGGCCTACGAGCCCGGCACCGCCGCGGCCACCGAGGTCGGACGCGTGATCGATGCCGCTGACGGCATCGCCCACGTCGAGGGCCTCCCGGGCGCCATGGCGAACGAGCTCCTCCGCTTCGCGAACGGCACTCTCGGCCTCGCGCTCAACCTCGACGAGCACGAGATCGGCGTCGTCGTCCTCGGTGAGTTCGACGAGATCGTCGAAGGCATGGACGTCACCCGCACGGGCGAAGTCCTGTCGGTCCCCGTCGGCGACGGCTACCTCGGACGTGTCGTCGACACGCTCGGCAACCCGATCGACGGCCTCGGCGAGATCGCCAGCACCGGCCGCCGCGCGCTGGAGCTCCAGGCTCCCGGCGTCATGCAGCGCAAGTCGGTGCACGAGCCGCTCCAGACCGGCATCAAGGCGATCGACGCCATGATCCCCGTCGGCCGTGGCCAGCGCCAGCTGATCATCGGCGACCGCCAGACCGGCAAGACCGCGATCGCGATCGACACCATCATCAACCAGAAGGCCAACTGGGAGTCCGGCGACGTCAACAAGCAGGTCCGCTGCATCTACGTCGCCATCGGCCAGAAGGGCTCGACCATCGCCTCCGTCAAGGGTGCGCTGGAAGAGGCCGGCGCGCTCGAGTACACGACGATCGTCGCCTCGCCTGCGTCCGACCCGGCCGGCTTCAAGTACCTCGCTCCGTACACCGGTTCGGCCATCGGTCAGCACTGGATGTACGAGGGCAAGCACGTCCTGATCATCTTCGACGACCTGTCGAAGCAGGCCGAGGCCTACCGTGCCGTCTCCCTCCTCCTCCGTCGTCCGCCGGGACGCGAGGCGTACCCGGGTGACGTCTTCTACCTCCACTCCCGTCTGCTGGAGCGTTGCGCGAAGCTGTCCGACGAGCTCGGCGCCGGTTCGATGACGGGTCTGCCCATCATCGAGACCAAGGCCAACGACGTCTCGGCGTACATCCCGACCAACGTGATCTCGATCACCGACGGCCAGATCTTCCTGCAGTCCGACCTCTTCAACTCGAACCAGCGCCCCGCGGTCGACGTCGGTATCTCCGTCTCGCGCGTCGGTGGCGATGCTCAGGTGAAGAGCATCAAGAAGGTCTCCGGAACGCTGAAGCTCGAGCTGGCGCAGTACCGCTCACTCGAGGCCTTCGCGATGTTCGCATCCGACCTCGACGCTGCCAGCCGCCGTCAGCTCGCCCGTGGCGCTCGCCTCACCGAGCTGCTCAAGCAGCCGCAGTACTCGCCGTACCCCGTCGAGGAGCAGGTCGTCTCGATCTGGGCCGGAACCAAGGGCAAGCTGGACGATGTCCCCGTCGAGGACGTCCTCCGCTTCGAGCGCGAACTGCTCGACTACCTGGGTCGGAACACCGAGGTCCTCACCACGCTGCGCGACACGAACGTGCTCGACGACGACACCGTCTCGAAGCTCGATGCCGCTGTCGACCAGTTCAAGCTCGAGTTCCAGACGGGCGAGGGCGCTGCCCTCGGTTCGGAGCAGGTCGAGGAGCTCCCGGTTGAAGACGTCAACCAGGAGAAGATCGTGAAGGGTCGCCGCTAGTCCATGGGCGCTCAACTCCGGGTCTACACGCAGAAGATCAAGTCTGCGCAGACGACCAAGAAGATCACGAAGGCGATGGAGCTCATCGCCGCGTCGCGCATCCAGAAGGCGCAGGCGCGGGTGGCGGCATCCGGACCCTATTCTCGTGCGATCACTCGTGCCGTGTCCGCCGTCGCGACGTACTCCAACGTCGACCACGTGCTCACGACCGAGCCGGAGAAGGTTGAGCGGGCTGCGGTCGTCGTGTTCGCATCCGACCGAGGCCTCGCCGGCGCCTTCAACTCGCAGGTCCTCCGTGAGGCCGCCGAGCTGACCGAGCTCCTGCGCAGCCAGGGCAAGGACGTCACGCACTACCTCGTGGGCCGGAAGGCCGTCGCCTACTTCACGTTCCGACGGATGCAGGCTGCAGGGGAGTGGGTCGGCAACACGGAGAACCCCGACTTCGCCACGGCGCAGGAGATCAGCGAATCCATCCTCAAGGCGTTCCTCACGGACGCCTCCGAGGGTGGCGTCGACGAGATCCACATCGTCTACAACCGCCTCGTGAGCATGATGACGCAGACCCCCGAGGTCGTCCGTCTCCTGCCGCTCGAGGTCGTCGAAGGCGTCGAGGAGCCCACCGACACCGCTGTGCTGCCGCTGTACGAGTTCGAGCCGGATGCCGAGAGCGTGCTCGATGCGCTGCTCCCGAACTACATCGAGAGCCGGATCTTCAACGCGCTGTTGCAGTCCTCCGCCGCGAAGCACGCCGCGACGCAGAAGGCGATGAAGTCGGCCAGCGACAACGCCGACAAGCTCATCACCGACTACACCCGCCTCCGCAACAACGCGAGGCAGGCCGAGATCACCCAGCAGATTTCCGAAATCGTTGGCGGCGCAGACGCGCTCTCGTCCTAGTCATCGCAACACGCACACGTATCTGTAGAGACAGAGAAGAGAAGAACATGACTCCCACCGCAACTGCCGAGCAGGGCGCTGCAGAGGTGAAGGCCGGCGCCGTCGGCCGCATCTCCCGCGTCACCGGCCCGGTCGTCGACATCGAGTTCCCGCACGACGCGATCCCGGGCATCTACAACGCCCTGAAGACCAGCGTCGTGATCGGCGAGCAGACGATGGTCCTCACGCTCGAGGTCGCACAGCACCTGGGCGACGACCTCGTGCGCGCCATCGCCCTGAACCCGACGGACGGCCTCGTCCGCGGCCAGGAGGTCACCGACACGGGTTCGCCCATCTCGGTGCCCGTCGGCGACGTCACCAAGGGCAAGGTCTTCAACGTCATCGGCGAGGTGCTCAACGCCGAGCCCGGCGAGCAGATCGAGATCACCGAGCGCTGGCCGATCCACCGCCAGCCGCCGTCGTTCGACCAGCTCGAATCGAAGACGCAGCTGTTCGAGACCGGCATCAAGGTCATCGACCTCCTGACGCCGTACGTCCTCGGCGGCAAGATCGGCCTCTTCGGTGGTGCCGGTGTCGGCAAGACCGTCCTCATCCAGGAGATGATCCAGCGCGTCGCGCAGGACCACGGTGGTGTGTCGGTGTTCGCCGGTGTCGGCGAGCGCACCCGTGAGGGCAACGACCTCATCCACGAGATGGAGGAGGCGGGTGTCTTCGAGAAGACGGCCCTCGTGTTCGGCCAGATGGACGAGCCGCCGGGAACGCGTCTCCGGGTCGCCCTCTCCGCGCTGACGATGGCGGAGTACTTCCGCGACGTCCAGAAGCAGGACGTGCTGCTCTTCATCGACAACATCTTCCGCTTCACCCAGGCCGGTTCCGAGGTGTCGACCCTGCTCGGTCGCATGCCGTCCGCCGTGGGCTACCAGCCGAACCTCGCCGACGAGATGGGTCTCCTCCAGGAGCGCATCACCTCCACGCGTGGCCACTCGATCACCTCGCTGCAGGCGATCTACGTCCCCGCCGACGACTACACCGACCCGGCACCGGCGACCACCTTCGCGCACCTCGATGCAACGACCGAGCTCTCCCGTGAGATCGCGTCGAAGGGTCTGTACCCGGCCGTCGACCCGCTGACCTCGACGAGCCGGATCCTCGACCCCCGCTACCTGGGTGCCGACCACTACCGCGTCGCCACCACGGTCAAGCAGATCCTCCAGAAGAACAAGGAACTGCAGGAGATCATCGCCATCCTCGGTGTCGACGAGCTCTCCGAGGAAGACAAGATCACGGTGTCGCGTGCGCGCCGGATCCAGCAGTTCCTCTCGCAGAACACCTACATGGCGAAGAAGTTCACCGGTGTCGAGGGTTCGACCGTTCCGCTCAAGGAGACGATCGAGTCGTTCGACGCCATCGCCAAGGGTGAGTTCGACCACGTGGCCGAGCAGGCCTTCTTCAACGTCGGTGCCATCTCCGACGTCGAAGAGAAGTGGGCTCAGATCCAGAAGGAGAACGGCTAGTCATGGCCTCCGCTCCTCTGACCGTGAGCGTCGTCGCGGCCGACCACGAAGTGTGGTCGGGCCCGGCACGCCAGCTGATCGCGAAGACCGTCGACGGCGAGATCGGAATCCTGCCCGGCCACGAGCCGATGCTGGCCATCCTCGCCGCCGGTGAGGTCCGTGTCACGCTCGAAGACGGCTCGAAGATCGTCGCGAACGCTGAAGACGGCTTCCTGTCGGTCGAGAACAACACCGTCACCGTCGTGGCCGGCAACGCCACGCTCGTGACCAGCTCCTGATTCGGTGCTGATCCTCCTTCCCCCTTCGGAGACGAAGCGGGACGGCGGCGACGGACGAGCCCTGGACACCGCCCTGCTGCGGTTTCCAGGGCTCTCCTCGTCCCGGAATGATTGCCTCGACGCCCTGGTGTCGCTCGCCGCCGATGAGGCTGCGACGGTGAAGGCTCTGAAGCTCGGCCCCAAGCAGCTCGGCGAGGTCCAGCGCAACCGCGTGGCGGCGACGTCAGCGACGATGCCGGCGATCGACCGGTACACGGGGGTGCTGTACGACGCGCTCGAAGCCGCCACACTCCCAGCAGACGCGCGACGCTTCGCCGCTCAGCACCTGGTCGTGCACTCGGCGTTGCTCGGCCCGGTCGGCGCGCTCGATCCCATTCCGGCCTATCGGCTCTCCCACGACTCCAGGCTCCCGGGGTTCGTGCTCAAGCGGCACTGGGCGGGGCCCGTCGCCCGCGAGTTGAACGCCGTCCCGGGTGTCCTGTTGGACCTGCGCTCGGAAGGCTACGCAGCGCTCGGGCCGTTGCCGGACCGCGTCGGTGCCGTCTACCTGCGCGTGCTCACGGTCGGCGACGATGGCCGCCGTCGCGCGCTCAACCACTTCAACAAGCAGGGCAAGGGCCGTTTCACCCGCGCGCTGTTGGAGGCCGGCGTCGACCACCCTGATGTCGACTCGTTGCTCGACTGGGCGCGAGCGACCGGGTGGGTGCTCGACGTCCACGCCCGTGCCGACGACGGTCGGGTGACCGAGCTCGCCCTCGTCGTCTGACCCCTTCGGATCAGGGAGCGCTCTCCGAGCGCCAGCAGCCGACGAGGTGGTCGTCGACGAGCCCTCCGGACTGCATGAGGGCGTACATCGTCGTCGGGCCGACGAACCGGTAGCCGCGCTTCCGCAGGTGGGCGCTGAGCGCGGTGGACTCGGGGGTCACCGCAGGCACCTCGGTCCACTGGGCGAACCGGGCCGGCCGTGACGGGGGAGCGAAGCTCCAGAGGAGCTCGTCCAGGTCGTCGCCCAGCTCGAGGGCGGTGCGGGCATTGCCGATGACCGCGTTGATCTTCCCGCGGTGCCGGATGATCCGGGCGTCATCGAGCAGGCTCTCGACATCAGCCTCCGTCATGGCTGCGACGGCGTCGAGGTCGAAGCCGTGGAACCGTTCCCGGAAAGCCGGTCGCTTCCGGAGGATCGTGATCCAGGAGAGCCCCGCCTGGAACCCTTCGAGACTGATCTTCTCGAAGACCTGCCGCTGTCCGTGGAGCGGCACGCCCCACTCCTCGTCGTGATAGCGCTGGTACTCCGTGTCCGTCCCGGCCCAAGCGCAGCGGGTCAGGCCGTCGGTGCCGACGATGGTCGGGGAGGCTGGACTCATCGGCGGTATGGGATCCCTTCGTGGTCGAGGAGCCAGCGTTTGGTGGCCGGTCCGTCTCCGCCAGAATAGCCCGTCACGATCCGCCCGGTTCCGAGGACGCGATGACAGGGGATGAGGAGCGCGATGGTGTTCGCCCGAACCGCCTGGCCGGCCGCCCGGCCGCCCTGCGGGGCACCGGCCGCGGCCGCAAGGGCGCCGTACCCGATGGTGTCGCCGAACGGCACTTCGCCGAGCGCCGACCAGACCGCCTGCTGGAACGGCGTGCCGGTCGTGACGAGTGGGAGGTCGAACACGGTGCGTCGTCCGCGGAAGTACTCGTCGATCTGCTCCGCGGCGTCGAGGAGGACCGCGGTGGGGCGTTCGTCCACCCCGTCGAGTGGGAGTCGCCCGTGGTGCTCGAAGCGCACGGCTGAGACCGCTTCGTCGACGGAGCGGAGCTCGATCCGCCCCACCGGTGTCGGCATCCTGACGAAGCCCTCGGTGGTCGGGTCGGCGATGACGGAGCAGGGGAGTACGGGATCGGTGATGGTGAGGTGTGTGGTCATGCACCGAGCGTAGGAAGCCCGTGATCGGCGCGATGCGTCACGTGGGCCTGGCCGCGGCGTCGGGGGCCGACGGGTGCCTGTGGAGGACGCTCGGGCTAGCCTGGATGCATGTCTGATCTCAGCTATCGCCCGCTCGGTCGCAGCGGCCTCCTCGTCTCAGCGGTCGGCATCGGCTGCAACAACTTCGGGCGCGAGGGCACGGTCACCGAGAGCCTGGACGGCACGCGAGCCGTCGTCGACGCGGCGATAGACGCCGGGGTCACCCTCTTCGACACCGCCGACATCTACGGCCGGGAGTACGGGCTGAGCGAACGACTCCTCGGGCAGGCGATCGCCGGACGGCGGGATGAGATCGTCCTCGCGACCAAGTTCGGCCATGTGGACTACGAGAGCCCGATCCCGAACTGGGGTGCCAAGGGCTCCCGTCGCTACATCCGGCTCGCGGTCGAGGGTTCGCTCCGCCGCCTGCGCACTGACTGGATCGACCTCTACCAGCTGCACACGCCAGACCCGTTCACGCCCATCGAGGAGACGATCGCCGCCCTGGACGAACTCGTCCACGAGGGGAAGATCCGCTACGCCGGCCACTCGAACTTCGCCGGTTGGCAGCTGACCGAGGCGGACTGGGCGGCTCGCACCGCCGGCCACCCGGCCTTCATCTCGGCCCAGAACGAGTACAGCCTGCTCGTCCGGGGCGCCGAGCGCGAGCTGTTCCCGGCCATGCGCGCCGCCGGCGTCGGCTTCCTCCCGTACTTCCCGCTCTACAACGGCCTGTTCACGGGGAAGTTCTCCCGCGACGGCGGGCCGGCGGACAGCCGCATCATGCGCCAGCGCAAGCACCTGCTCGACGCGGCGCCCTGGGACGCGATCGAGGCCTACCAGGCCTTCTGCGACGAACGCGGCATCTCCATGCTGGAGGCGACGTTCGGCTGGTTGCTCGCCCAGGACGGGCTCTCGAGTGTCATCGCCGGCGCGACCACTCCGGAGCAGATCCGCGCGAACGCCGCGGCCGGTTCGGCGTGGTCGCCGACCGCCGAGGAAGCGGCCTGGATCTCGGACCGCTTCCCCGTCGGTTGAGGCGCCCGGTCAGTCCTTCGAGCGGCGCTGCTTCGGGTCATGCTGCTGCGGGCCCGGGGACGCGGCCGATGTTCCCGGGGCGTCCGGGGAGGCGAGCTGCCGGAGGTCGAGTTGGGCGGTCATCGTCCCGAAGTGCTCCGTGACCTGTTCGGAGACCTGATCCGACAGCTGTTCGCTCACGTCCGCTGAGACGCTCTCGGTGAGCTCTGCGGCGAACAGGCGACGTTTCGCCCGCTGCTCCCGTCGCACCTCGATGCCGAAGGCCTTGAACGAGGAGACGCACATGAGGATGATCACGACGCTGAACGGCAGCGCCGTGATGATGGCCGCCGTCTGCATCGACGCGAGCCCGCCCGCGATGAGCAGCGAGATGGCCAGGAGGCTCGTCACGAGCGCCCAGGCGATCCGGACCCGGTTCCGCGGCTCTGTCCCGCCGGTGGTGAGCATGCCCATCACGAGCGATCCCGAGTCGGCCGAGGTCACGAAGAACAGGAGGATGAGCAGCAGAGCACCGACGGTCGCGATCGATCCGCCGGGGAGGCCTGCGAGCATGTTGAACAGGGCGGTGTTGAGATCCACCGGGCCGTCGGCGCCGCTGAAGTCACGACCCTCGAGCGACTGCATGATGGCGGTGCCACCGAGCACGGCGAACCAGAGGAAGGTGACGAGGGTCGGGACGAGCAGGACGCCGAGCACGAACTGCCGCACGGTGCGCCCCTTCGAGATGCGGGCGATGAAGACGCCGACGAAGGGCGCCCACGACATCCACCATCCCCAGTAGAAGGTCGTCCACGAGGACTGCCAGGCCTCGCCCGCAGCACCCTGGTACGCGGAGACGTTGAAGGTGAGTCCGACCACGTTCTGGAGGTAGGCGCCCATCGACTGCACCCATTCGCGCAGGAGGAACAGCGTCGGGCCGGCGAACAGGACGAAGAACAGGAGGAGCCCGGCGAGGATGAGGTTGGTGTTCGAGAGCCACTTCATGCCCTTGTGCACACCGGACACGAGGGAGAAGATCGTGACCCCGGTGATCACGAGGATGAGGATGACCTGGGTGAGGATGTTCGGCTCGGCGATGCCCGTGTAGCCGAGTCCTGCGGAGATCTGCAGCACACCGAGCCCGAGTGAGGTCGCGACGCCGAAGACGGTGCCGATGACGGCGATGGTGTCGATCGCGTTGCCCCAGCCGCCCTGCACGCGCTTGCCGAGGAGCGGTTCGATCGCCCAGCGGATCGACATCGGTCGTCCCTTCCGGTGCACGGCGTAGGCCAGGGCCACGCCGACGACCGCATAGATCGACCAAGCGTGCAGGCCCCAGTGCAGGTACGTCTGACTCATCGCCTGCTGGGCGAGGGACTGCTCGGACCCCGTGACGCCGGGACGCGGCTCGAGGAAGTGTGTCAACGGTTCACCGACACCGTAGAAGACGAGCCCGATGCCCATGCCGGCGGCGAAGAGCATGGAGAACCAGGACAGGAGTGAGAACTCCGGTTCGTCGTCGTCCTTGCCGAGCTTGATGTCGCCGAACTTCGACACGGCGAAGACGATCGCCACGATGACGAAGGCCGCGACGAGGAGGACGTAGTACCACCCGAGGCCACCGATGATGCCGGACTGGATCGCGTTGAAGACGGACTCCGCCTGCTCCGGGAGCAGGATCGAGAACAGCGCGACACCGAGGATGACGACGAGGGAGGGCCCGAGCACCCAGGGGATGACCTTCGCGGGGGCGTCACCGGCCGCCGCGTCGGAGGTGGGGATGGTCTTCGTGCTCACGTGTGCGCTCCTCGGGCCGGGCGGGCGACCTTGCGTCGCCCCGATCATCAAGGGTAGGGAGCAGCGGCGATCCGGACAACGTTGCGGTGGGAGCCCTGGTGTGCAGTCCCAGTGGGAGGGTCGCTCGCGGAGCTCGGCGCGTCGTGGGGCCGTCCATGCGGCCACTGAGCGAATCCGTCCCCCACTCGGGGCACGGATTCGCGGGAATCGACACCGTACCGCGGGAATGTCGGGCACAATTGCGGATGACCATGCAGGAGGATCCGTGCCGAGAACACCCCGCGACCGACGACGTGCCCGGACGGCCGTCGCCCTCGGCGTCGTCGCCGTCCTCCTCGCCGGCGGTGCGCTCGCGGTGTCGCTCGTGAGCCGTGTTCCGAACGCCGCCGCTGGCCCGTTCGACGGAGCGCAGTTGTACGTCGATCCGTCCTCGCTGGCCGCTCGCGCCGCCGCGGCCGATCCGGCGGCCGCGACCGAGGAACCGACGACGTCCGCCACGGCCGGGACGAGCGGTGGTTCGAACGGCGACCCGACCGATGTCGCCCAACAGCTCGCAGCGGCGGAGCGGCTCGCGGCGGAGCCGACCGCGATCTGGCTCGTGCCGGAGCGCTACCCGATGGGAACCGTCCGGGACACCGTCTCCGAGATCGTCCGGTCCGCCGAGCGCTCCGGCTCCATGCCGGTCTTCACGGTCTACGGCATCCCGGAGCGGGATTGCGGCAACCAGTCCGCAGGTGGGCTGTCGAGTGACGAGTACCAGGACTGGGTCGCCGAGATCGTCGCCGCCGTCGCGGATCACCGCGTCGCCGTCATCCTCGAACCGGATGCCGTCGCGCTCGCACCGGACTGCGGTGACCGCACCGCGCGGATGCGGCAACTGGAAGCCGCGACCGAGCAGTTCGCGGACGCATCCGTCCCCGTGTACCTTGACGGCGGGCACTCCGACTGGCGTCCGCCCGCCGAGATGGCCGAGCTCCTCCGGGAAGCCGGTGTCGCCGACGCCACCGGCTTCGCCACCAACGTCTCCAACTACAACACGACCGAGGACGAGATCGCCTATGCGGAGGAGCTGAGCGGCCTCCTCGACGGCGCCCATTACGTGATCGACACCTCTCGGAACGGCAGCGGCTCGAACGGCGAGTGGTGCAATCCGTCAGGCCGGACGGTGGGACAACAGCCCCTCACCGCGCAGGCCGAACACCTCGACGCGAACCTCTGGGTGAAAGCCCCCGGAGAGAGCGACGGAGCGTGCAACGGTGGCCCCCTTGCTGGGGTATGGTGGCCGGAGCAGGCCGTGCAACTGGCCAAGGGATTCAGCGCGTGGTGAGTCGGGACCGGCCACATCCGGCACGTCGCTGACGGGTGGAACGGGTAGGGGCATCGTGACCGAAGAGCTGAGCGAACGTCGTACCGCGGTCGTCATCGAAGACGACGCGGACATCCGCCAACTGCTCGAGACCGTCCTGGAGCAGGCCGGCTTCGAGACGGTGTCCGCAGCGAACGGTCTCGACGGAGTGGAGGCGGTCCGGACGCACAACCCCCTCGTCACGACCCTCGACGTCAGCATGCCGGGTATCGACGGGTTCGAGGCTGCCAAGCGCATCCGCGCCATCAGTTCCACCTACATCGTCATGCTCACCGCGCGCGGCGACGAGATCGACACCCTGCAGGGCCTCGACTCCGGCGCCGACGACTACATGACGAAGCCGTTCCGTCCGCGCGAGCTCCGTGCCCGCATCGAGGCGATGCTCCGTCGGCCTCGCGCGAACGGGGATGCTCCGGCCGTCGCCGCTGTGGCACCGGCACAACCGGCTCCGACCGCGGTGGCGCCGGCTGCAGCCGCTCCGGCCGCGCCGGCCCAGGTCGCCACGCCGCCGCTGCAGCAGCAGATGTCGTCGCCCGACCCCACGATCGTGCACGAGAACGTCGCGCGTCATGTCGCGCCCGTCGGTCAGTCGGTCGTCCCGATCATCATGCAACCGGCCGCCGCGGCGCCTGACGACGGCGAGGGGTGGCTCGTCCACCGCGGTCTGAAGCTCAGCTCGGCGACCCGCATCGTCGAGGTCGACGGCACCGAAGTGGACCTCACCCGGAGCGAGTTCGACCTGTTGCAGGCACTCATGGAGTCCCGTCGTCGGGTGCGCAGCAAGGCTGATCTCGCGCTCATGCTCCGTGGCGAGAGTTACATCACGGCCTACTACGTCAGCGAAGCCGACAAGCGTGCGATCGAGGTGCATCTCGCCAACCTGCGACGGAAGCTCGCGGACAGCACGGTCGCGCCGCGGTTCATCGAGACGGTGCGCGGCGTCGGCTACCGCATGACCTCCGACGACTGAGAACGCCGCGGTCCCGACCGCGACGCAGGCTCACCGGCGACGAACGACGCCGGGTGGCCGGAGCTCAGGATTCCGCCGCGTCCGCCGCGTCGAGTTCGAGCAGCCGGTCGCAGCTCCGACGGCCGACCTCGTCGAGGGCGCCGTGGATCTCGCGCGCGCGTTCGAACTGCCCCAGCTCGATCGCCCGGAGCCCGGCACTCGCGAGTCCGGACACCCCGATCACGCCGAGCATGACGCTGGAGGAGCGGATGCTCAGGAGCACGACCTTGGCCTCGTCGGCGTCGTCGGCGTCGAGAGCCGCTCGCAGACGCGCCAGACGGACGGGCCACATCTCGACGTAGGTCTGGACGAAGCGACGACGACTGCGCAGGTCGCCCGAGAGTTCTCGGAGCAACCTGCGCAGTTCGTCGGCGTCGACCGTGCCCGGGTCGGGGGAGGTCACACCCGGTAGCCGCGCTGACGACGGATGAGCTTGCCGAACATGCTGAGCGTCTGGAGCACGGTGATGACGCCGAGGACCGGCCAGCCCGCCCAGAGGATCGTGGACTGGACGACGGGGGAGAGCTGGGTCCAGGCGGCGACGATGGCGATGATGGCGGCGAGGACGAACAGGAGCGGCGCGAGGTGCGCGTTGCCCGAGCCTCGCTCGGCCTTCGCCTGCTCGGCCCAGTTGTCGACCTTCTTGTTCGACGCGAACTTCGACCAGGCTCGGATGAAGTGCCCCATGCGGATCCACATGTAGAACTCGGCCGGGAAGACGAGGACCGCGAAGAGGATGTCGCGCACGTTCCGCTTCTTCATCGAGAGCGCGATACGCAGGTTGAGGAGGATCGCGATCAGCGGTGGGATGAGCCACACCGGGCTGAACACGAAGGCGTGGATCGACAGCGAGCCGGCGAGCAGCACGACGAAGAGGATGCGCGTGACCATGTTGAGGAGCATCTCCGCGTTCTCGAGCCACCGCAGTCGGAGGTTCGGGTGGAACGGCTGTCCCTTGGTGTCGCCGCGCTGGCCGGGCCACATGAGCTCGATCGCGCCGTAGTTCCACTTGACCTGCTGGGCGTCGAGCGAGCGGACGGTGGTCATGCCACCGACGTCGGCACGGGCGCGGGCGCTGATCTTCGTGAGGTAGCCCGCGCTCTTGATCTGCAGCGACAGGAGCGAGTCCTCCACCTCGGAGTCCTTGACCCACGGGGTGGACTGGTGGTTCTGCTCCATGGCGTCGCGCAGCGCCTGGACGGAGAAGATCGAGTACTGTCCGCCGAGCACGGCCATGTTGCGGCCCCGGAGCATGTTCTGCATGTTGAACGCGGCGAACTGCGTGCGCTGGCCGGCGATGAGGAACGCCGGGACGATCTGCTTCTTGAACGGCTCGTCGTCGATCGAGAAGATCGCGGAGATGCCGCCGATGCGACTGTCCGAGACGATCTCGGCTTCGAGCGACTCGATCGCGGTCGGGTCGGCGACCGTGTCACCGTCGACGCCGAGCAGGTAGTCGTAGCCCTCGACGAGCGTGAAGCCGTAGTTGAGCGCGCCCACCTTCTTGTCGGGGTTCTTCCCGATGTCGTGGATGAACACCTCGGTGAACTGCTCGTAGCCGTCCTCGTCGACGCGGGAGTGCGGGCCGGCGTAGGGCGCGGCGACGTCGACCGACCGGTCCGTGGTGTTGTTGATGACCACGTGGATCACATCGGGCATCCGCGTCTGCTCGAGGAGGGACGCGAGCACGGCCGGCAGCGACTCCTCCTCGTTGTAGGCGGGGATGATGCACCCGATGGTCGCGCGGTACTCGGGGAGCGAGTTGACCGAGTCGATGAACTCGTTGGCATACGCTTCAAGTTCGGGTGCGAGAAGCGGCTGCGTCTGAATGTACCGAGGGTCAGGCTGCTGGACGTTGGGCCGAGCGTTGTCCGGTCGCGCTTCGAGATCTGACATCAGGGGTCCTGTTCCGAGAGGGTCGAGTGCAGCGGGTCGCGCTGCAGTTGCAACTCTGCCGCGTTCGGCGCGGCTTTCGCGCGTGAATGCGATAGCGTCGCCTCAGGATTTCCTCAAGATTCGCCCTGGCCCCAGTTCGTGGGTCATGCGGACCCGCGAGGACCACTCGATCATCCCTCCGAAACCCGTCAGGAGTCTCATGTCGATCCACCCCAGCCCGGCCCGGAACCGGCGCGTGCAGCACGTGCTCCAGGCTGCGACCGCCGCCGTGCTCGTCCTCGGTCTGAGCGCGTGCGGTACGCCGCCCTGGGAGGAACCGGGTGCGCAGCCCACGACCTCGCCGAGCGCCTCGAAGACGCCGAGGCCCACGGTCAGCGCCATCACGAACGAGCTCGCGAGCGGCAGCGCCAAGCACACGCTGACCGCCGGAGCGGCGACCCTCACGGTCGACTACTGGTCCACCCTGTCGATGGACGCGTGGACCGCCGACGTCAACAAGCCCGTGAGCTTCTCGCTCAGCGGCGTGCTCAACCCCGACGACCTCCAGGCGCTCTACCTGTCGCGTGTGACGCTGACCACGACGGTCCACGGGCCGAAGGGGCAGCTGGAGTCGCCTGCGCCGTTCACCGACCAGTCGACGGTGGCGCCGGGATATCTCATCAAGGCGCCGTACAGCTACAGCCAGACGTTCGTCCTGCCCGAGGTGGACAGCGCGGCGACCGGCGTCACCTTGACGATCACCTACGAGCTGCTGGTGCAGGCGACGCCGACGTCCGCCGAGTATGCGAAGCAGACTGCGGTGGACACCCTCACGATCGCGATCGCCCCGCGCGGCTGACCGAAGTCCCGCGGAGCCGTCAGCGGCCCGTCGGCGACGATGAGGCGAGGACCGCGCGGTTCCCGCCGGCTGCCGCGGCACGCAGGCTGGCGTCGCCGGCGGCGCGCGTGAGGACGGCGACGTCGTATCCGAGGTAGTCGGTCAACGCGATCCCGATGCTCGCCGTCGGGCGCAGGCGCGGTGTGGTCTCGACGGGGTGGTCGAGCAGACCGTCCTGGATGCTCTTGGCCGCCTGGAGCGCGACGTCGGCATCCACCGCGGGGGTCGCGATCAGGAGACACCCGGCGCCGTCCTCGCCGATGTCGGAGAGCGTCGGACCGTATCGACGGACCGAGGAGATGAACCCCTCGGCGACCTCACTGCTGAACGCCGCTCCGAACGCCGTCGTCATCTCATCGAGGTCGTCGAGTCGGACGTGGAGGATCGCGAGCTGCTCGTCGTGGAAGTTGGCCCGCTCCAGCCAGTCCTCGACGATGCGGACGAAGGACTCCTGGAGGAGGACGTCGTCACCCGTGTACGCGACGATGCTCCCGTGCCGTCGGCTCGCCGGCGCGGCCCGCTCCGCACGCAGTACGGAGAGCACCACGGTCGCGACGATCAGGAGCGCGATCAGCAGCAGCGAGGCGGCCACGGTCCCGAAGAGCGTCGTGAACAACGCACCGTCCGGCCCCTCCACGAGGAGTGTGATCAGCCGGGCTGCGAAGAACAGGGACGCGATGCCGAGCACGATGGTGAAGCCACGGGTGGTCGGGTTGTCCCGCATCGCGCCGACGAGCGTCTCCGCGGTGCCGAGGCCCGCGAACAGGGCGATGCACAGGAACGTCGCAGGCGCGCCCGCCCAGGGGCCTCCCGAGGGCCCGGCAGCGAGCGCGGCGACGATCGTGACCGCCGTTCCGACGAGCGAGACCCAGAGCAGACTCGATTTGCCGTTGAAGAGCCGTGCGCCGGACCACAGGGCGGCGATGCTCAGCACATAGCCACCGTTCCCGGCGGCGGTCGCCCACCAGGCCTCCTGGCTGAGCGCGCTGACGACGTAGGAGAAGCTGGTGAACATCCCGGCCATGTAGGACACGGACCACACCCGCCCGCTCGCGTCGTCCTTCCGCATGAAGGTGTTGACGATGAACGTGGCGCCGCAGACGAAGATCACGAGCGCGTTGATCACCGCGACGGTCTCGCTGTCGAAGGTCATTCGGTGCCGCCTCTCGGAATACGGACCACCGCGGTCGTGCCCTCACCGAGCACGCTGTGGACGGTGAGGTCGCCGCCGTGCAAGCGGACGATGTCCCGACTGATCGCGAGGCCGAGACCGCTGCCGTGCACCGTGGAGTTGCGGACGAGGTCGGAGCGGAAGAACCGCTCGAAGAGCTTCGGCTGATCCTCCTCGGAGATGCCGATGCCGGTGTCGCGCACGATGACCCAGGCGGTGTCGCCCTCCGCGGTGACGCCGACGCTCAGCTCCCCGCCGTCGCGGTTGTACTTGATGCCGTTCGAGAGCAGATTGTCGACGACCTGCCGGAGGCGGAACGGGTCGGCGAAGAGCGGCACGGTCTCCTCGTCGTGGCGCACGATGCTGATGCTCCGTTCGGCGGCCAGGTGCGCCAACGACTCGACCGACCGGTCGACGATCTCCCGGAGCTCGCACTCGGAGCGTTCGAGCACCATGGTCCGGTTCACGTCGCGCGAGGCGGCGAGGATGTCCGCGATGAGTTCGAGGAGTCGATCGCCGTTCGTCTGGGCGATCGTGAGCTGCTTCGCGACCCGCGGGGGGAGCCCGGGGTCGTCGAGGGCGAGGTCGAGGTAGCCGAGGATGGACGTCAGCGGCGTCCGGAGTTCGTGCGAGACGGAGGCGACCAGGTCGTCCCTGGCGCGGATCGCGTTGATCTCGCTCGTGACGTTGCGCGAGACGAGCACCGTGCCGTCGTATCCGCCTTCGTGGTCGTAGAGGCGGCGGGAGGTGAGGGCGAGGGCGATCCGCTCGGTGCCGGGGGCGCCGAGCCACACCGTGAGGTTCTCGAACTCCTCACCACGACGTGCGCGGATGTACGGCTTGTCCTGCGGCTGGAGGAGGGTCAGTCCGTCCTCGGCCCACACCGGGAGTGCAGGATTGACGTCGGACAGCTCGCCGACCTCGTCCTGCAGCCGCGTCTGGAACCGGTTCACCATCGCTCTGGCTCCGATGCGGTCGAAGCGGACGACGCCGAAGTTCACGGCGTTCAGGATCTCCGCGAGGCGGCTCTCCTGGTCTTGCGCGCGACCCAGGGCGGTCTCGAGCTGGCCGGCCTGCTTGTTCAGCAGCACGCGCTGCGCCTCCGTCCGCTTCGCCGTCATCGCGGTGGAGACGGCGACGAACGCGAGGACCGTCGGCAGGATGACGAGCGCCGGCAGGTTGGCGATCGTGATCTGCCCCGGTGTCATCGCCAGGGTGGACCAGCTCGACGTGCACACGAGCACGATGGCGGTGACGGCGCCGGCGAGGCCGAAGGCCGTCGCCATCCAGATGGTCGGGAAGACCCAGAGGAGGCCCGCACCGATCAGTGGCTCGCCCTGCCGGATGAGTGCGATGGCGATGATGTCGAGGATGGGAAGCACGATGAGCAGGCGCGGTGCCTGGTGCCAGGGCACGATCGGTGCGAGTGCCGTGGCGATGAACGCCAGGATCACGCCGACGTAGAACAGGACCGAGTTCTCGTCGACGCCTTGGAACAGGAGCGTGGCGAACAGGATCGCGACGACCGCGAGGCCGAAGAGCAGCTGTGGGAAGGCACTGTAGCCGGTCATCCGGCCGACGCGTCGGGGGACCTCGACCGCGTGCGGGCCCGTTCTCGTGGGGCCGGTGTCCGAGCGACCCGGTGCCGAGGCGGTGTCACCCGACGTCGACGGGCCGGACGGGGGAGTCCGTTCTCCGGTCGGCTTCGCGGGCATGGGTCGAGCGTACCTCTGTCGGGGGGTGGCGGAGCGTGATACGAGGGACGGCTTGCGCTGGCGCGGGAGAATCCCCCTAGCGGGTGCCCCAGTCGTAGAGCTGCTTGTGCAGGCGCAGATAGACGAAGGTCTCGGTTCCGGAGACGCCGTCGACGGTGCGGATCTCGTCGTTGAGCAGCGCGATCAGTTCCTCGTCGTCCTCGCAGACCACTTCGACCAGCAGATCGAAGGAGCCGGCGGTCAGGACGACGTAGTCGACGGCGGACAACGCGGACAGGCGGTCCGCGACCACTCGCGTGTCACCGGTCACACGGACACCGATCATCGCCTGCCGGGTGAAGCCCAGCTGCATCGGGTCGGTCACCGCGACGATCTGGATGACGCCGGACTCCGTGAGTTTCTGCACCCGTTGCCGTACGGCGGCCTCACTGAGCCCGACGGCCTTCCCGATCTCGGCGTAGGAGCGACGTCCGTCGGTCTGGAGCTGCTCGATGATCGCCTTCGACGTGTCGTCGGGCGGCGCCGCCTTCGCCGGTGCATCGGAGCTCGCTCGTGTCATGCGTCGATCATGACAGCGCAGACGGGTCGCGGCAAGCGGATCCGCAGGGCCGACCGATCCCGGCGTCCGGATCCGTCGTCGCCGATCCCCGGACGGAATCCGCCGAGCCGGGTGGGGCGGTCCTGCGGTCGGCCGGTACCGTACTATCGTCGAGGGTGCATCAGCCACCGCCAGCCGTATTAGAGGAGCAGACGTGACCGAGCACGGGCAACGGACCGTCACGCTGCCCGGCGGGCGTCGAGTCTCACTCGCGTGGGCCGGCATGACCGATGTCGGCAAGCGGCGCGAATTGAACGAGGACGCCTTCGTGGCGCTCCCTCCCGTGTTCGCCGTGGCCGACGGCATGGGTGGGCACTCCGCCGGCGAGGTCGCGAGTGCGGCGGTCGCGCACCGCCTGACCAAGGCCACCGAGGGAGCCGAGATCCTCACCGTCGACGGCCTCGTCGACGCGCTGCGCATGGCCGTCGCGGACATGATCGACACCGCGGAGGAGGGCGAACTCGGCATGGGTACGACCGTCACCGGTGTCGTGTTGACGGCGGACGAGGGCGAGGGTCGCGTCGCGGTCTTCAACATCGGCGACTCCCGGGTGTACCGCCTGCAGGAGGGCGAGCTGGTCCAGGTCACCGAGGACCACTCGATCGTCCAGGAGCTGATCCGCGCAGGGGCGATCAGCCCGGAGGAGGCGGAGTTCCACCCGAACAGCAACATGATCACCCGGGCCGTCGGTCCGTCGGACGACCCCGTACCTGACGTCGAGCTCTTCCCGATCGAGACCGGTGCCCGATGGCTCGTCTGCTCGGACGGGCTCACGAAGGAACTCACCGACCACGGGATCTGGTACTTCCTGACGGAGGGGGCCACGCCGGTCGACGCGGCCGAACTCCTCCTACGTGCCGCCCTCGACAACGGCGGACGCGACAACGTCTCGGTCATCGTGCTCGATATCGCGGCGGTCGACGAGGCCGTGGACGAGAGCGTCGAGCAGCCCTCCTCCTGAGCCCGCTCCACAGCCGCTGCTCGCGCGGGCTTCGCGCCCGGTCGGACCGTCCCGTCAGCCGGTCAGGGCCGCTGGGTGCTCCACTGGAGCCATGAGCCCTTCGGACGTGACGCCCTCCGCGACCAACTCGCACCGGCCCGCGACGACGTCGGCCCGCCTCCGTGCCCCCAGCCCGCCGGCAGAGCCGCCCACCGGGTCGCTCCCGATCCTCGCAAGTCTCGCCCCGGTCGTCGGGTCGGTCGCCCTGTTCGCGATCACCGGCTCACCCGTGACCCTCGTCTTCGCCGCGCTCGGGCCCCTCATCGCCGTCGCCGGCTACATCGACGCACGCTGGACCAGACGGCGGCGCGGACGACGGGCGCGTGCGGCGTACGACGCTGCGACGCAGGAGCTGGAACAGGACGTCGCGCGAGCGCATGCCGAGGAACGCGAGGAACTGCGAGCACTCCACCCTGCCGGTCGGCTCCTCGACGTCCTCGACGGACCTGATCGCGCCAGGTGGCGGGTGCCGGAGGCCCGCCGCACGCTCGTCTGCATCGGGCGAGGGGAGACGAAGAGTGCCGTCCGGGTGGATGCCGGGGCCGACGACGACCGGTGGGCGTGGGCGGCACGGCTGTCCGAGGCGCCGGTCGTGGTCGACGCGGTCGAGGGGATCGGCATCGTCGGTGGCAAGGTGTTCGCGCGCGCGGTGGCACGCAGCGTCCTCCTGCAGCTCGCCCGACAGTTCCCGCCGCAGGCAGCGCAGTTCTCCGGGGACCCCGCGGCTCCCGACGACCGCACGTGGGCATTCCTGGAGGACCTCCCGCACCGCGCGGTCTCGGACCCGGTGGAGCCGGTGCGCGACGGGGGTGCGGCGGACCCGACGACCCTCGTCTCGGTCGTCGAGCGTTGGGAAGCGGTCGGGGCCACCGCGGGGCGCTCGGGAGGACGCCCACCGACCGGCGGTGTGCTCGTCGCCCTGTCCGACACCGTCGAGCTCATCCCCACCCGCTGCCGACACCTGCTCGTGCTCGGCGCCGACGGGCAGACCGTCCTCGCCGACGGGACCGGCGCCTCCTCGTCCGTGTCGGTGTCGCCGACCCTGCTCGCGGAAGCCGAGGCGGAGCACGTCGTCGGGGCGCTCACCGCAGCCGCACTCACGACGGGGGAGTCCCCGGCCCTCTCGAGTCTGCCGACCGACGTCGCCTTCGCGCAGGTGCATCCGGTGCGGGGCCGTCGCCCGCCGGCGGGATCCGACTGGCGGCCGGATGCGCTCCGGGTCGCCGTCGGCACCGGCGTCGAGGGCGTGCAGCTGCTGGACCTCGGGGCGGACGGGCCCCATGCGCTGGTCGGCGGCACGACCGGGAGCGGGAAGAGCGAGCTGCTCATCACCTGGATCACGGCTCTCGCCGCGCAGTGCTCGCCGCAGGAGCTCTCCCTGCTCCTCGTCGACTGCAAGGGCGGCGCCTCCTTCCAAGCGGTGGAAGCCCTGCCGCACGTGGTCGGGATGGTGACCGACCTCGAACCGGGAGCGGCGGACCGGGTCGTGTCGAGTCTGCGTGCCGAGCTCCGCCACCGCGAGCGTGTGCTCGCCGGACACGGGGCGCGGCACCTGCTCGACCCCGTGCTTCTGCCGGAGCATCGCCCGGCACGGCTCGTCGTCGTCGTCGACGAGTTCCAGGCGCTGCTCGACGCCAGCCCGCACCTCCATCAGGTGTTCGCAGACCTCGCGGCCCGCGGGAGATCGCTCGGCCTGCACCTGATCCTCTGCAGTCAGCGTCCGGCGGCGGTCGCCGCCGATGCCATCCTCGCGAACTGCACGCTCCGTCTCTCGCTCCGGGTCACCTCGCGCCCCGACAGCGCCGCGATCCTCGGTGTGCCCGATGCAGCTGCGATCCCGGCCGGAACACCGGGCCGCTGCATCGTCTGGAACGGCGACCGACGACTCGTGTTCCAATCCGCGGTCACGTCGTCCGACGACGTCCTCGCGGTGCGTGAGCGGTGGCGCGACGCGCCTGCACCTCGGCGACCATGGCTCGACCCCCTGCCGGCACGCCTGGCCTTGGGTGCCGTCTCGGCGATCGAGGCGGGACGTGCCGGAGGCTCGGAGAGCACCGGTGTCGACTGTCCTCCCGGGGAGGGCATCGTGTTCGGCCTCGCGGACCTCCCCGAGGAGCAGGCGCAACGCCCCGCGGTGTGGTGTCCGGAGCACGACGGCTCGCTGCTGGTGCTCGGCACCGGACGTTCCGGTCGAACGACCCTGCTGGACACGCTCGAGGTCGGCGCGCGCGATCGCTTCCGCGTGGAGCGCGTCGGCCAGGATGCCGAGCAGGCCTGGGACACCGTCATGGCGCTGTCGGATCCGCTCCGCCCGACCGAGCGCACCCTCCTCCTCGTCGACGACGTGGAGTCGCTCCTCGCCACCGCCGGGGACGAGCACGGCGCCGCCCTCCGCGACGCACTGCTGGGCCTGCTTCGAGACGGCGGCCGCCGCGGGATCAGCGTCGTCCTCGCCGCCTCCCGGCTCGGCGGTGTGGTCCACCGGTTCTCGGCTCAGCTGCGCAGCACGCTCGTCCTCCGCCTCGCCGATCGGCAGGATCATCTCGTCGCCGGCGCACCCGCCTCCTGCTTCGATCCACGCCGACCCGCCGGCCGCGCGCACTGGCAGGACACGGAAGTGCAGATCGCGCTCGCTCCACCGTCTTCGGCGTCTCCGTCCTCGGCGCCCGGGGTCCACCGCTGGCGGCCGAGCCCGGCACGCGCGACCGTCATCGTCACGCGCGCGACCGGAGCGGTCCGGGCGATGCTGCAGCGCTCGACCGGTACGGAGCAACGCGTGCGGCTCATCGAACCGGCGGCGCACCTGTTCCCGTCCGCACCGCTCGCGGGCGTCGCGGGCATCGAGAGCGACGTCCTGGAGGACGACGCCGCGATCGTCGTCCTCGTCGACCCCGAGACGTGGCTGTCGGGCCGGTTGGTCGTCGGGCGAGACCTTCCGCCGAGCACCGCCGGTGCCGACCTGGTGGTCCACGGCTGCTCCGCCGCCGACTTCCGACAGGTGACCAGGAGCCGTGAACTCCCACCGCTCCTCGGCTACGCGAGCGGCCGTGCCTGGTGGTGGCGAGCCGGACAGGAGGCGATGCGTGTGGACCTGCTCGGTTCCTGACCCGAAGGCACTGAGGCTGTCGGCCGGGTGGTCAGACCGCGGTGACGGCGATCCGCCCGACGACGGCGGCTCCACCGTGGATGGCCAGGTCGAGTTCCGGTTCGAGGGCGTCGACGGCGGCCGCATCGAGCGCTCCGACCGAGACGAGCAGCCGGAGGGCGACGATCGTCGAGGCCCGGAGCGAGCCGTCGAGGACCTTCAGCGCGACGGTCGCGCCGCCGGGTGCCGACATGACCATCACGCCTTCCGCCCCGAGCTTCGCGAACAGGCCGAGGCGCTCGATGACGAGCGTGTTCGCCCGCCCTGGTCCGTCGAGTGCCCAGCCGTTGGCGAGCACCGCCGCCGTGAGCAGGCCGGCATTCCGGTACAGGGCGAACGGCGAGGTGGGGGAGGAGTTGACGACGCGTCCGATGCCGCGTGCGAGTCCGGTCAGGGAGATCGCGTAGACCGGCGCCCCGCAGCCGTCGACCCCGCTGGCGGCGGGCTTCTCGCCGGTGAAGCGCTCGACGGTGTCGCGGACGGCGAGCTGCAACGGGTGGTCGGGCTCGAGGTACGTCGCCTGGTCCCACCCGTTCTGCGCGCAGGCGAGCAGCATAGCCGCGTGCTTCCCGGAGCAGTTCATGTACAGGGGGCTCGTGCCGAGGCCGTCCCGGACCAGCTCGTCGCGGGATACGCGATCACCGGGCCAATCGGCCGGGCACTGCAACGCCGAGTCTTCGATCCGGGCCCGGCCGAGCATGCTGCGGACGACCTGGACGTGCTTCCGGGTCCCCGCATGGCTCGCGGTGGCGAGCACGGCCTGAGCGCCCTCGAGGGACACCCCGGCGTTCATGATCGTGATGGCCTGGAAGGGCTTGAGGCACGAACGGGGGAAGACCGGTGCGTCCGGTGCTCCGAGACTCGCGAGCACTTCGCCGTCCGGCCCGAGGACGATCGCCGACCCGGCGTGTCGTGACTCGATGAAGCCGCTGCGCTCGACGACGGCCAACTCCACCGCGTCCGAGACACCGAAGGTCTGGGGGACCGCCGTGCTCACAGTGCTGCGAGCGCCTGATCGATGACCGTCATCGCGTCGGCGATGAGCTCGTCGGAGACCGCGAGGCTCGGGAGGAAGCGGAGGACGTTGCCGTAGGTGCCGGCGGTGAGGACGAGCACGCCCTGCTGCGCGGCGGCTGCGGCGATGGCGCTGACGGCGGCCGGGTTGGGCTCCTTCGTCGTCGAGGCGGTACCCGGCTGGACGAGTTCCATCGCGATCATCGCACCGATGCCGCGGACGTCGCCGATGATGTCGTACTTGCCCTGGAGTTCGAGCAGCGCCGCCGTCAGGGTGGCGCCGATGCGATCCGCTTCGGCCAGCAGGCCACGGGACTCGATCGACTCGAAGACCGCGACCGACGCGGCACACGCGACGGGGTTGCCACCGAAGGTGCCGCCGAGGCCGCCGGGCTGGCTCGCGTCCATGATCTCGGCACGCCCCGTGACCGCCGCGAGCGGCAGACCGCCGGCGATGCCCTTCGCGCTCAGCACGAGGTCGGGGACGAGGCCGAAGTGCGAGCTCGCGAAGTACTCGCCGGTGCGCGCCATGCCGCTCTGGATCTCGTCGGCGATGAACACGACGCCGTTGGCCGTGCACCACTCCTGGAGCGCGGGGAGGTAGCCCTCCGCGGGGACGACGAAGCCGCCCTCGCCCTGGATCGGCTCGACCACGAGGCACGCGAGGTCGGTGGCGCCGATGCGCTTCTCGAGGTAGGCGATGGTGCGGGCAGCAGCCGCCGCTCCGGACAGGCCGTCGTGGTAGGGGTAGGAGTTGGGGGCGTGGTAGACGTCGCCGGCGAACGGGCCGTAGCCGGTCGCGTACGGGGCGGCCTTGTAGTTCATCGCCATGGTCAGGTTGGTGCGACCGTGGTAGCCGTGGTCGAGCACCGCGACAGCCCGCCGACCGGTGTACTTGCGGGCGATCTTCACGCCGTTCTCGACCGCCTCGGCGCCCGAGTTCACGAGCACCGACTTCTTCGCGAAGTCGCCCGGAGTGTGCTCGGCGAGGAGCTCCGCGACGCGCACGTACTCCTCGTAGGGGGTGATCGTGAACAGGGTGTGCAGGACGTCGGCCGCCTGGTCCTGGACGGCGCCGACCACGGAGGACTCCGTGTGGCCGATGGTGGTGACGCCGATGCCGGCACCGAGGTCGATGAACTGGTTGCCGTCGACGTCGACGACGATGGCGCCGTGCGCGCGCTCGATGTACACCGGGAGGACACTCGACACGCCATCGGACACGACTGCGGTCCGGCGGGCGTGCAGCGCCTGTGAGCGCGGGCCCGGGACGGCCGTCACGATGCGACGCTCCTGCGTCACGCTGGGGGCGGAGGCGGTCGTCTGGTCCGTGGTGTCGAGCGTGTCAGTCATAGTCCTCCAGCGTAGCGCGACCTCCCGACAGCGGGGCCGCGAACGCGGGCCGCGGTGGAGAGGCCAGTGGGATACTGGTGGCATGATCACGGGCCACCACGACTACACCATCGGCGTCCGCTGGGACGGGGACCTCGGGACGGGCACGAGCGGGTACCGGGACTACTCCCGGGAGCTCACGGTGACGGCCGCCGGGAAGCACGACCTCGAGGGCTCGGCCGACAAACCGTTCCGCGGCGACCCGGGTCGGTGGAACCCTGAGGAGCTGCTCCTGGCGGCCCTCGCGCAGTGCCATCTGCTGTCCTACCTGCACGTCGCCGTGACCCTCGGTGTCGTGGTGACGGCCTACACGGACGACGCCGTCGGGACCATGGTCGAGGACGGCGCGGGGAGCGGTGCGTTCACGGAGGTGGTCCTGCGTCCGCAGGTCACGGTCGCCGATGCATCGATGGTCGAGGCGGCGCGAGCCGGGCACGCCCGCGCGAGCGAGCTGTGCTTCATCGCCAATTCGGTGAACTTCCCGGTCCGTCATGAGCCGACGATCGTGGTCGCGACGACCACCTGAGGAGTGGACCGACGCCGCGGCTCAGAGGCGCTCGGGGCGCAAGGCGCGCTTGATGCGCTCGACGGTGTCGGCGGGCGGCGACTCGTTGTAGGCGTTCGCGAGCTCCTGGCCGGTGAGGGCGTGGATCGCCGCCATGATCTCGTCCGTCGCCTTGCGTCTGGCGCGTCCTGAGGTCGCAGGTCCATGGTGGCTCACGTCGATGGGTTCACCGAAGATCACCGTGACCGGTTTGAACTTCGGGATCGTCGTGCCCACCGGCATGAGGTCGTCGGTGCCGATGAGGCCGACCGGGACGACCCTCGCACCCGTGGTGAGTGCCAGCCAGGCGACACCGGTCCTGCCGCGGTACAACCGTCCGTCGAGCGACCGGGTGCCCTCGGGGTAGATGGCGAAGGCCTCCCCGCTCTCGAGGATCCGGCGTCCCTGGTCGAGGGCTTCCTGCGCTGCCTGCCCGACACCACGTTCGACCCCGACAGCGCCGATCGAGGTGAAGAACGTGCGCGAGACCCAGCCCTTCAGGCCGCGTCCGGTGAAGTAGTCGGACTTCGCCAGGAACTGCACCCGGCGTGGGGCGCTGATGGGGATCGCGATGCTGTCGATGAACGAGAGGTGGTTGCTCGCCAGGATGACCGGCCCACGCTTCGGGACGTTCTTCCGGCCGATGATCTTCGGGCGGTAGAGCAGCTTCGCCGTCGTGTTCAGGACGGCTCGTCCGAAGTAGTAGACGACACCGGGTTTCGAGGGCGTGGCCACCGTGTCGTCCGTCGTCGGCTCGACGGTGGCCTGGTCGGAAGGTTCCTGGGCGCGTCGCTGCGTCTGCTCCTCATCGGCCATGCGCACGACTGTACCCGCCGACGCATGCGCGACCCGGCATACTGACGCGCGCCGGTGCACCGAGGATGTTCGGCGCGCTGTCAGCCAGCATGGAGCCTGGTGGGTGAGACTGGACCGACCCCTCAGCAACGACCGAAAGTTCCCCTGTGCGCAAGAGCCTCTGCCTTCTGGCCGTCATCGCGTCCCTCGTGTCGCTGACCGCGTGCAGTTCGGCGACGTCGCAGTCGCAGGCGCTGGCCAGCCCGGGGGAGTGCGCCGACACGAGCGCAGGCAAGGCGTCCAAGGCGATCAACGTGAGCGGTGACTTCGGCTCGATCCCCGAGGTCACCTTCGCCAAGGGCACGCTCTCCGCGGACACCACAGAACGCACGATCGTGGCGAAGGGCGACGGCGAGCGGGTCGATCCCGGCGACACGACGTTCGTCGAGATGTCCATCTACAACGCCGTGACCGGGTCGATCGTCGCGCAGACCGCCTACGGCGCCAGCCCGGCCACGGCGATCGTCGTCAATGATCAGAAGTACCTGAAGGGCCTCGTGCGAGCCGTCGAGTGCACGACGGTCGGATCCCGCGTCGCGGCCTTCGTCACGGCGGGCGACGGGTTCGGATCCGCGGGGTCGAGCGACGGCACGGTCCAGGCCGACCAGCCGCTCGTCGTCGTGGCCGACGTCCTCAGCACGGTGCACAGCGACGCCAAGGCGGACGGCGTCCCGCAGGAGCCCGTCGCCGGGATGCCTGCGGTCGAGCTCGACACCGCCGGACGACCCACGGTCACCATCCCCGAGGAGCCCGCTCCGGCCGATCTCCAGGTCGCGGTGCTCAAGCAGGGCGACGGCGCGGTGGTGCAGCCCGACGCCGAGGTCATCATCAACTACCAGGGTGTGAACTGGCGGACCGGCGAGGTCTTCGACGAGAGCTGGGGCAACGGGCCGACCAACTTCCAGCTGTCCGCCGTGGTGAAGGGCTTCTCGAGCGCCATCGCCGGCCAGCACATCGGTTCGCAGGTCATCGCCGTCATCCCGCCCGACCTCGGGTACGGACCGAGTGGCGGCAACAGCCAGGCGGGTATCGAGGCCGACGACACCATCGTGTTCGTCATCGACATCCTCGATGCGAGCAGCACCACGGCTCCCGCCGCGGGCTGAGCGGCCGACTCGGTCGCCGACGTAGACTGACCGCCGTGAGACGCGTCATCATCCTCGGATCAACCGGCTCGATCGGCACGCAGGCACTCGACGTCATCCGGGGTGACCGCGACCGCTTCGAGATCGTCGGCCTGACGGCCGGCTCGAACGCCGAGTTGCTCGCCGAGCAGGCCGCCGCCTTCCACGTCGACGACACGGCCCTGGGCGCGGCCGACGCCGAGCGGCTCATCCGCAGTGTCGACGCCGATGTGGTGCTGAACGGCATCACGGGCTCCATCGGGCTCGGCCCGACCCTCGCGGCGCTCGAGACGGGCCGGACGCTCGCGCTCGCGAACAAGGAGTCGCTCATCGTCGGTGGCGACCTCGTGCGGCGGATCGCGGCACCCGGCCAGATCGTGCCAGTCGACTCCGAGCATTCCGCGATCGCCCAGGCCCTCCGTTCCGGCACCGCGACCGAGGTGCGGCGGCTCGTCCTGACCGCCTCGGGAGGACCGTTCCGCGGACGGGACCGCGCATCGCTCGTCGGCGTCACGCCGGCTGAGGCGCTCGCCCACCCCACCTGGGACATGGGTCTCGTCGTCACGACGAACTCGGCGACCCTCGTCAACAAGGGGCTCGAGGTGATCGAGGCGCACCTGCTGTTCGACGTCCCGTACGACCGCATCGAGGTGACGGTCCACCCGCAGTCGATCGTCCACTCGATGGTCGAGTTCATCGACGGTTCCACCATCGCCCAGGCGTCGCCGCCAGACATGCGGCTCCCCATCTCCCTCGGGCTCGACTGGCCCAACCGGGTCGGAGGCGTCGGCGTCCCGCTCGATTGGACCTCGCCCCAGCAGTGGACGTTCGAGCCCCTCGATCACGAGGCCTTCCCGGCCGTGCGACTGGCCAAACTCGTGGGCGGACAGGGGCGCACCTATCCGGCCGTGTTCAACGCCGCGAACGAGGAGGCCGTTGCGGCCTTCCACGCGGGTCGGCTGGGATACCTGGGCATCCTCGACACCGTCCGCGCGGTCGTGGACGACCACGAGGCGCCCGAAGGCGAGCTCACCCGGGAGGCGCTCGCCGAGGCGGAGCGCTGGGCGAGGGCTCGCGCGCAGCAGCGCATCGGCTGACCTGCCCGTTCATCGTCGGAAGCTTCCGAGCGGCCGTACAGCCGGCGTGCAGCCGGTGACCCGACCGCGCGAGTAGGGTTACGCCGTGGAATCCGTCCTCCTCTACCTCCTCGGCATCGTGATCGTGCTCGTGGGCCTCATCGTGTCCATCGGGCTGCACGAGGTCGGTCACCTCGTGCCCGCGAAGCTGTTCGGCGTGCGGGTCACCCAGTACATGATCGGCTTCGGTCGCACCATCTGGTCGCGTCGCAAGGGGGAGACCGAGTACGGCGTCAAGATGATCCCGCTCGGCGGCTACATCTCGATGATCGGCATGTTCCCGCCCAAGCAGCCCGGCGGTGCCGCCCGGAACGCCAGCACCGGCTTCTTCGACACGCTGGTCCAGGACGCGCGTGAGGCGAGTGCCGACACGATCGGCGCCGGCGACGAGGAGCGCACCTTCTACCGGCTGCCCGTCTGGAAACGGATCGTCGTCATGCTCGGCGGCCCGTTCATGAACCTCGTCCTCGCCGTCCTGTTCATCGGTGTCGCCGTGTCGGGGTTCGGCGTCCCCCAGCAGAGCAGCACGCTGACCTCGGTGTACGAGTGCGTGTTGCCGTCCACGAGTGACCGTCAGAGCTGTGCAGCGGGGGATCCGCAGGGTCCGGCGGCCGCCGCAGGGCTGAAGCCGGGTGACACGATCCTCTCGATCGACGGCACGCCGATCTCCACCTTCGCCGAGATCTCCGCGGCCGTTCAGGATTCGCCGGGCAAGCCGTTGGCCCTCGAGGTCGCCCGCGGTGAGCAGCGACTCGACCTCACCCTGACGCCGTTGCTGCTCGAACGGGACGTCGTCGACGCCAAGACCGGCAAGATCGAGACGAACGCCGACGGCTCGGCGAAGACCCACGAGGTCGGTTTCGTCGGCATCACCCCGCAGCAGCAGATGGTGGCGCAGCCCGTCACCACGATCCTGCCGACCGTCGGCGACACGATCGCCCGGACCGCCAACATCATCCTGAACCTGCCCCAGCGACTCATCGACGTCGGGCAGGCAGCATTCGGATCCGGTGAGCGCGACCCCAACGGGCCGATGAGCGTCGTGGGCGTCGGACGGGTCGTCGGCGAGGTGGTCAGCCTCGACGAGATCCCCGTCGCGTCGAAGGCGGCGACCGTGTTCGGCATCCTCGGGTCGCTCAACGTCGCGCTCTTCGTCTTCAACCTCATCCCCTTGCTACCCCTCGACGGCGGGCACGTCGCAGCAGCGCTCTGGGAGGCGATCCGTCGCCGCTTCGCAAAGGTCTTCCGACGTCGCGATCCTGGGCCGGTGGACGCGGCGAAACTCATCCCGCTCACCTTCGGCGTGGTGATCGTCCTCGGCGGCATGAGCGCGCTCCTCGTGTACGCCGACATCGTCAAGCCGGTCAACCTCTTCGGCTAGGCCGACGCCAACGGGGCCCGCGGGAGCCTCCCATCCCGGTACGGTCGTACTCCTCGGGGAGTACGGCGCGAGGCTCCGTGCGGGCGACGCGGCGGCTCCGACCCGCGAGTAGCATGCAGGGATGGCATCGGTCGAGACGGGTTCGGCACCCTGGATGACGCCGGGCGATCGCCGACCCGGGCGCCCCGTCTGGCGCCTCTGGGCACCGGTGGTGGTGTCCTTCCTCGTCCAGGTGCCCGCGACAGCGGTGCTCGCCCTCCACGGTTCCTTCGGCCCGGGTGCCGGTGCCTCGGGGTGGTCACGTACCTCGGCCGTCCTCCTGGCACTCGCCGGCGTGCTCTGCCTGCTCGCTGCCAGGCGGTCGCCCGGGCCGACGGTCGCGGCGGTCGCCGTGTTGTCGAGCGCCTCGATGCTGACGGGTCCCACCTGGGGCCCTCCCGCCGTGGCGCTCGCGTTCGCCGCGGGGTCCGGCATCGTCCGTGGGGCTCGCGGCTGGACCTATCCGTCGCTGGGACTCGGGTGGGCGCTCGCCCTGACCATCGCGCTCGCCGTCGGTTGGAGGGTGTCGGGCTTCCGCGTCGGGGCCACGACCGCCCTCGTCATCGTCGCCGTCCTCCTCGCCGAGGGACTCCGCACCCGGCGCGAACAGCTCGACGCGGATCGCCGGCGTCAAGGCGAACGTCGGGCGTCCGCCGCTCAGGAGGAGCGCGTGCGCATCGCCCGTGAGCTGCACGACGTGGTCGCCCACTCGCTCGCGCAGATCACCGTCCAGGCCGGTATGGGGCTGCACCTCATGGACACCCAGCCCGAACGTGCCAGGGAGGCGCTGACGAACATCAAGGGGTCGAGCAAGGCGTCGCTCGACGAGGTCCGCGGCCTCCTCGACGTCCTCCGTGGTGCCGATGCGGCCCAGGATCCCACGACCGGCGCGCCGAGGCGCCCGGGGCCGGATCTCGAGGCACTGCCCGTCCTCGTCCAGTCCCTCCGAGACCAGGGCGTCGACGCGGTCCTCGAGCAGCGCCTCGTCTCCACGCCCGGCGCGGCCGTGCAGCAGGCGCTGTACCGGATCGCGCAGGAGAGCGTCACGAACGTCCTCCGGCACGCGCAGGCCGGACGGGTCTCCGTCGAGCTCGTCGAGGTCGACGGCACCTACCGCCTGCTCGTGGAGGACGACGGAGTCGGTGCCCCACCCGGACCCGCGGAGCACGGCAACGGCCTCCTCGGCATGACCGAGCGCGCCGAGCTCCTCGGTGGCACCCTCGAGACCGGGCGGAGTCCGCTCGGTGGCTTCCGTGTCACGGCCCGGGTGCCGGTCCGAGGCGTCGCATGATCCGCGTGGTCGTCGCCGACGACCAGGCACTCATCCGCGGCGGGTTCCGCGCCCTCCTCGACGCGGAGCCCGACATCGCGGTCGTGGGTGAGGCGGCCGGTGGGGACGAGGCGCTCGTGGTCGTCCGTCGGGAGCAGCCGGACGTGGTCCTCATGGACATCAGGATGCCCGGAGGCGACGGTCTGGCCGCCACCGAAGCCATCGTCGCGGATCCGACGCTCGAGGCCACCCGCATCATCGTCGTCACCACCTTCGAACTCGACGAGTACGTCGCGCAGGCGATCCGGGCGGGCGCGAGCGGCTTCCTCGTGAAGGACACCGAGCCGGCCGAGCTCATCCGGGCCGTCCGTGTGGTCGCGTCGGGTGACGCCCTGCTGTCGCCCGGGGTCACGAGGCGCCTGCTCACCCAGGTCGCCGGAGCGATCGCCGCGCCGCTCGACGACGCCGTGATCGCCGGGCTCACGGAGCGCGAACGCGAGGTGCTGGGTCTCGTCGGACGCGGACTCACCAACGAGGAGATCGGAGCGGCGCTGTTCCTCAGCCCGCTCACCGCGAAGACCCACGTGTCGCGCATCATGTCGAAGCTCGCGGCGCGCGACCGGGTCCGACTCGTCGTCATCGCCTACGAGACGGGGCTCGTCAGTCCCGGCGTCTGAGCGCCGGGTGGTCGTACTCCCGGGGGAGTCCGGTGATCCGTCCCGTCGTCGGATGCCCTCGGCCACCATCCGGAGGAGGCTCGGGGTCGTGATGCGGACGACGGTGGTCGTCCGCCCGACGAACGGAGTCCTCCATGTCCACCTCCCTGATCGTGCTCGCCGCGACCGCCATGCATCCCGGCGGTCCCGGGCCGGGCTTCCACCTCCTCTGGCTGCTGCTCATCCCCGCGTTCTGGATCGCCGTGATCGTCCTCGTCGTCGCGCTGGTCGGTCGGCGGTGGCGTCGCCGAGCCTGGTCCGGGGCGTCCCCGGACGGCCACCAGGGCCCGCCGTGGGCCTGGCGTCAGGACGGGTCCCGGAGCGCAGAGCAGACGCTCGCCGAGCGCTTCGCCCAGGGCGACATCGACGAGGTCGAGTACCGGGAACGGCTCGGCGTCCTGCGTGCGAATCGCGAGGCACCACCCGCCCGTTGACCGCGGATCGCGACGTCCCAGCAGGCATTCAGCTCACGGGGAGCCTGGGGGGCGTCGCGCGCGTAAGCTGAGGCTCGTGGTAGCTATCAATCTGGGTCTTCCGTCGGTTCCCGAGACGCTCAGCCCGCGGCGCAAGTCGCGACAGATCAAGGTCGGCAAGGTGCTCGTCGGCGGCGACGCCCCGGTGAGCGTCCAGTCGATGACGACGACCCAGACGACCAACATCAACGCGACCCTCCAGCAGATCGCCGAGCTCACGGCCTCCGGCTGCGACATCGTCCGCGTGGCCGTCCCGACCCGCGACGACGCCGAGGTGCTGCCGATCATCGCGAAGAAGAGTCAGATCCCGGTGATCGCCGACATCCACTTCCAGCCCGCCTACGTCTACGCCGCGATCGACGCGGGGTGCGCGGCCGTCCGGGTCAATCCCGGCAACATCCGGAAGTTCGACGACCAGGTCGGCGAGATCGCCCGGCGCGCGAAAGCCGCCGGCGTCTCCCTCCGCATCGGCGTCAACGCCGGGTCCCTCGACCCGCGGTTGCTGCAGAAGTACGGCAAGGCGACCCCCGAAGCGCTCGTCGAGAGCGCCGTCTGGGAGGCGAGCCTCTTCGAGGAGCACGACTTCCACGACTTCAAGATCTCCGTCAAGCACAACGACCCGGTCGTCATGGTGAAGGCCTACCGGCTGCTCGCCGAGCGCGGTGACTGGCCCCTGCACCTCGGCGTGACGGAGGCAGGTCCTTCCTTCCAGGGAACCATCAAGAGCGCGACCGCGTTCGGCATCCTGCTCTCCGAGGGCATCGGCGACACCATCCGTGTCTCGCTCTCCGCGCCGCCGGCGGAGGAGATCAAGGTCGGGCTCCAGATCCTGCAGTCGTTGAACCTCCGCGAGCGCAAGCTCGAGATCGTCTCCTGCCCGAGCTGCGGGCGCGCCCAGGTGGACGTCTACAAGCTCGCGAACGACGTGACCGACGGCCTCGAGGGGATGAGCGTCCCCCTGCGCGTCGCCGTCATGGGCTGCGTCGTGAACGGCCCCGGAGAGGCTCGCGAGGCCGACCTCGGCGTCGCGAGCGGCAACGGCAAGGGCCAGATCTTCGTCAAGGGCGAGGTCATCAAGACGGTTCCGGAGTCGGAGATCGTCGCGACGCTCATCCAGGAGGCCAACCGTCTGGCCGCCGAGATGCCCGCGGACGACACCTCCACGGGCGCACCGGTGGTGACGGTCGGCTCCAACTGAGCCGGATCACCGCCCGACCGGTCTCCGGTCGAGCGGTGATCCCGTCAGCGGGCTGTGCGGTGACGAGCCCCGTGCGGCGCGCGCACCGGCGTCTCCGTCTCGATCGGTGCGAGCCGACGGGAGGCGATCGGTTGCCGCTCGGCCGGCTGGACGCCCCGAGCGCGACGGACCAGACGGCGAGCGATCTGCAGTGGCCGCCCGATGACGAAGGCGACCGTGCCCAGCGCGCTCGTGTCGGCCCGCCCGAACGCCCGACGACGCTCCCAACCGGTGCGGAGCATGCCGCCGCGACTCTGTCGTGCACGAGGACGGACCGGCAGGGTCCCGAGGTCGCGCGCGGCGAACGCCTCCTCCGACCGCAGGATCCAGTCGTCCTCCGGGGCGGGGTGGAAGTAGTTCTGCTGCAGCCAATCCGGGTTCGGGAACCGGAAGCGGGCGGCCATGAGGTCATCCTTGGAGGCGAGCAGCCCGCTGCCCTCGAAGACGGTGTTGATGAGCGCCGGGTCAACACCGAAGTCGTCGAGCAGGATGACCGGCACCCCGGCGGCGATGGCCTCGATCGCAGCCGTGGAACTCACGGTGACGAGCCCGGCCGCGTGGCCGAGGTGGACCGCCATCGACCCGGTGGCGACCCGGAGGTTGTCGGGTGTGGGACCGGTCAGGAGGGTGTCGAAGGGGTAGTGCTCGTGATGGGTCTGCGGGTCGCCGGCGAGGCCGCGCACCTTGATCACGACGTCGAGGTCGCGGTGCCGGATCGCGAGGGTCCGCAGCCAGGAGAGGATCCGGAGCCGGTCGCCGCGGTCGGCCGGGACGGTGGCCTGGGCGGCGAAGACGACCCGGGTGCGCGGGGCGGGCTCGGCCGGTGGCTCGGTCGCCGGGTCCGTCAGGAACGGCAGGGTCGCGAGCGCGAACGCCGGCTCGACCCCGTGCGTCAGCGCGAGTTCACGGTAGGCGGCGACTTCGCGGTGGCTGTGCAGGACGAAGACGTCTGCCTGCGCACGGAGGAAGATCCCCTTCCACTTCGCCGGGATGGAGATGCCGGGGAGACCGGTGAGGAGGACCGGGCGGGTGGCGCGGCCGAGCGCGAGGAGTTCCGAGATGACGACCTCGGCGACCGGCCCCCGCGTGGAGACGAACACGCCGTCCGGCTGCTCGGTCCGGATGAGGTCGACGAGTCGTCGGAGCGACAGGCGACGGACGGTCCGACCCTCGAACGCCGTGTGGAGCAGGGCGATGTCCACCTGCCGGTCCGTGGCGGACACGTCGCTCTCGATGAGGACGAGGTCGACGTCCCAGCCGGTCGCGCGGGAGAGGGTGGCGGCGCCCCACTTCACGAAGGAGTCGGAGTCCACCACCCCGATCACCCGACGTCGGGGCCCATGATCAGGCATCGACCCTGCGCAGCTTCGCGAGTGGGGCGAGTTCGCCGGGGAAGATGCGCTTGACGCCGTCACCCATGGCGGTCTCGATGACCCGGATGTCGCGGACGAGGTTCGAGAAACCGTGCGGTTCGAGCGACGCGGCGTGGTCCGAGCCCCACATGGCGCGGTCGAGCGTGATGTGGCGTTCCACCATCGTGGCTCCGAGGGCGACCGCGGCGAGGGAGATCTGCAGACCGGTCTCGTGGCCGGAGTACCCGATGGGCACACCGGGGTACCGGGCGGCGAGGCTGTCGATCATCCGGAGGTTCGCCTCTTCGGCGGGCAAGGGGTAGGTGGAGGTCGCGTGCAGGATGACCAGCGGCGAGCCCCGGAGGATCTCGACGGCGCGGTCGATCTGCTCGAGCGTCGACATGCCGGTCGAGAGGATGATCGGCTTCCCGGTCGCGGCGAGACGGGTGAGGAGGCCCGAGTCGGTCACCGAGGCGGACGCGACCTTGTGGGCGCTGACGCCCAGGTCCTCGAGGAAGTCGACCGACGGTTCGTCCCACGGGGACGCGAACCAGCTGAGGCCGCGCAGGGTGGCGTGGTCGCCGATCTCGATGTACTGCTCACGGTCGAATTCGACCCGGTAGCGGTAGTCGAGGTAGCTCATCTCACCCCACGGCGTCTGCCGCGGGACGTCGCGCATGTGCGTCGGCGTGGAGATCTCCGGCGTGCGCTTCTGGAACTTGACGGCCTGTGCGCCGGCGTCGGCGGCCACGTCGATGAGTCGCTTCGCGAGCTCCACGTCGCCGTTGTGGTTGAGACCGATCTCCCCGATGACGTACGCGGGAGCGCCGCCGCCGACGGGGATGCCGTCGATGCGCACGGGAGACGGCTGCGTCCGGCCGTCGAGGTCGGTGGTGTCGTTCGCGTCCTGGTGGATGCTCATGGTCGTGCTCCGTTCGATTGCAGCGTGGACAGCTTCAGGGGGTCGAGGGCCGCGCGTGCGCGTGCGGTGAGGACGAGGTCGGCGAGTTCGCGGACGGCGCCGTCGCCGCCTCGGCGTTCCAGGACGAGCCGGGAGACGGCACGCGCCTCCGGGTGCGCATCGGCGACGACGACCGGCCAGCCGACGATCTCGAGTGCCGGGATGTCGTTGACGTCGTTGCCGAGGTAGGCGATGCGGTCGAGTGGGACGCCCTTCGTCGCGGCCCAGTCGCGGAGCGCGGTCGCCTTGTCGGCGGAGCCGTACACGACGTCGACGCCGAGTTTGGCCGCGCGTGCGGCGACGATCGGGACCCGCTCGGTCGACAGGATCAGGAACGGCAGTCCGGCCTCGCGCAGCAGACGGACGCCGAGGCCGTCACCGCGATGGACGCTCACCCGTTCGACCCCGTCGGCGTCGATACTGGCGCGGTCGTCGGTGTGGACCCCGTCGAAGTCGGTGACGACGGCGTCGACGTCGAGGTGGTGCTCGGAACGCTCCGAGCCCGACGGGATGCCCAGCTGGCGTTCGGCGAGTCCGGCGATCGCCTCGGCGACGAGCAGATCCTCCGGTTCGTCGATGTCGAGCGCGGCGAAGGACCTGGTGACGGCCGGCGCGATCCGGCCGAAGAAGCGGTGCCCGGCTTCGAGGAAGCCGTCCGTGTCGAAGACGTAGAACGAGCCGGTCTCGCGGTACTGCGGGGCGCGGTCCTGCCGCCGGGGACGCTCGCGGTGGTCGTGGCCGATCCCTCGGGCACCCTTCGTCTTCTCCGTCCAGAGGAATCCGTGGTCGAGTACCGCGGCGAAGACGGAGTCCGCCCGCCCGGAGGAGACCAGCGCGACGGCGTCGTCGAGCGCTTCCACGTCGAGGAAGGGCGACGTCGCCTGCGCGAACACCGTCACGGGGGTCAGCTCACCGCGCTCCGCGAGGACACCGAGCGCGTGGAGGAGCGCGGCCTCGGAGGAGGTGCTGTCCTCGGCGAGTTCGGCCGGCCGGTCGATGACCTCGGCACCGGCGGCGACGGCGGCGGCGGCGAGGTCCGGGTGATCGGTCGTGACGACCACGCGCGAGACGCCACCCGACCGCAGCAGTCCTTCGACCGACCGTGCGATGAGGGTGCTCCCGCGGACCGTCCTGAGGTTCTTGCGGTGGATCCCCTTCGAACCGCCCCTGACCGGGACGATCGCCGTCGCGCCGTCGGTCTCCGGGTGCCTCCCGTGCGCTGCAGATGTCATCGATCCACGGTAGGAAGCGGCGGTGGCCGCGAGGGGGACGGTGGGCGAACGGCTCCCGACGCCCTGGTGGCCATCCGGTGGCCGAGGAGCCCGGGCTCCGGATCTTCACACGTAGACTGTTCGGACCGCCGGGTTCCACCAGGCGGATCCGCGTTCGACGGTCATCCGTCCGGACCGCCAGCCTCGCCAGGGAGACCAGTGACCGTGACGCCGAGCACCCCCATCGCGCCAGCCGAGCTGCAACGGGCCCGCAGCATCCTCTCCGAGATCGTCGGTGCATACGACGCGAAGGTGGTCGGTCAGCAGGGCCTGCGCACCACCCTGCTCGCGGCACTCGTCTCGGGCGGACACGTCCTGCTCGAGAGTGTCCCAGGACTCGCGAAGACGACCGCGGCGGAATCGATCGCCCAAGCGGTGAACGCGTCGTTCAAACGCATCCAGTGCACCCCCGACCTGTTGCCGAGCGACATCATCGGCACGCAGATCTACGACGCCCGCACCGGTGCGTTCCAGACCCAGCTCGGTCCCGTGCACGCGAACTTCGTGCTCCTCGACGAGGTCAACCGGTCGAGCGCGAAGACCCAGAGCGCGATGCTCGAGGCGATGCAGGAACGCCAGACCTCCATCGGCGGCACGCACTATCCGTTGCCGAAGCCGTTCTTCGTGCTCGCCACGCAGAACCCCATCGAGCAGGAGGGCACGTACCACCTGCCCGAGGCGCAGCTCGACCGCTTCCTCCTCAAGGAGGTGCTCGACTACCCGACGATCGGCGAGGAGGCCGAGATCGTCCGTCGGGTGAACTCCGGGCTCTACGAGACCGACCAGGATCGCCCGGGGGTGAGCCTCGAGGACGTCCTGTTCCTGCAGTCCCTCGCCAAGCGGGTCTACCTCGATGCGTCGATCCTCAACTACATCGTCCAGACGGTCTACGTGACCCGCCATGCGAGCGACTACCTGCCGCCGAAGCTCGCGAGCTACATCGAGTACGGGGCGAGCCCGCGTGCCAGCATCGCGTTCAGCACCGTCGCGCGGGCGCTCGCGATCCTCGCCGGTCGGGACCACGTCATCCCCGAGGACGTCAAGGGCTACCGCCACCAGGTGCTGCGGCACCGCATCATCCTGAACTTCGAAGCCGCGGCCGACGACGTCTCGCCCGAGACGATCATCGACGCCGTCTTCGGAGCGGTCCAGGCACCGTAGGCCCGTGTCAGCCCCGCTGCTCCACCGGGTGAAGTCCAAACTCTTCATCCACGCCCACCGCCGCGTGCGGGGGATGCTCGACGGCGAGTACCGCTCGGTGTTCCAGGGCAGGAGCCTCGACTTCGACGACCTCCGCGAGTACACGCCGGGCGACGAGATCAAGGACATCGACTGGAAGGCGACGGCCCGACACGGCGCTCCACTCGTGAAGCGCTACATCGCCACGCGGAAACACCAGGTGCTGTTCGTCGTCGACACGGGTCGTGATCTCGCGGCGCTCGCCGAGGGCGGGAGCACCAAACGCGAGGTCGCCATCCTCGCGGTCGGCATCCTGGGGTACCTCGCGATCCGGCACGGCGACCTCGTCGGTCTCGTCGCCGGTGACGCCGCCGCACCGGAACTCGTCCGACCCGCCGGCACCGAATCGGCACTCGAGCGCCTGCTGCAGCACATCGACCGGCGTGCATCGCTCGCGGCACCCCAGAGCGATCTCGACGAGCTGCTCGGCTATGCGGCACGGTCCGTCAAGCAGCGCTGTCTGCTCGTGATCGTCTCGGACGACGAGGAGATCACGCCGAAGCGGTCGGAGATCCTCCGTCGACTGCACGTCCAGCACGAGGTGCTCTGGATCTCGGTCGGGGACGCCGACCTCATGCGCGCGGAGTACACCGGTCGGGCGATGGTCGACGTCGCCGACGAGCGGTCCCTGCCGGCCTTCATCCGGTCGGACGTCGCGCTCCGTCGCGAGTTCATCGAGGCCGTCACCAGCGCGACCGCCCGACACCTCGACCAGCTCGAGGAACTCGGCATCAGCGGTCAGCGCGTGACCGGGGCCGACGACGTCGTGCCCGTCCTCTTCCACCTCCTCGAGGCCCACCGACATGCCCGGCGATAACGGCTACTACGCTCCGGTCCAGTACACGCTGCTCTGGCCGGTGCTCGGACTCGTGCTCATCGCGCTCGTGATCGGGTGGTACGTCTGGATGCTCGCCCACGTGCGCCGTCGCGCGCGCGGGAGCGCTCCGCGTCCTGCTCCGCAGCCGTCTCCGACCGTCCTGCGCGATCGCTACCTCGCGCTCATCGGCGAGATCGAGCGCGAGCACGGGGACGGCGCCCTGAGCACGCGGCGCGCCCACCAACGGCTCGGCGCGATCCTCCGGATGTACGCGCACGAGTCCAGCGGCGTCCGTGCCCAGGTCATGACGCTCGCAGACCTCGATCGCGCCGGACTCGCGCCACTCAGTCGTGCCGTTTCGGCCTATTACCCGGTCGAGTTCCGCGAGGCCGAGACGGGCAGTGTCGCCGAGGCCGCCACGCTCGCCCGCCAGGTGGTGACGACGTGGAGCTGATCTACTGGTGGATGCCGCTCGTCTGGCTCCTCGCCGTGGCCGCGGTGGTCGCCGTCGTCGTCCTCGTGGCCCGCACCGGGCGGCGCCGGAAGGCGAACGCCGAGCCGCTGTGGGTCGCGCACTCCGAACGGCTCACCGCGCTCCCCGGATACCGCCGCGCACTGTCGCGGTACCGGCGCCTCATCATCGCGACGCTCGCCGCTCTCGGGGTGCTGCTGCTCGCCGGCACGGCCCTCGGATCCCGCGTGGTGAGCACGACGGTGTTCCAGCCCGAACTGCGCAACCGCGACATCGTGCTCTGCCTCGACGTGTCCGGGTCGATGACGGAGTACGACGCCGCGCTGGTCGGGGTGTTCGAGAAGCTCGTACAGCGGTTCGACGGTGAGCGGATCGCCCTGGTGCTGTTCAACGCGTCCGCGACCACGTACTTCCCGCTGACGAGCGACTACGACTACGTGGCCGCGCAGCTCGACCACCTCGTCGAGGACCTCACCTCGCCGGAGAGCGACTACGAGTACTGGAACGGCACCGATCTCGGGAACGGGTCGTCCCTCATCGGCGACGGTCTCGGGTCCTGCGTCATGCGGTTCGACCAGGTCGGCGAGGAACGGTCGCGCTCGATCGTGCTCGCGACCGACAACTACGTCGCCGGCGAGCCGATCCTCACGCTCAAGGAGGCCGGCGCCTATGCGAAGGCGCAGGACGTGACGGTGTACGGGATCAACCCCGGCGACGTCTCCAGCAAGGACTACCTCGACGACCTCGCCGCGGAGATGGACGAGGTCGTGACGTCCACCGGCGGGGACTACTACGCGCTCGCCGACCCCGGCGCGGTCGGCGGCATCGTCCAGCAGATCACGGCGGAGCAGACGAAGACGCTGAAGGGCGCCAAACAGCTCGTGCAGGTCGACGAGCCGTTCGTGTTCGTGCTGGTGGCGTTCGGCGGCCTCGCGGCGCTCATGCTGCTCGCCTGGAGGTTGCGCCGATGACCATCAACCCCGTTCTGCCGATCTGGGCCATCGCCGTGCTCGGCACCGTCCTCGCGGTCTTCGCCGTCTGGCAGTTCCTCGCCGGGGTGCGGCGGCCAGGAGCCTGGCACTGGATCGCCCGACTGGCCATGGTCGTCGTGCTCGTGATCATCGCCCTCCGACCGACCATTCCCGGCAACCATCGCCCGCCGTCCGCGATGGGCGACCTCGACGTCTACTTCGTCGTGGACACGACGAGCTCGATGGCCGCCGAGGACTGGCCGGACGGGACCGCGTCGGGGACGGACGAGAACGGGGCCCCGAAACCGCCGACCCGACTCGACGGGGCGAAGGCCGACATCACCGGCATCGCCGACCGGCTGGCCGGTGCGCGCTACGCGCTCGTGACGTTCGACGCCGTGGCCGTCCAGCGCATGCCCCTCACGACGGACGCGACGGCGCTCCGGTCGGCCGCGGAGGCGATGACGCAGGAGATCACCACCTACTCCCGCGGCAGCAGCATCGACGCGCCGGTAAAGTTCATGACCACGCTGCTGACCCAGGCCGAGGAGCAGGAACCGGGTCGGAACCGGATCATGTTCTACCTCGGTGACGGCGAGCAGACGAGTGGCGCGGCGCCCGGGTCGTTCGAGAGCATCGCACCGCTCATCGGCGGCGGTGGCGTGCTCGGCTACGGGACCGAGGCCGGCGGGACCATGCGCGAGTTCTCGGGATACCAGGACGGCAGCGTCCGTTACATCCAGGACTACTCGACCGGTGAGCCCGCCGTGTCCCGGCTGGATCCGGGCGCGCTCGAGACGATCGCGTCGCAGCTCGGCGTCGAAGCGGAGATCAGGACCCCGGGTGCGTCGCTCGACGACGCGCTCGACGGCCTCGCCGTCGGCGGCGTCACCGTCGAGGACGAGGTGGACATCCGGCGTACCGATGAGCTGTACTGGGTGTTCGCGCTCGGGTTCGGTGTGCTGCTCCTCACCGAGCTCCCCGGCCTGGTCGGCGCGCTGGGCGAGCTCCGACGGACGAAGGGTGGGCAGGCATGACCCTCTTCGACGACCGGACCCGGACCGACCGGCCCGACGACGCGCCGCGCAGCCCGGAGCCACGGCCACGGTTCGAGGAACCGCGGCGTCCGCCGCTGGCCCCTGCCGAGGTCAGCCGGTTGCGCCGTCGGCTGTTCTGGTGGTCCCTTCCGCTGGTCCTCGTCGCCCTCGTCGTCGGGGTCAAGTTCGTGAGTCTGCCGGTCGTCGCGCAGTCGGCGATCGCCGGGTACCGCGCCGAGGACTACTCCGGGGCGCAGTTGAGCGCGGGGCACCTCTTCACGGCGAACGTCGTCGAGCCGTGGATCGCCTGGTTCGACCGGGGCACCGCAGCCGCGGCCGGACAGGACTGGGTGCAGGGGACCGACGACCTCGGGAAGGCGCTCGAGCTCGCGCCGACGGAGGAGACCGCCTGCATCGTCCGGGTCAACCTGGCGCGCGCGTACGAGACCCAGGCCGACGAGTACGTGAAGGGCCAGTTCTTCCAGGGCGCCATCAACCTCTACGACACCGCGAAGCGCATCGTCGACGAGGGCGAGGGCTGCTTCGAGGGGGAGTCCCAGGAGCAGAACGAGGACCAGCAGGACCAGCAGGACCAGGGTGGCCAGGGGGATGAGGGCGATCAAGGTGGTCAGGGCGGTCAAGACGACCAGGGCGACCAGGGTGAGCAAGGGGAGCAGGGCGACCAAGGCGGCCAGGGCGACCAAGGCGGCCAGGGCGACCAAGGGGACCAGGGCGACCAAGGGGATCAGGGCGACCAAGGGAACCAAGGCGGCCAGGGCGATCAGGGCGGCACCGGGCAGCAGCCCGACGTGATCGATCCGAAGGGCACGCCCGGTGAGAACCTGCAGGACACCGGCGATCGCATCGACCGCAAACGTCAGGATGCGACCGACCAGCGCGACCGGTCCGGCGGGCAGGGCCAGCAGGATCCTTCGAACGGGGGACAGGGCGACGGCGACGCGAGCGGCTCGAGCGGCACCGGGGACAGCGAGGTCGACGGGAAGGTCGACAAGTTGAAGGACGCCGGCCAGGACGCCCAGCAGGACAAGTCGACCGAGGACGCCAAGAACCGCGGTCGGAACAACGACAACGGGAACTTCGCCGATCGCCCCTGGTAGCGGTTCCGGGCTGCCTGCGTGTGACGGACTAGCATGGACAGGTGGTTACGCGCCTTTCGAATTACTTCCTCCGTACGCTCCGTGAAGACCCTTCCGACGCGGAGGTGACGAGTCACCGCCTACTGGTGCGGGCGGGGTACATCCGACGCCAGGCGCCGGGTGTCTTCGCCTGGTTGCCGCTCGGGTTGCGGGTGAAGAACAAGATCGAGGCCATCGTCCGCGAGGAGATGGCGAACGCCGGCGCGTTCGAGGTGCACTTCCCCGCGCTCCTGCCGCGCGAGCCCTACGAGGTCACCGGCCGGTGGGAGGAGTACGGCGACGCCCTCTTCCGCCTGCACGACCGCAAGGGTGCCGACTACCTGCTGGCGCCGACACACGAGGAGGTCTTCACCCTGCTCGTGAAAGACCTGTACTCCTCCTACAAGGACCTGCCCCTGTCGATCTACCAGATCCAGGACAAGTACCGCGACGAGGCCCGTCCCCGGGCAGGCCTCCTGCGCGGTCGTGAGTTCACGATGAAGGACGCCTACTCGTTCGACGTGTCCGACGCCGGGCTCGACGCGAGCTACCAGGCGCAGCGCGACGCCTATGAGCGCATCTTCACGCGGCTCGGCCTGGAGTACGAGATCGTGCAGGCCGACGCCGGTGCGATGGGCGGTTCGCGCAGCGAGGAGTTCCTGCACCCCACCGCGGTCGGTGAGGACACCTTCGTGCGTTCGGCCGGCGGGTACGCCGCCAACGTCGAGGCCTACACCACCGAGGTCCCGGAGGCCCGCCCCATCGAGGGTCTGGCACCCGCGACGGTCTTCGATTCGCCGAACACCCCGACGATCTCGACGCTCGTCGACCTCGCCAACGAGCGGCACCCGCGCGACGACGGACGGGCCTGGACGGCCGCCGACACCCTCAAGAACGTCGTGCTGGCGCTGCGGCACCTCGACGGCACGCGCGAGATGGTCGTCATCGGCCTGCCGGGCGACCGCGACGTCGACCTCAAGCGCGTCGAGGTGGCCTTCAGCCCCGCGGAGGTGGAGGCCGCGACCGAAGCGGACTTCGCCGCGAACGCCGGGCTCGTCAAGGGCTACATCGGACCGTGGTCCCCGCAGGGGCCCGTCCTCGGTGAGGAGTCGGCGACGGAGATCCGGTACTTCCTCGACCCCCGGGTCGTCGACGGCACCGAGTGGATCACCGGCGCGAACGTCGATCAGCAGCACGTCTTCGGCCTCGTCGCCGGGCGGGACTTCACCGCCGACGGCTTCGTCGAGGCGGCGGAGGTCCGCGCCGGCGACCCCGCGCCCGACGGCTCCGGACCGGTCGAGCTCGCTCGGGGCATGGAGATCGGGCACGTCTTCCAGCTCGGGCGCAAGTACGCCGAGGCGCTCGGACTGAAGGTGCTCGACGAGAACGGCAAACTCGTCACGGTGACCATGGGCTCCTACGGCATCGGGATCACGCGCATCCTCGCGATCATCGCCGAGGGCAACAACGACGAGCGCGGTCTCATCTGGCCGAAGGCCGTCGCCCCGTTCGATGTGCACGTCGTCGCAGCAGGACGCGACGCGGCGATCTTCGAGGTGGCCGAGGAACTCGTGGCCTCGCTCGAGGCCCGAGGCAAGGACGTCCTCTACGACGACCGCACCGGCAAGGTGTCCCCGGGTGTCAAGTTCGGCGACGCCGAGCTGATCGGCGTGCCCGTCGTGGTGGTCGTCGGTCGCGAGGCCACCGAGGGCTTCGTCGAGCTCTGGGACCGGGCCGCCGGCACGAAGGACCGGGTCGCGATCGCCGACCTCGCCCTCTGAGCCACGAGAGCGCAGTAGCGGTCGTCTCATCCGGACGGGATGACGACCGTTACTGCGCTCTCGTGCTGAGGCGGTAGCCGGCCCCGCGGACCGTCGCGATGGCGTCCTTGCCGATCTTGTTCCGGAGATACCGCACGTAGACGTCGACGACGTTCGAACCGGGATCGAAGTCGTAGCCCCAGACCCGGCTGAGGAGTTCCTCACGGCTGAGGATCTGGTCCGGGTGGCGGAAGAACTCCTCGGCGAGGGCGAACTCGCGGGTGGACAGCTCGACCGGCACCCCGTCGACGAGGACGCGTCGTTCGCGCAGCTCGAGCTCCAGATGACCGACCGACAACCGTTCCTGGACGGCGGTGGTCGACGCCGGAGCCCGCTCGGCCAGGCGCCGGCGGATCCTGGCCAGGAGCTCCTCGAACCGGAAGGGCTTCGACATGTAGTCGTTCGCTCCGCCGTCGAGGCCCGCCACGAGGTCTCGCGCGGAATCACGGGCGGTCAGGATGATGACGGGGAGCTGGCTGCCGTCGTCGCGGAGCCGTCTGAGCACCTCGAAGCCGTCGACGCCGGGGAGTCCGATGTCGAGGACGAGCAGGTCGAAGTCGCCGCTCTCCGCCAGCTCGACGACCTGCGAGCCGTCGACCGTCACGTCCGCCGTGTGTCCGGCGGCGCGCAGGCCCTTGCTCACGAATGCCGAGATCCGCGTCTCGTCCTCGGCGACCAGGATCCGGCTCATGCGCGGCCCTCCGGCGCACTCCGCCGAGCCGAGGTGTCGACGAGGTCCGGGAAGTCGTCCTCGGGGGACGGTGCTCGCGAGAGCGATGGAACGTCGGTCGCGGATCGTGCATCGCCGGGTGTCGGCCCGGCCTGCATCGCCGCGGTCGTCTGCGCCTCAGCGGCTTCCTGAGCAGCCTGCGCCTCTCGCAGCGCGATCGCCTGGGCCATCGCGCTGCGGGGGATCGCCGCGGTCTCGTCCGGGTCGAGGTCGAGGTCCGCGTCGGATCCCTCGTCGTCGTCCGCCACCGCGAGCGGCAGTCGGATGCTGAAGAGTGAGCCGGCCTGCCGCGTGTCCTCGACCTCGGCCCACCCGCCGTGTGCCGCGGCGATCGCCTGCACGATCGACAGGCCGAGGCCGGAGCCGGCGACACCCCGTCCACCGCTCACCCGGGTGAACCGGTCGAAGATGCGTTCGCGGAGCGCCTCCGGCACCCCGGGCCCGTCGTCGGCGACGGAGAGCACGAGCGCCGGATCGTCCGACTCGTCGAACCGGCTCGAGATCACGATCGTCGACCCGGCCGGGGAGTACTTCGCGGCGTTGTCCGCGAGCTGTAGCCAGGCCTGGGCCAGGCGCCCGGCGTCGACGTCGGCGGTGAGTGCGGCCTGCTCGCCCAGGGTCCACTCGTGTTCGGGCGAGATCGCCGTGGCCTTCTCGTGGACGGAGGCGGTGAACGCCTCGATGTCGACCGGCTCCCGGTCGAGGGTCGACGCGAGTCCGGCCGTCGAGAGCTCCGTGATGTCGGCGACGAGGGAGCTCATCCGGTCGAGTTCGTCGAGGGCGAGGTCCCGGGTGGCGGCCACCTCCGCGGGGTCGGACGGATCCAGGAGCTCGAGGTGTCCGCGCACGATGGTCAGCGGCGTCTTCAGCTCGTGGCCGACGTCGTCGAGCAGCTGGCGTTGACTGGTGAAGGCCTCGTCGAGCCGGTCCAGCATGCCGTTCACGGTCGTGGTGAGCTCCGAGACGTCGTCGCGACCGACGACCGGGATCCGCTCGTCGAGGTCCGACTCGGTGATGCGGGCCGCGGCGTCCCGCAGCAGCCGGATGGGGTGGAGCAGTCCGCCCGCGAGCTGCCAGCCGACAAGGCCGAGCAGGAGCAGGCACACCACGGCGACCACGATCTCGACGGCGAGGATGCCTCGGGACTCCGCGAGCGCCGCGTGCACGTCCGTGGCGATGACGACGTGGGCCGTACTCGGGTCGCCGACGACCTGCACCGGGATGATCGCGTACCGCACGGTGCGGTCACCGGTTGCCTCACCCGTGACGACGCCGCGGGACGCGCGGGCCGTGATGGTGTCGAGCAGCTGCGGGTCGTCGTCCAGCCGGAAGGCGGACGGGGCGCTGGGCGCGACCGTCGAGCCGTCGGCGCGCACGCCGACGGCGGTCTCGTCCTCGGCGAAGATCCAGCGTCGCATCACGGCGTCGACGGCCGCGTCGCTCGTCGCCGGGGCGTCGGCGGAGTCGCCCGAACCGACCACCATGAAGGCGATGAGCTCGGCGCTGTGCTCCAGGCGGGCGTCGATGGTCGCGAGGGTCTGCTGCCGGCCGAGCGTGTAGGTGGAGACGCCCACGAGCGTCATCGCGAGCGTCGTCGCGAGCAGGATCGCGACGAGGATCCTCACCCTCGTGCTCCGCATGACGTTCCGCAGCTCGCCCAAGACCATTGGCCAATCATGTCACCCGCTCCGAGACGCGGTCGAGCCGGGGCGGCACCCCTCGAGGACGCGCGGCCGCTTCCCAGCTGAGTGGATGACGTACCCCTCGGCATCCGGTACCGTAGACGGACGGGTTCGGCAGCACGGCAGCAGCATGCCCGTCGTGCCGCTGCACGTCTTGCCGCGGCACCACCAGTTGAATAGAGGAGGCCATCGATGGACATCGATCTCGGTTTGTTGAAGTCGATCGAACGCGAGAAGGAGATCCCGTTCGAGGAGCTCGTCGTGATCATCGAGCAGGCCATCCTGAGTGCGTACCTGAAGAGCACCGAGGGTACCGACACCACCGCGCGCGGCGACGTCCCGGCGGCCCGCGTCCAGCTCGACCGCAAGACCGGCCACGTCGGGGTGTTCGTGCCCGAGTTCGACGACGAGGGTGTCCTGATCGGGGAGGCTGAGAGCACGCCGGACGACTTCGGTCGCATCGCCGCCTTCGCCGCGAAGCAGGTCATCTTCCAGCGGCTCCGCGACATCCAGGACGACGCCGTCCTCGGTGAGTTCAAGGGCCGCGAGGGCGACATCATCGCGGGCGTCATCCAGCAGGGCCCGAACCCGCGCATGATCCACGTCGACCTCGGCACCATCGAGGCGATCCTTCCGCCCGAGGAGCAGGTGGCCGGTGAGGAGTACCCGCACGGTGCACGCATCCGCGTGTACGTGACGAGCGTGACGAAGGGCCTCAAGGGTCCGCAGATCACCGTCTCGCGCACCCACCCCGGACTCGTACGGAAGCTGTTTGCGTTGGAGGTCCCGGAGATCGCATCCGGCATCGTCGAGATCGTCTCGCTCGCACGCGAGGCCGGACACCGGACCAAGATCGCGGTGAAGGCGAACGACCCGAGCATCAACGCCAAGGGCGCCTGCATCGGTGAGCTCGGGCGTCGTGTCCGCGCGGTCACCGACGAGCTGGGCGCCGAGAAGATCGACATCGTCGACTACTCGCCCGATCTGCCGACGTTCGTCGCGAACGCGCTCTCCCCGGCCAAGGTCACGAGCTCGTACGTCATCGACCAGTCGCTCAAGGCCGTCCGGGCGCTCGTGCCGGACTACCAGCTGTCGCTCGCGATCGGCAAGGAGGGGCAGAACGCCCGTCTCGCCGCCAAGCTCACCGGCGCCAAGATCGACATCCAGCCGGACTCGATCCTCGAATCGGACTGAGCCGGATGGAACCGGTGCGGACCTGCGTCGGCTGTCGCCGTCGCGAGCCGCGCTCGGCACTGCTGCGCGTCGTCGCGGTCGAAGGGGCGCTCGTCCCCGACGCCGCGGCGCGCCTGCCGGGTCGCGGATCCTGGGTGCACCCGACGTCGGCGTGCGTCGACCAGGCGGTGCAGCGCCGGGCGTTCACGAGGGCGCTCAGATTGCATGCGGGACCCGACGCGTCGGCGGTCCAGGCCTTCGTGTCGACGGAACCGGCCGCGCCGACGGCTGAATGACGTCGTCGGGCTCGAACGACCCGCTCACGACCCGGTGGTGAGCCCGCACCCAGGGTCGGGGTGTACGATGGTGTGTGCACGCGAGAGCGCTCCGGCGCACACCGTGCTTCCCACCGCAGGTATCAGGCCCGGATCCCGGGCCTCCATCCTGCTGCCGCCCCACCCGGGTGCGGCATTCCGAGAGAACAGGCTGAACGGCTAATGGACAACTCATGAGCGGCTCGAAATGAGCACCGTCCACCACTAACGCTTGCCCCTGCCTGGGTGCAAGCTCAGACAGGAGAATTGTGGCTGCAAAACCACGTGTACACGAGATCGCATCCGAACTCGGAGTAGACAGCAAGATCGCCATGGCGAAGCTCAAGGAATTGGGCGAGTTCGTCAAGGGACCGTCTTCCAGTATCGAACCACCGGTGGCCCGCAAGCTGCGCGCCGCCCTCGAGGCCGAGGGCGCGAAGGCGCCAGCCGCCCCCGCCGCCCCGGCGAAGCGTCCGGCCACGCCCGGCGCTCCGACCCCGGGCCCCGCAGCGCCGAAGGCTCCGGCCCCCGCGGCACCCGCCCCCAAGGCTGAGGCGCCCGCTGCGCCTGCGCCGAAGCAGGCATCTCCAGGCCCGAAGGCTCCGGCCGCTCCCGCTCCCGCCCCCGCGGCGGAGGCAGCAGCTGCCGCTGCTCCGGCGGCACCGTCCGCACCCGCGGCTCCGGCCGCCGGCGACTCGCCCTCCGGCGACGCCGCGAAGCCGGGCGGCCCCCGTCCCGGTGCTCCGCGTCCGGGGAACAACCCGTTCGCGTCCTCGCAGGGCATGGGCCAGCGCCCCACCGGCACGCCGCGTCCGGGGAACAACCCGTTCGCAGCGGCTCAGGGCATGGGTCAGCGTCCGAACCCCAGCAACATCCCGCGTCCGCAGGCTCCGCGCCCCGGCTCGCCCCGTCCGGGCGTCGGCCAGGGCCAGCGTCCCGGTGGCCCCGGTCGTCCGGGTGGCGCAGGTCGTCCCGCCGGCGGCGGCGGCTTCCGTCCCGGTGGTGCCGGTGGTGGCTTCCGTCCCGGCGGTGCCCCCGGTGGTGCACCCGCCGGTGGATTCGCCGGTCGCCCTGGTGGCGGCGGCGGTCGTGGTCGCGGACCCGGCGGTGGTACCGCAGGTGCCTTCGGTCGCGGTGGCGGCAAGAGCAAGGCACGCAAGTCGAAGCGGACGAAGAGGGCCGAATTCGAGCTGCGGGAAGCCCCGTCGCTCGGCGGCGTGAGCGTCCCCCGCGGCGATGGCAACACCATCATCCGTCTGCGTCGTGGCGCGTCCATCTCGGACTTCGCCGACAAGATCGACGCCAGCCCCGGCAACCTCGTCACCGTGCTGTTCCACCTCGGTGAGATGGCGACGGCGACGGAGTCGCTCGACGAGGCGACCTTCGACGTGCTCGGTTCCGAGCTCGGCTACAAGATCCAGATGGTCTCGCCCGAGGACGAGGACCGGGAGCTCCTCGAGGGCTTCGACATCGACCTCGACCAGGAGCTGGAGGACGAGTCCGACGAGGACCTCGCCATCCGTCCCCCCGTGGTCACCGTCATGGGTCACGTCGACCACGGTAAGACGCGCCTCCTCGACGCCATCCGCAATGCGAACGTCGTCGCCGGCGAGGCCGGTGGCATCACGCAGCACATCGGTGCGTACCAGGTCGTCGCGGAGCACGAGGGCATCGAGCGTCCGATCACCTTCATCGACACCCCGGGTCACGAGGCGTTCACCGCCATGCGTGCTCGTGGTGCGCAGGTCACCGACATCGCGATCCTCGTGGTCGCGGCGGACGACGGCATCATGCCGCAGACGGTCGAGGCCTTGAACCACGCGCAGGCGGCCAACGTGCCGATCGTCGTCGCGGTCAACAAGGTGGACAAGCCCGATGCCAACCCGGCCAAGGTGCGCCAGCAGCTGACCGAGTACGGCCTCGTCGCCGAGGAGTACGGCGGAGACGTCATGTTCGTCGACGTCTCGGCTCGTGCCGGCACCGGCATCAAGGACCTCCTCGACGCCGTGCTGCTCACTGCGGACGCCGGTCTCGACCTGCGCGCCAACCCGAACAAGGACGCACGCGGTGTGGCCATCGAGGCCAAGCTCGACAAGGGCCGCGGTTCCGTCGCGACCGTCCTCATCCAGTCGGGTACCCTCCGCGTCGGTGACGCGATCGTCGCCGGTACGGCATACGGCCGCGTCCGTGCGATGGTCGACGAGAACGGCGACACCGTCGCCGAGGCGGGTCCCTCGCGTCCCGTCCAGGTGCAGGGCCTCTCGAGCGTTCCTCGGGCAGGCGACACCTTCCTCGTCACCGAGGAGGACCGCACCGCGCGTCAGATCGCCGAGAAGCGTGAAGCCGCGGAGCGCAACGCCGCTCTGGCCAAGGCCCGCAAGCGCATCTCGCTCGAGGACTTCACCCGTGCACTCGAAGAGGGCAAGGTCGAGGCGCTCAACCTCATCATCAAGGGTGACGTCTCCGGTGCCGTCGAGGCACTCGAGGAGTCGCTGCTCAAGATCGACGTCGACGACAGCGTCCAGCTGCGGATCATCCACCGCGGTGTCGGTGCGGTCACCGAGTCCGACGTCAACCTCGCCACGATCGACAACGCGATCATCATCGGGTTCAACGTGCGCCCCGACCCGAAGGCCCGCGAGCGCGCGGCCCGTGAGGGTGTGGACGTCCGCTTCTACTCGGTCATCTACAACGCACTCGAGGACGTCGAGCAGAGCCTCACCGGCATGCTCAAGCCCGAGTACGAAGAGGTCCAGTCCGGTGTCGCCGAGATCCGCGAGGTGTTCCGTTCCTCCAAGTTCGGCAACATCGCGGGTGTCATCGTCCGCTCGGGAACGATCACGAGGAACGCCAAGGCGCGGGTCATCCGCGACGGCGTCGTGGTCGGCGACAGCCTGGCGATCGAATCGCTGCGTCGGTTCAAGGACGACGTCACCGAGGTGCGTACGGACTTCGAGGCCGGTATCGGTCTCGGCAAGTTCAACGACATCCAGATCGGCGACGAGATCGAGACGATCGAAATGAAGGAGAAGCCGCGCGGCTAGTCCGCCCGGCCGGTCCCCGTCGTCCTCCTCAGGGAGGGCGGCGGGGATTCCTGCTTGTATTGTGTGTGCAGCATCCGTCGGGCGGCCCTCCGCCCCGCGGTCATCAGAGGAGGACGAGATGGCAGAGAACCCCAGGGCCCGCAAGTTGGCGGACCGCATCAAGGAAGTCATCGCCAAACGGCTCGACAAGGGCATCCGCGACCCGCGGCTCGGCTTCGTGACGATCACCGACGTACAGGTGACCGGCGACCTCCAACACGCGAACGTGTTCTACACGGTGTACGGCTCCGACGAGGAACGCGCCGACACCTCGGCCGCGCTCGAGTCCGCCAAGGGCCTGTTGCGTGCCGAGATCGGGCGCAACATCAACACCCGGCTGACCCCGAGCCTCGACTTCTTCCTGGACGCGATCCCGGAGAACGCGCAGCACATCGAAGACCTGCTGCGCGAGGCGAAGAACCGCGACACCGAGGTGGCCGGGCTTGCCGCCGGTGCCGCCTACGCCGGCGACGAGGATCCCTACGTCAAGCCGCGCGACGTCGACGCCGAGGACTAGACACCTCGCACGACCCTTCGACAGGCTCAGGGACCGGGTTGCTTCGTCCGGTCGCTGAGCCTGTCGACGTGCGCCCTTCGACAGGCTCAGGGACCGCGAGTGGGCCCCAGGGACCGCGGGCCGGGCTCAGGGACCGGGCGGGGCTCAGGGGCCGTGTGGGGCTGAGGGACCGGATGGGACGAGAGGGCCGTATAGGGCTCAGGGACCGGTCAGTCGTGGGGGAGCGCGTATCCGCCGTCGACGCGCACCGCGAGGCGGTCGGCGACCAGTCCGGCGAGTGCGCGGTCGAACTGCTCGCCGTCGGGCCAGAGCGTCCGGAGTTCCTCGTCCGTCAGGGAGCGGTGGGTCGAGCGGAGCTCGGCCATGATGATGCCCCGGACCTGTCGGTCGCTGCCCGCGAACTGCTTCTGCTTCGTCTTGACCGGTCCGTCGTAGGCCGGGTATCCCGCTGCGCGCCAGGCGCACACCTCGCGGAGCGGACACTCCTCGCACCGAGGTGCCCGAGCGGTGCAGACCACCGCGCCGATCTCCATCATCCCGGCGTTGAAGACGGCTGCCTCCGAGCGGGACTCCGGTAGGAGCGCCTCCATCGCTGGGAGGTCCGCCTTGGCGTTCGGCGGACCGGGTTCGCCTTGGCCGCGGACGGCTCGGGCGATGACCCGTCGGGTGTTCGTGTCCACCACCGGGTGCCGGTCCCCGTAGGCGAAGACGGCGACGGCGCGGGCGGTGTAGTCGCCGATGCCGGTGAGCGCCAGGAGCTGATCCACGTCCGACGGGACGATGCCGTCGTGCCGTTCGGCGATCTGGGTGGCCGCCGCGTGAAGCCAGAGCGCTCGGCGCGGATAGCCGAGCCGGCCCCAGGCGCGGACGGCTTCTGCCGGTGGTTCGGCCGCCAGGTCGGCTGGCGTCGGCCAGCGCCCGAGCCACTCCTCGAGCCGCGGGATCACGCGGCTGACCTGCGTCTGCTGGAGCATGAACTCCGACACGAGCGTGCCCCAGGCGGGGAATCCCGGGCGTCGCCAGGGGAGGTCGCGCGCATCGGTACGGAACCAGGCCGTCACGAGCGGGGCGAGGTCGGAGGGTTCGGGCGGCACCGCACCAGCCTACGATCCGCGCGGGTAGGCTCGGCGCCATGAAGCTCGTCACGACACCACGGATCGAGTTGCTCCGGCAGCTGCGAGACCAGTTCCAGCGGGACTACCCACGAGGCCGCACCCTCATCGCGGTGGACGGCGTCAGCGGCTCCGGCACGGCGGCGTTCGCCGACGGACTGGCCGAGGTGTTCGACGAGGCCGGACGCGCGGTGTTCCGTGCCTCGATCGACGACTTCCACCGTCCTCGCGAGGAACGGTACGCGCGGGGGCGGGACTCGGCCGAGGGCTACTGGCTCGACTCGTTCGACTATCCGCTGTTCCGCAGGGTGCTCGTCGAGCCCTTCCGCCTGGCGGGCAGCGCCGGCTTCCAACTCGTCGGGTTCGACGAGCAGCGCGACGTCGGCGCTCCCTTGCGTTGGACGACCGGCCCGCAGGACGCCGTCCTCATCGTCGACGGCGTCTTCCTGAACCGTCCCGAGCTCCGCGGCCTCTGGCATGCGTCGGTCTGGCTCGACGTCCCGATGGCGACGGCCTACGAGCGGCTGCACGAGCGCCTCGGCGTCGACGCCGACCCGACGGCGCCGTCCAACGCACGCTACGTAGGCGGGCAGGCGCTCTACCGCAAGGACGACGACCCGACCGCGCGGGCGACCGCCCTCGTGGACAACACGGACGAGCGGCACCCACGGCGGATCTTCGCCGACTTCTGCTGAGCGCCGCCGCCCAGGGGTGATCCGGCCGCCAGGCGGTGCCGACCGCCGCTGGTACCGTTGCAAGGTGGTCGAGAACAGCACAGCAGCACCCGGGTCGGCGTCCGCCCGTCCCGGTATCCTCCTCATCGACAAGCCGCAGGGACACACCTCCCACGATGCGGTCGCCCGGGTGCGACGGCTCGCCGGCACGCGCAAGGTGGGGCATGCGGGAACGCTCGACCCCATGGCCACCGGGCTGCTCGTGCTGGGTACGCGCTCGTCGACCCGTCTGCTGACCTTCATCGTCGGTCTCGACAAGGAGTACACGGCGACCATCCGCCTCGGCGAGGCGACCTCCACCGACGACGCCGAAGGTGAGGTCACCGAGCGCGCCGACCAGGCCGCAGTGGCTGCCGTGGACGACGACGCGATCATCGCCGCGATCCGTCCGCTGACGGGCGACATCGAGCAGGTGCCGAGCACGGTGAGCGCCATCAAGGTGGGCGGGAAGCGCGCCTACGCCCTGGCCCGCGAGGGGATCGAGGTGGAGCTGAAGTCCCGTGCGGTCACGGTCAGCGCGTTCGACGTGCTGGCCATCCGTCGGGATGGCGCGGCGATCGACGTCGACGTCCGGGTCGTCTGCTCCTCCGGCACCTACATCCGCGCCCTCGCCCGCGACCTGGGGGCGGCCCTCGGCGTCGGCGGCCATCTCACCGCGCTTCGCCGGACCCGGATCGGACCCTTCGACGTCATGGACGCATCGACGATCGACGACCTCGACGTTGAGACGGCGCTGTTGCACCCGGCCGACGTCGCGAAGCGCCTGTTCGGTGCCCTCGAGCTCACGGAGCAGGAGGCGGTCGACCTCGGCCACGGGAAGCGGCTCGACCGCGACCTGCCGGCCGGCCACACCGGTCCGATCGCCGCCGTCGCGCCGGACGGCCGACTGGTGGGGCTCGTCGAGCGCCGTGGCGGCTCGCTCAAGTCGGTCGTGAACTTCCCGGCGGAGGAACCGGCATGATCGAGTGGTTCACCCTCGCCCAGATCGCGGTCGCGGTCGTGGCCGGGCTCCTCTGCATCGTGCTCGGGTTCGCCGGGCGCGCGCCGAACGACCTGACGATGGGGGCGACGGCACTCGTCGAGGTCCTCCTCATCGCGCAGCTGGTGGTGGCGATCGCCGCGCCCGCGTTCGGGAACACCGCCACGGGGAGTGTGCCCGAGTTCTACACCTACCTCGTCTCCGCGATGATCCTGCCGATCGCCGGCGGATTCTGGGCGCTCGTCGAACGCACCCGATGGTCGACGGTCGTCCTCGGCGTCGTCTGTCTCGCGATCGCGGTGATGCTCTACCGCATGGAGCAGATCTGGACCGTCCAGCTCGGCTGACCGTCGGCGCACCGACGGCGGTGGAGGACGACGGCACCGCAGCTCGCGTGACGGTCGTGAAGTGCCGGGGCGAGGGCCCGCGTCGCATAGAATCGTCGGGTCATGCCTCTCCCCACCACCGCTCCAGCCCGTCCACGCGTCCGTGGTGTCGGGGTCGTCCTCGTCGCCGTCTACGGCATCCTGGCGCTCGCCGCCACCGGCCGGTCCGTGGTGCAGATCACGACCAAGTTCGACGAGGCGCCCCTGGCCTATCTGCTCTCGGCCGTCGCCGCGGTGGTGTACATCCTGGCGACCGTCTCGCTCGTCGCTCCAGGCGCCGTCTGGCGGCGGATCGCATGGGCCACGATCTCCTTCGAACTCGCCGGGGTCCTGATCGTCGGCTTGCTGAGCCTGCTCGACCCCGAACTCTTCCCCCACGACACGGTCTGGTCCGGCTTCGGCCGCGGTTATGTCTACATCCCGCTCGTCCTCCCGGTCCTCGGACTGTGGTGGTTGGCCGGACATCGGCGTACCGGCAAATGATCACGTTCACCGAGCTCGACCAGGTCCCTGACGCCTTCGGACCGTCGGCCGTCACCATCGGCAAGTTCGACGGCGTCCACACGGGTCACCGCGCGGTCGTCGCCGCGCTCCTCGAGGAGGCCGCGGCAGCCGGTCTCAGCTCTGTCGCCGTCACCTTCGACCGCAACCCGCTGAGCCTCATCAACCCAGACCGCTGCCCGGCGTCGCTCGTGAGCAACGAGCAGAAGCTCGGTCTCCTGGCGGACGCCGGGGTCGACGCGGCCCTGCTGCTGCGCTTCGACCAGACACTGGCCCAGCTCACGCCCGAGGAGTTCGTCACCTCGATCCTCGTCGGAGCGTTGCATGCCAAGACGGTCCTCGTCGGCGAGGACTTCCGCTTCGGCCATCGCGGCCTCGGAACGGTCGCCACGCTGGAGTCGTTCGGTGAGGTCTACGGCTTCTCCGTGCGCGTCGTGGACGACGTCCGTCCCGGCGGCGGGCGTCGGGTGTCCTCCACCTGGATCCGCGAACTCCTCGAGGAGGGTGACGTCCGCGAGGCGTCGCGGCTCCTCGGCCGTCCGCCCGGCGTGCGGGGTGTCGTCGTCCACGGCGCCAAGCGTGGCCGGGAACTCGGCTTCCCGACCGCCAACCTGTCTCCCGATTCGCAGGGGCTCATCCCCGCGGACGGCGTGTATGCAGGGTGGCTGTTCTGGCGAGGACGTCGGTATCCGGCGGCGATCTCGGTCGGGAACAACCCGACCTTCGACGGTGTCCCGCAGAAGCAGGTCGAGGCCTACGTCCTCGACGAGACCGATCTCGACCTCTACGACGACGAGGTCGAGGTGCAGTTCGTCGAGCGCATCCGCGGCATGGTCGCGTTCACCGGGATCGAGCCGCTCATCGTGCAGATGACCGACGACGTCGAGCGCGCGCGCCGGATGCTGTCCTAGTGGGTCCGCGTCCCCTGTGGCGGGGGAGGGCCCTCGCGCTCGTCGGTATCGTGCTCGTCGCGGCGAACCTCCGCACGGCCGTCACCTCACTCTCACCGATCTTCGCCGAGATCGACGGCGACATCGGCGTGGGTGCGGTCGGCTTGGGGCTCCTCGGGATGCTGCCGCCCCTCTGCTTCGCGCTCTTCGGCGTCTTCACCCCGCGGCTCGTGCGTCGGCTGCACCTCGAGCCGGTGCTGCTCATCGCGCTCGGGGCGATCGTGGCCGGACACCTGCTGCGTTCGCTCGCCCCCGACTTCGCCGTCCTCGCGATCGGCAGTGCGCTCTGCTTCGCCGGCATCGGCATCGGCAACGTCGTGCTCCCACCGCTCGTCAAGAAGTACTTCCCTGACCGCATCGGCCTCGTCACCTCGCTCTACGCGACGGTCCTGTCGGTCAGCACGTTCATCCCGCCACTGATCGCCGTGCCGGTCGCCGACGCCGCCGGGTGGCACGTGTCGCTCGGCGTGTGGTCCATCGTCGCCATGCTCGCGGTCCTGCCCTGGATCACGCTCATCGTGCGGGAGCGTCGGGACGCCCGGGCCGCCGCAGCGACCGACCCCGAGATCGAGGAGGTGCCCCGCGCCGGGCGCGTCCTCGTCCACCGCTCACCGATCGCGTGGGCCATCGCGGCGGTGTTCGCCACCTCCTCACTGAACGCCTACGCGATGTTCACCTGGCTTCCCGCGATCGTCGGTGACGTCGCCGGCGTCACCCCGGCCCAGGGCGGCCTGCTGCTCTCGCTCTTCTCCGCGATGGGCGTCCCGGCGAGCCTGATCGTCCCGATGCTCGTCGCGAGGCTGCGGAACGTCGCCGTCCTCGTCTACGTCGCGAGCGGGTGTTTCGTGCTCGGCTATCTCGGGCTGCTCCTGTGGCCGGCGACGCTCACGTGGCTGTGGGTGTTGCTGGCCGGCCTCGGCCCGCTGCTGTTCCCGCTCGCCCTCGTCCTCATCAACCTGCGGACGGCGACCCACGAGGGCGCGGTCGCCCTGAGCGGTTTCGTGCAGAGTGTCGGCTACACCCTCGGTGCACTCGGCCCCCTGGTCGTGAGCCTGGTGCACGCCGTGACCGGATCGTGGACCGTCCCGTTGCTGCTCCTGCTGGCCACGGGCGCGCTGTGCGCCATCGCCGGCCGCATCACCGGCCGACCGACGACGATCGAGGCGGACCTCGCAGCACGCGGTCGCTGACCGGTCTGGTCCTCCCGACGGCGCCCAGCGGCGATGCGCATCCGCGCACCGGCCGCTGCTCATCTGAGCATGGGTACCAACAGGCGTTGTCCGGGTGGTGGTGGCGTCCTAGGCTGGAGACGATCCGGAGGAGGCCCGAGGTGATCGAAAGCGACGAGCTGCTCGCGGTGCGCGCCGCGGAGCTGTACTACGACGAGACGAAGACCCAGGACGAGATCGGCGCGCTGCTCGGCATCACGCGGTGGAAGGTCGGTCGGCTCCTCGCCCAGGCCCGTGAACTCGGCTACATCCGCATCGAGATCGTGCACCCGCGCGCACGCCGCCTCCCGCTCGAACGGGCGCTCCGCGAGCGCTTCGGACTCGCGGACGCGGTCGTCGTGCCGAGCCCGAGCGACAGTGCCGACCTCCATGAACGCGTCGCGCGCGCGGCGGCCGACTACCTCGGCGCCATGCGACCGGTGCCGCGGACGCTCGGTGTGAGCTGGGGGAGGACGCTGCGTGACATCGCCGACCACCTGTCCGACGGCTGGGCGACGGGGCTCTCCGTCGTGCAGATCAACGGCGGCGTGAGTCTCAACCAGCGTGTCGGCACTGCGGCCGCCACGGCTGCACGGATCGCCGAGAAGGGCCGTGGTGACGTCACCCTGCTCCCGAGCCCGGCGATCTTCGAGCGCCTGGAGACGAAGCTGAGCATCGAGTCGGACCGCACGGTCGCGGAGGTGCTCCGCACGGCCGCAGCGGCCGACACCTACCTGTACGGCGCCGGAGTGGCCGGGCCGGACTCCGCTCTCGTCCACAGCGGGTACCTCACGGCCGCAGACGTCGACGTCCTGGTCGCACGCGGTGCCGTCGGCGACGTCGTCGGGCGCTACATCGACGCCGAGGGCATGATCGTCGACCCCACACTCGACGAGCGCACGGTCGGGCTCGGACTCGAAGCGCTCCGACGTGCCGGTCGCAGCATCGCGGTCATCGCCGGAGCCCAGAAGCACGCCGTCGCGAGGGCCGTCGTCAGCAGCGGCCTCTGCACCGTGCTCGTCACCGACGAGGCGACCGCGACGGCACTCCTCGCCGACCACGAACCATCATCCGCGAAGCAGCACACCCCGGAGCAGGAACTGCTCGGAAGGAACGCACCATGACCACTCCACCAGGCGACCTCGTGGCGAAGCCGACGGCGCTCGAACTCGTCGACGGCCCCGTCACCGACGCCAGCCTCAGACGCTACCTCGACGGCCTCGCGGGCGTCGACGCCGTCGGGCTCGAACAGCGCGCAGCGGACCTCGGTACGCGCTCGATCAAGACGACGTCGAAGGCCTGGGCCCTCGACCGCATCATCGAACTCATCGACCTCACCACCCTCGAGGGCGCCGACACCCCCGGCAAGGTGCGCTCCCTCGTGGCCAAGGCCATCACCCCGGACGCCGGGGATCCGTCCACTCCGCGCGTCGCCGCGGTCTGCGTGTACGGCGACATGGTGCCGTACGCCGTCGAGGCGCTCGGCGCGGCGCACACCCAGCCGGGTGCGGGACCAGACGCCGGCGGGATCAACGTCGCGGCGGTCGCCACGGCCTTCCCGAGCGGACGCGCCTCCCTCGCGGTCAAGCTGGCGGACACGGCCGACGCCGTCGACGCCGGAGCGGACGAGATCGACATGGTCATCGACCGGGGTGCGTTCCTCTCCGGCCGGTACGGCCAGGTCTTCGACGAGATCGTCGCGGTCAAGGAGGCCTGCCGACGCAGCGACGGCTCCTCGGCCCACCTCAAGGTCATCCTCGAGACCGGCGAGCTGAACACCTACGACAACGTGAAGCGCGCCTCGTGGCTCGCCATCCTCGCGGGCGGCGACTTCATCAAGACGTCCACCGGCAAGGTCGCGCCCGCCGCGACCCTCCCGGTCACCCTCCTCATGCTCGAGGTCGTCCGGGACTGGTACCGCCTCACCGGAGAGCAGATCGGTGTGAAGCCCGCCGGCGGCATCCGTTCCTCGAAGGACGCGATCAAGTACCTCGTGACCGTCGCCGAGACGGTCGGCGAGGAGTGGCTCCAGCCGCACCTGTTCCGCTTCGGTGCCTCGAGCCTCCTCAACGACGTGCTCCTGCAGCGTCAGAAACTCACCACCGGCCACTACTCCGGCCCCGACTACGTCACCATCGACTAGGACATCATGAGCTTCCTCGAATACGCACCAGCCCCGGAGTCGACCTCCGTCCTCCACCTCCGTTCCGAATACGGCCTCTTCATCGACGGCGAGTTCACCGAGGGCACGGGTGGCTCCTTCCAGACGATCTCGCCGAGCACCGAGCAGTCGATCGCGACGATCTCCGCGGCGAGTGACGCCGACGTCGATCGCGCCGTCACCGCCGCGCGGCGTGCCTACGACCGGGTGTGGTCGAAGCTGTCGGGCGCCGACCGCGGCAAGTACCTCTTCCGCATCGCGCGCCTCGTGCAGGAGCGCGCCCGCGAGCTCGCCGTGGCGGAGAGCCTCGACAACGGCAAGCCGATCAAGGAGTCCCGCGACGTCGACGTCCCACTCGTCGCCGCCTGGTTCTTCTACTACGCGGGTTGGGCCGACAAGCTCGACTACGCGGGCCTCGGTGCGAACCCGCGCGCCCTCGGCGTGGCCGGGCAGGTCATCCCGTGGAACTTCCCGCTCCTCATGCTCGCGTGGAAGGTCGCACCGGCGCTCGCCGCCGGCAACACGGTCGTCATCAAGCCGGCCGAGACCACGCCGCTCACGGCGCTCATCTTCGCCGAGATCCTCCAGCAGGCCGAGCTGCCGGCCGGTGTCGTGAACATCGTCACGGGTGCCGGAGCGACCGGGGCGGCGATCGTGCGCCACCCCGACGTCGACAAGGTCGCCTTCACCGGGTCGACCGCCGTCGGGCGCGAGATCGCGAAGACCATCGCCGGCAGCGACAAGCGCCTGACACTCGAGCTCGGTGGCAAGGCCGCGAACATCGTGTTCGACGACGCCCCGATCGACCAGGCCATCGAAGGCATCGTCAACGGCATCTTCTTCAACCAGGGGCACGTCTGCTGCGCCGGATCCCGGCTCCTCGTCCAGGAGAGCATCCACGACGAGGTCGTCGACCGCTTGAAGAGCCGTCTGCAGACGCTGCGCGTCGGCGACCCGCTCGACAAGAACACGGACGTCGGCGCGATCAACTCGGCCGAGCAGCTCGCCCGCATCCGCGAACTCTCGGACATCGGCGAGCTCGAAGGCGCCGAACGGTGGAGCCCGGACTGCGAGCTGCCCGAGAACGGGTTCTGGTTCGCGCCGACGATCTTCACGAACGTGTCCACCAGTCACCGGATCGCCCGCGAGGAGATCTTCGGTCCGGTCCTCTCGGTCATGTCCTTCCGGACACCCGCGGAGGCCATCGCGAAAGCGAACAACACCCCGTACGGACTCTCCGCGGGTATCTGGAGCGACAAGGGCAGCCGGATCCTCGCGGTCGCGGACAAGCTCCGCGCCGGCGTCATCTGGGCGAACACCTTCAACCGGTTCGATCCGGCCAGCCCGTTCGGCGGGTACCAGGAGTCGGGGTACGGCCGCGAGGGTGGTCGCCACGGGCTCGGTGCCTACCTCGCGCCAGCCGGATCATCGGCCGCCGCCACCGTCGCGCCATCCACGAGCACCACGAAGGAGGAGCAGCGATGAGCCGGCTCACCATCCCGAAGACCTACAAGCTCGCCATCGGCGGCAAGTTCCCACGCAGCGAATCCGGAAGGACGTACGAGGTGACGAACGCCAAGGGGGAGTTCCTCGCGAACGCATCGCTCGCCTCGCGGAAGGACGCCCGCGACGCGGTCGTCGCCGCACGATCGGCACTCGCCGGTTGGTCGGGTGCCACCGCCTACAACCGCGGCCAGGTGCTCTACCGCATCGCCGAGCTGCTCGAGGGTCGGCGGGCGCAGTTCATCGAAGAGATCGTCCAGGCCGAAGGCGTCTCGCAGGCGAAGGCCGCGGCGCAGGTCGACGAGGCCATCGACCTCTGGGTCTGGTACGCGGGCTGGGCGGACAAGTACGTCCAGGTGGTCGGGGGAGCGAACCCCGTCTCGGGTCCGTACTTCAACCTCTCGGTTCCGGAGCCGACGGGCGTCGTCGCGCTCATCGCGCCGCAGGACTCGTCGCTCCTCGGATTCGTGAGCGTCGTCGCTCCAGCGCTGGTCGCGGGGAACACGGTCGTCGTGATCGCGAGCGAGCGCCTGCCGCTCTCCTCGATCAGTCTCGCCGAGGTGCTCGCCACGAGTGACGTCCCCGGCGGCGTCGTGAACGTGCTGACCGGATCGCCGGCCGAGATGGCTCCGTGGCTCGCCTCGCACGCCGACGTCAACGCGATCGACCTCGCCGGCGCCGGAGCACTCGACTGGGTCGAGCTCGAGGTCCTCGCGGCCGAGACGCTCAAGCGCGTGGTCCGTCCGAGCGGTGCCAGCGGTCCGGTTCCGGCGAGCCTCGACCGCATCACCGCGTTCACCGAGGTGAAGACCGTCTGGCACACGAAGGCGCTCCTCTAGCGGCCTGCAGCACCCGCGTGGTGCTTGCACAGCGGCGCCCGGCTGTACAGCCGGGCGCCGTCGTCGTCGACGGGTCGTAACGTTGCATCCATGACCGAATCATCGACTCCGAAGCGCGTACTCGTCACGGGTGCCACCGGCTACATCGGCGGGCGGCTCGTGCCGCGGTTGCTGGAGGCCGGGTACACGGTGCGGGTGCTCGTGCGCTCGCCGCAGAAGCTCACCGACGTGCCCTGGCGCGAGCAGGTAGAGGTCGTCGAGGGTGATCTCGGGGACGCCGCCCGGGTCGCTTCGGCCTGCGAGGACGTCGACGTCGTCTACTACCTCGTGCACTCCATGGGCGGCAAGGGCGACTTCGAGCAGACGGAGCTCGCCGCCGCCGAGCACGTCGCCGCCGGCGCTGCGGCGGCCGGGGTCTCGCGCATCGTCTACCTCGGTGGCCTGCACCCCGAGGGCGTCGAACTGTCGAAGCACCTGCGGTCCCGCACCGAGGTCGGGCGGATCCTGCTCGCCTCGGGCGTTCCGACGATCGTCCTGCAGGCCGGTGTGGTCATCGGCTCCGGATCGACCTCGTTCGAGATGATCCGCCATCTCACGGACATCCTGCCGTACATGCCGGCGCCGCGCTGGGTCCGGAACTTCATCCAGCCGATCGCGGTCCGTGACGTCCTGCACTACCTGCTCGCGGGCGCCGAGGTCGACCGCGACGTGAACCGCGCCTTCGACATCGGTGGCCCCGACGTCCTCCGGTACGGACAGATGATGAACGGCTACGCGGTCGAGGCCGGCCTCTCGCAGCGCCCGATCGCGCCGCTCCCGGTCCTCACCCCGTGGTTGGCCTCGCAGTGGGTGAACCTCGTGACGCCGATCCCGCGCCGGCTCGCGTCGCCGATCATCGAGTCGCTGCTCGTCGACTGCGTCATGGGCGACCACGACATCGATGCGGTCATCCCGCCGCCGGAGGGCGGTCTGACGGGGTACCGACGCGCGGTGCGCCTCGCACTGCAGCGCATGCGGGACGGTGAGGTCGAGACCTCCTGGCGGAACGCGACCGTCGACGGCGCGCCGAGCGACCCGCTGCCGAGCGACCCCGACTGGGCCGGACACACCGTCTACATCGATCTCAAGGAACGGAAGACCTCCGCGAGCGCCGACCGCCTCTTCTCGGTGATCGAGTCCATCGGCGGCGAGAACGGGTGGTACTCCTTCCCGCTGGCGTGGGCGATCCGTGGCTGGATGGACAAGCTCGTCGGTGGTGTCGGCCTCCGACGTGGTCGCGACGATCCGCAGCATCTCAGCGTGGGGGACGCCCTCGACTTCTGGCGGGTGGAGTACCTCGAACGCGGTCGGATGCTTCGCCTGCGCGCCGAGATGCGCGTGCCCGGACTCGCGTGGCTGGAGATGAGCGCGACCCCGGTCGGCGACGGCTCGGTCTACCGGCAGCGCGCGGTCTTCTTCCCGAAGGGGCTCGGCGGACGCCTGTACTGGTTCGCGATCCTGCCGTTCCACGGGATCATCTTCAACGGGATGGCGAACCGCATCACGGAGGCGGCCGTAGCACTGCCGTCCGAGACCTCGGCCCAACGGAAGAACCGCGTCGGTCCGGTGTCGCCGGAGGAGCACGAGGCGGTCGACTCCGCCGAGGCGGACATGCAGGCCTCACGACCCACGCCGAAGGCCGCGGAGTAGCGTGGCCGTATGAGCGAACCCACCGTCGTCACCGTCACCGGAGCCGGAGGCCAGATCGGCTACTCCCTGCTCTTCCGCATCGCGTCAGGTCAGCTGCTGGGGCCCGACCGGCCCGTCGTCCTGCGCCTGCTCGAGATCCCGCAGGGGCTCGGAGCGGCCGAGGGGACGGCATTGGAACTGCAGGACTGCGCGTTCCCGCTCCTGGCCGGGGTGGAGGCGACGACCGAGCTGTCGCGCGCCTTCGACGGGGTGGACGTCGCCCTGCTCGTCGGTGCCCGTCCCCGTGGTCCGGGCATGGAGCGAGCCGACCTCCTCGCGGCCAACGGCGGGATCTTCGCACCACAGGGCGCGGCGATCGGAGCCGGTGCGTCCGACGACGTGCGCGTCCTGGTGGTCGGCAACCCGGCCAACACGAACGCACTCATCGCCCAGTCGGCCGCCGCCGGGGTGCCGGCCGAACGGTTCACCGCCCTGACCCGACTCGACCACAACCGCGCCGTCGCGCAGTTGGCCGCCAAGACCGGCGCACCCGTGTCCGAGATCGACGGCGTCGTGATCTGGGGCAACCACTCGGCGACCCAGGTGCCGGACCTCTCCCACGCGACGGTCGGTGGTCGTCCGGCCCTCGAACTCGTCGGGGAGGAGTGGATCGCCGACGAGTTCATCCCACGGGTGGCGAAGCGCGGAGCGGAGATCATCGCGGTCCGGGGCTCGTCATCCGCCGCCTCGGCCGCTGCCGCCGCCATCGACCACGTGCGCGACTGGGTGGACGGCACGGCGACCCCGGGCCGGCCGGAGCGCTGGACCTCCGTGGCACTCCCATCGGAGGGCTGGTACGGCGTACCGGAGGGGCTCGTGAGTTCGTTCCCGGCCCGCTCGGTCGACGGACGCTGGGAGGTGGTCGAGGGGCTCGACATCGCGCCCGTCTGGCAGCGGCGCATCGACGCTTCCGTGGTGGAACTCGAGGAGGAGCGGGCGGCGGTGCGGGCGCTCGGCCTGCTCGGCTGATCAGGCGATCGCGTCCCGCGGACGGTTGCAGGGGGTACCCCCTGGGGGTATAGTGAAGGCTCCGATCCACTGAGGAGGACGCATGTCCGAGACCACCGCAACCACCACCTACCGCGTCGACGGCATGACCTGCGCGCACTGCGTGTCCGCTGTCACGACCGAGCTCTCCGCGCTCTCCGGCGTGGACGGGGTCGCCGTGGATCTCGACGCGGGGACGGTCACGGTCTCGGGTGCCTCCTCGACGGACGAGGCCGCCATCGGTGCCGGCGTCCAGGAAGCCGGCTACACGCTCGTGGGTCGTCGCTGATGAGCGCGCCACTCATCCAGCTCGACCTCGACATCGAGGGCATGACCTGCGCGAGTTGCGTGGCACGCGTCGAGAAGCGGCTGACCGCGCTCGACGGTGTCGAGGCGCAGGTCAACCTCGCGACCGAACGGGCGACGGTGACCGCACCCTCCACCGTCACCGCGGACGAGCTGATCGCGGCCGTCTCGAAGGCCGGCTACACGGCGACGGTGCGTCCGCCCGCTGACGAACGCGCCGCAGTGAACCGGGAGCAGACTCCGACGTCGGGAACGACGCCCGACCCCTCGGCGACCGTGACGACGCTCCGCACCCGCCTCGTCGTCAGCGCGGTGCTGGCGCTGCCCGTCGTGCTGCTCGCGATGATCCCCGCCTGGCAGTTCGACCACTGGCAGTGGCTCTCGCTGACCCTCGCGACGCCGGTCGTCTTCTGGGGTGGGTACCCGTTCCACCGGGCGACGTTCGCGACGCTGCGACACGGCTCGGTGACGATGGACACCCTCATCACGCTCGGGACGGGGGCCGCGTACCTGTGGTCCGTCTGGGCGCTCTTCTTCGGCATGGCCGGGATGACGGGCATGCGGCACGAGTTCGCCTTCTTCGCACCCGACGCCGACCCGTCGAGCGCGCTGTACCTCGAGGTGGCCGCCAGCGTGACCGTCTTCCTGCTCGCCGGTCGCCTCATCGAGCAGCGGTCGAAGCGTGCCGCCGGCGAGGCACTCCGCGACCTCATGACGCTGGGCGCCTCGGAGGTCTCCGTGCTCCGGCATCGTGCGCCGGACCCCACCGACCTCATGGCGCCCACCCGCACCGAGGAACGGATCCCGATCGAGCAGCTGCTCGTCGGAGACCACTTCCTCGTGCGTCCCGGTGAGTCCGTCGCCACCGACGGGGTCGTCGTCGAGGGGGCGGCGAGTGTCGACGAGAGTCTCGTGACAGGGGAGTCCGTCCCGGTCGAGCTCGTAGCCGGCTCGCGGGTCATCGGTGGCACGATCGCGCGCGGCGGCAGTCTCGTGGTGCGGGCGACGGCCGTCGGCGCCGGGACGCAGCTGGCGCGTATGGCTCAGGCGGTCGAGGCGGCGCAGCTCGGGAAGAGCCGGGTCCAACGGCTCGCCGACCGCGTCTCGAGCGTGTTCGTCCCGGTCGTGCTGGTGATCGCCCTCGGCACCGCCATCGTGTGGGCGCTCACCGGCTCGACCATGGAGGCGGCGTTCACCGCTGCGGTCGCCGTCCTGATCATCGCCTGCCCGTGCGCGCTGGGGCTCGCGACCCCGGTGGCCCTCCTCGTCGGGACGGGACGCGGTGCGCAGCTCGGCATCCTCATCGCCGGACCGGAGGCGCTCGAGCGGGCGAGCGGGATCGACCGCATCCTGCTCGACAAGACGGGGACCGTCACGTCCGGGCGGATGAGCGTCACGGAGGTCTGGGCGGCCGGTGCGACGGACGAGGTGCTCGCCCTCGGCGCGGCGCTCGAGGCGGCCTCCGAGCACCCCATCGCCGAGGCGATCGTCGCGGAAGCGACCCGCCGCGACGCACCGCGTCCGGTGGTCTCGGACTTCGCGAGCCTCGAGGGTCTCGGCGTCACCGGCACGATCGACGGCGGAACCGTGCTGGCCGGACGTCCCGCCTTCGCGGAGGACCAGGGCTTCCGCATCGGACCGGACGCGGCGAGCGCCCTGGCTGCAGCCGCGGAGCGTGCGAGTACCGTGGTGGTCGTCGCCTGGGACGGCGAGGTCCGCGGCGTCGTCGAGGTCGCCGACACGGTGAAGCCGGAGGCCCGCGCCGCCATCGGACGCGCCGTGTCCCTGGGGATGACACCCGTGCTCCTCACCGGCGACAACGCGGCCGTCGCAGCGCGGGTCGCGGCCGAGGTCGGGATCGCCGAGGTGATCGCCGACGCGAGCCCCGCCGACAAGGTCGCCGCCGTCGAACGGCTCCAGGCGGCCGGTCACCGCGTCGCCATGGTCGGCGACGGGGTGAACGACGCCGCGGCGATCGCCACGGCCGATCTCGGGATCGCCATGGGGACGGGCACGGATGCGGCCAAGGGTGCAGCCGACCTCAGCATCGTCTCCGGTTCCCTCGCCACGGCGATCGACGCCGTGCGGCTCTCCCGACGGACGCTCGGGATCATCCGCGGCAACCTGTTCTGGGCGTTCGCGTACAACGTGGCGGCGATCCCGCTCGCCGCCCTCGGCCTCCTCAACCCGATGATCGCGGGTGCGGCGATGGCGTTCTCCAGCGTGTTCGTCGTGCTCAACAGCCTGCGTCTCCGCCGGTTCCGTCCGGCCGCCTGAGGTTACCCGTCGACCGACGGGCTGCGGCGGATACACTGTCCGCAGAACCGGTCGACGTGGATGGGTGGTGGTGAGGTGTCCAGTCCGTGGCTGGCGGCCCCGGCGCGTGCCGAAGCGCAGCGCGGACTCGTCCGACGGCTCGTCCGCGAGTCGTGGGAACGGTCGATGGGCCGTCACCTCGACCCGGACAACCTCATGCCGGAGCTCGCCTTCGACGAGGACGAGTTGCGCGACCACCGGCTCGGGCACCCGCTCGCCGGCGTCCTCCCGGTCATCACCAAGCTGCTGGTCAACGACGCGGACGACGACTCCGGCATGCTCGTCGCGGTGGGCGACGCCATGGGCAGACTGCTCTGGGTGGACGGCGACCGTCATCTGCGGCGACGGGCGGAGGGCATGCTCTTCGTCGAGGGTGCCGGATGGTCCGAGCGGGAGGTGGGGACGAGCGCGCCGGGCACCGCACTCGAACTCGACCACGGCATCCAGATCCACGCGGCCGAGCACTTCAACCGGCTCGTGCACCCGTGGAGCTGCACGGCGGTCCCGGTGCACGATCCCGAGACCCGGCAGATCATCGGTGTGATCGACATCACCGGTGGCCCGCAGGCGGTCGCCTCGCATGCGCTGCCACTGATGGAGGCCACCGCGGCCGCCGTCGAGTCCGAGATCATGGTGCAGCGGCTTCGCGCGGTCGCCGACCGTCGGTTCGCCGGTCGCGCACACACGGACACACCCCGCCGGACGACCGCGGTGCGGCCCGGCCTGCAGGTGCTCGGTCGTGACACCGGCCTGCTGATCGGACACGGGGCGAGCCGCCCGACCGAGCTCAGCCGACGGCACGCCGAGATCCTGACGCTGCTGGCCTGGCACCACCAGGGCCTCAGCGCCGACGCGCTCGCCGGGCTGCTCTACGACGGGGACGAGGCGGCGGTCACCCTCCGGGCGGAGCTCGTCCGGCTGCGGAAGGTGCTCGGCGGGACCGCGCCGACACTCGTGCCGGTCTCGCGGCCGTACCGGCTCACCACCCCGCTCCAGCTCGACGCCCACCAGGTGTTGTCCCTCCTCGACCGCGGCGCCCACCGCGCAGCACTCGCCGCGTACCCGGGTCCGCTCCTGCCGGACTCCACCGCCCCCGGTGTCGTCGACCTCCGCGAGCGGGTCGCGACGCGCCTTCGCGAGGCGATGCTGACCGACGCCTCGGCGGACCTGCTGCACGACTACATCCGGACCGCGGCCGCGCCCGACGACGTCGAGGTCCTGCACGCCTGCCTCCGACTGCTGCCGCCGCGGTCACCGAAGCGCGCCGGCCTCGTCGCCCGCATCGAGGCGATCGACGCCGAGCTCTCGGCGTCCTGACGGCCGATCCGGTCCACGGACCTCGTCGCAACCTCCTGCAACCTCCCGCCGACTAGCGTCGACGGCACGCACCTGAGCGGTGCGACACCGACAACGTCGTCGACAAGGAGTGACATGACCGTCTACGCCAACCCGGGTACCGAAGGTGCCGTGTTCAGCTACGCCCCCCGCTACGACCACTTCATCGGGGGCGAGTACGTCCCGCCCGCGAACGGCCAGTACTTCGAGAACCCGACCCCGGTCACCGGTGCCGTGTTCACCGAGATCGCCCGAGGCACCGCGGCCGACGTGGACCGAGCGGTCGAGGCGGGATGGAAGGCGTTCCCCGCCTGGTCGAAGACGAGCGTCGCCGAGCGCGCGGTGATCCTGGGCCGCATCGCCGACCGCATGGAGGAACACCTCGAGGAGATCGCCGTCGCCGAGAGCTGGGAGAACGGCAAGCCGGTCCGCGAGACCCTGGCCGCCGACATCCCCTTGGCCATCGATCACTTCCGCTACTTCGCGGGGGCGATCCGCGCCCAGGAGGGCGGCATCTCGGAACTCGACCACGACACCGTCGCCTATCACTTCCACGAACCGCTTGGCGTCGTCGGACAGATCATCCCCTGGAACTTCCCGATCCTCATGGCCGTGTGGAAGCTCGCACCGGCGCTCGCCGCAGGCAACTGCGTCGTGCTGAAGCCGGCCGAGCAGACCCCGGCGTCGATCCACCTCATCGTCGACCTCGTGAAGGATCTGCTGCCGGCCGGCGTGCTCAACGTCGTCAACGGCTTCGGCATCGAGGCCGGGGCCCCACTGGCCTCCCACCCGCGGATCCGGAAGATCGCGTTCACCGGCGAGACGACGACCGGGCGCCTGATCATGCAGTACGCGAGCGAGAACCTCATCCCGGTGACGCTGGAGCTCGGCGGCAAGAGCCCGAACGTGTTCTTCGAGGACGTGGCGCGCGAGCACGACCAGTACTACGAGAAGGCGCAGGAGGGATTCAGCATGTTCGCCCTGAACCAGGGCGAGGTCTGCACCTGCCCGAGTCGGGCGCTCGTCCAACGGTCCATCTACGACGGCTTCGTGGGCGACGCGTTGACCCGCATCGGCAGGATCAAGCAGGGCAACCCGCTCGACACGGACACGATGATCGGTGCCCAGGCGTCGAACGACCAGCTCGAGAAGATCCTCTCCTACATGGACATCGGCAGACAGGGCGGAGCGAAGCTGCTCATCGGCGGCGAGCGCGCCGACCTCGGCGGTGAGTTGAGCGGCGGGTTCTACGTCCAGCCGACCGTCTTCGAGGGGACGAACGACATGCGGATCTTCCAGGAGGAGATCTTCGGGCCCGTGCTCGCGCTCACGAGCTTCGCGGACTACGACGAGGCGATCTCCATCGCGAACGACACCCTCTACGGTCTCGGCGCCGGGGTGTGGAGCCGTGAGGCGACGACGCTGTACCGGGCCGGGCGGGCGATCGAGGCGGGACGCGTCTGGTCGAACACCTACCACCAGTACCCGGCGCACGCGGCGTTCGGCGGGTACAAGCAGTCGGGCATCGGCCGGGAGAACCACAAGATGATGCTCGACCACTACCAGCAGACGAAGAACCTGCTCGTGAGCTACGCGGAGGGGCCGATGGGCTTCTTCTGATCGACGTCCCCGGTCCCTGAGCCCCATCCGGTCCCTGAGCTTGTCGAAGGGCGCCCATCGACAGGCTCGGGGACCGGCGGAGGGGCAGGGCCGGGCACACGACACGACGAAGGAGGACACCATGACCGGACGGGTCGACGTCACCGACGCTGCGGCCGCACTAGTGCGGGAGATGACCGCGCTGCACGGACCGCTCATGTTCCATCAGTCCGGCGGCTGCTGCGACGGGAGTTCGCCCATGTGCTACCCCGTCGGGATGTTCCGTACGGGCGCGGTCGACGTCCTGCTCGACACGCTCGACGTGCCCGGGCTCGACGCGCCCGTCGAGGTCTACATGTCGCGTTCCCAGTTCGAGTACTGGAAGTACACGCACCTGACGATCGACGTCGTCCAGGGGCGGGGGAGCGGGTTCAGCGTCGAAGCCCCGACGGGACAGCGCTTCCTCATCCGCTCGCGCATGCTCGACGACGCCGAACTGGAGCGGTTCGGGCTCGTCGACAGCGCGCCGGACTGAGCGCTCGCGACCGAAGCGGCCGATGGCGTAGACTGGGCACACGCCCGTCGGGCGCCCGTGTCCGTCTCGTGCAACGCTCTGTTGCTCCACGACGACCAGTCGGGCCCGGCGCCCGTCTCTTCCGGCCCCTCGGCCGATGAGGCTCTTCGACTGCTCAGGAGGAGCATGCCGCACACCGGCCAGCAACGCCGTTCCCAGGGGCGTTCCAGCACCCGTTCATCTGGCCGCTCGAACCCCAGAGGATCCTCGTCGCGTCACGACGACGACGCGCCGATCATCCCCATCCTCGCCCGCAAGGTGCGCGAGGTCGAGGCGAAGGCGCAGAAGGGCAAGGTCGGGCCGACCAACCGGACCAAGTACCAGGTCATCGCCTTCCTCGTCCGCGAGGAACGTGCCAGGGTCAAAGCCGACACGACCTACAGTGACGCCACGCGGGCCGAGCTCCTGAAGCGCCTCGACGGTGTGGCGACCATCCTCGCCAAGACGGCGGCGCGCGACACCTCGCTCATCCAGCTCCTCGAGGCCGATGCGGCGACGAGCCCCGTCGCGCAGCGGCTCCGGCGCGACTGGCTCCTCGAGTCGGGCGCCGAACTCAGCGCCGACGAACTCATCATCACCATCGAGAAGCCCGTCGTGGAGTCCGTCGTCCCGGCCGAGCTCGCCGAGAAGCAGGTCATCCCGCAGTCGGTGAAGGCACGTCAGTTGGCCAATCCGTTCCTCGCCCCGGACTTCAGCCAGGCGGCACCGCAGCCGACCGTGCGTCGACGACTCGACAGCTGGGAGCTCATGGGCCCCCTGTACAAGGCGTTCGAGCTCGGTTCCGGCGGGGGAGCGGCCTCGATGGACCTACCAGAGGCCCCGAAGCTCGACCGGCTCTCGCCGCGCGGCCTCGAGGTCATGAAGCACCAGGCGCGCTTCGTCGAGAGCGTCCGTGAAGGACACCGCTCGTTCCTGCTCGCCGACGAGCCGGGCCTCGGCAAGACCGCACAGTCGGTCCTCGCCGCCTCGGTCGCCGAGGCGTACCCGCTCCTCGTCATCGTCCCGAACGTCGTCAAGATGAACTGGGCGCGCGAGGTCGAGCGCTGGACGCCGCACCGACGCGCCACGGTCATCCACGGCGACGGCCAGGCGCTCGACGCCTTCGCCGACGTCATCATCGTGAACTACGAGGTCCTCGACCGTCACCTCGCCTGGCTCGGGACGCTCGGCTTCCGCGGCATGGTGGTCGACGAGGCGCACTTCATCAAGAACCTCCACTCCCAGCGCTCGCAGCACGTGCTGTCACTCGCGAACCGGATCCGGAAGGCGACGCCCGGCCAGGACCCGCTGCTGCTCGCGCTCACCGGCACGCCGCTGATCAACGACGTCGAGGACTTCAACGCCATCTGGCAGTTCCTCGGCTGGATCAAGGACGGCAAGCCGACCGCCGAACTTATGGAGCGGCTCGAGGACACCGGCCTGACCCCCGCCGAGCACGCCTTCTACGCCGCCGCGCGGTCCGCCGTCATCGACATGGGCATCGTGCGCCGCAAGAAGCTCGACGTCGCCAAGGACCTGCCCGCCAAGCGCGTCGCCGACCTCCCGGTCGAGCTTGACGACGAGGCGATCCGGTCCATCCGCGACGCCGAGGCCGAGCTCGGGCAACGGCTCAAGTCCCGCTACGTGCGGGTCCTGGAGTCGCGTGATGAGCGCGTCGACGCGCTGCACGAGCCGAACACCGACCTCATGCGCATGGTCGCCCAGGCCGAGCTCGACGAGTCCAAGGCCGCCGGTGGCACGGAGAACGTGTTCACCATGATCCGCAAGATCGGTCAGGCCAAGGCCGTCCTCGCCGCCGACTACACGGCGCAGCTCGCGCGGTCCGTGGGCAAGGTCGTGTTCTTCGCGAAGCACATCGACGTCATGAACGCGGCCGAACAGTTGTTCGCGGGTCGCGGCTTGAAGACGGTGTCGCTCCGCGGCGACCAGACCGCGCAGGCGCGTCAGGCCGCGATCGACGCCTTCAACACCGATCCGGAGGTCGCGGTCGCAGTCTGTTCGCTCACCGCCGCCGGCGTCGGCGTCAACCTGCAGGCCGCGTCGAACGTCGTGCTCGCCGAGTTGTCCTGGACGGCCGCCGAGCAGACCCAGGCGATCGACCGCGTGCACCGCATCGGTCAGGAGGAGCCGGTCACCGCCTGGCGGATCATCGCCGCGCACACGATCGACGCGAAGGTCGCGGAACTCATCGACAGCAAGCAGGGCCTGGCCGCTCGCGCGCTCGACGGCAGCGACCAGGACGTCGCATCGGTCGACTCGGTGCAGCTGAACGCCCTCGTCCACCTGCTCCGCGAGGCGCTGGGGGCCTGACGACCGATACGTCCGACCGGATGACCACGGGTCGCCCGGCCGGACGTCGTCGGCGGGTCAGACGCCGAGAGCCGCCTTCACCTGCGCGAGCGACGGGTTCGTCGCGGTCGAGCGGTCGGGGAAGATCACCGTCGGGACCGTCTGGTTGCCGCCGTTCAGCGAGGCGACGAGGTCGGCGGTGCCCGGGACCTGCTCGATGTCGACCTCGGTGAACGGGATGCCGGCTGCGGACAGCTGGTGCTTCAGTCGGGCGCAGTACCCGCACCAGGTCGTGGAGAACATCGTGATGCCGCCATCGGCGGGCAGGTAGTCGTCGGCACTCATCCCAGCAGCCTAACCCCGGTGGACGAGGCACCGACCCTCTGGGCCGGAGGACCACCGGCGCCGGATGAAGCACCGTCGGCGAGACGGTATTGTCGGGGATGACTCCCGGCACCTGAGGTGCCCCGATCCCCATGAGGACTGTTGATATGAGAATTGGTGTGCTCACGAGCGGCGGCGACTGCCCCGGCCTGAACGCGGTCATCCGAGGAGCGGTCCTCAAGGGGACGAAGATCCACAACCAGGAGTTCATCGGCATCCGCGACGGGTGGCGAGGAGTCGTCGAGGGCCTGACGATGCCGCTCGACCGCCACAGTGTGCGCGGTCTCGCCAAGCAGGGTGGCACCATCCTCGGCACGAGCCGGACCAACCCGTTCGAAGGACCCCACGGCGGCCCGGAGAACGTCCAGCACACCATGGACCGGCTCGGCATCGACGCGCTCATCGCCATCGGCGGCGAGGGCACGCTCGCCGCGGCGAAGCGTCTGACCGACGCCGGCCTCAAGATCGTCGGCGTCCCGAAGACGATCGACAACGACCTCGACGCCACCGACTACTCCTTCGGCTTCGACACCGCCGTAGAGATCGCGACCGAGGCCATCGACCGCCTCCGGACGACCGGCGAGTCGCACAAGCGGTGCATGGTCATCGAGGTCATGGGCCGGCACGTCGGCTGGATCGCCCTGCACGCCGGTATGGCGGCGGGTGCCCACGCCATTCTCATCCCGGAACAGCCGCAGTCGATCGAGCAGATCTGCGAGTGGGCGGACAGCGTCTACCAGCGCGGTCGCGCCCCGATCATCGTGGTGTCAGAGGGCTTCACGCTCGACACCATGGAGACCGCGCACTCCGAGAAGGGACTCGACGCGTTCAACCGTCCCCGTCTCGGCGGCATCGCCGACGTGCTGGCACCCGAGATCGAGCGCCGGACGGGCATCGAGTCGCGCGCGACCGTGCTCGGCCACCTGCAGCGCGGTGGCGTTCCGAGCGCCTACGACCGCGTGCTCGCCACCCGCCTCGGCATGGCCGCCATCGACTCCGTCATGGCCGGCGATTGGGGCACGATGATCGCCCTCCGAGGCACCGAACTCGTCAACTGCCGCTTCGAAGAGGCGCTCGGCAAGCTGAAGACCGTGCCGCAGGAGCGCTACGACGAAGCGGCGATCCTCTTCGGCTAGACACCCGCCGCACCGACGACGCCCTGCTCCCGACGGAGCAGGGCGTCGTCGCTTCGGATCAGGCCGGATCGGTGTCCGTGAGTCCGAGCACGTCGAGTAGCCAGGCGAGCTCCTCGGCGCGCTCACGCCACGCGTTGTACCGACCGCTCACCCCACCGTGCCCGGCGCTCATCTCGATCTTCATCAGTGCCGGCGCTCCGGCGTCCCGCAGGCGGGCCACCCACTTCGCGGGTTCCACGTACAGGACGCGGGTGTCGTTGAGACTCGTCGTCGCGAGGATGCGCGGGTAGCGCTTCTCCGGGTCGACGTTCTCGTAAGGACTGTAGGCCTTCATGTACGCGTAGACCTCGGGGTCGTGGAGCGGATCGCCCCACTCGTCCCATTCGATGACCGTCAGGGGGAGCGACGGGTCGAGGATGCTCGTCAGCGCGTCGACGAACGGGACGCCGGCGAGGATGCCCGCGAAGCGGTCGGGAGCACGGTTCGCCACGGCGCCCATGAGGAGGCCGCCTGCGCTGCCGCCCTCGGCGACGAGGCGGGCAGGCGTCGTCCAGCCCTCGCGGATGAGGTGGTCGGCCACGTCGACGAAGTCGCTGAAGCTGTTCTGCTTGTGGAGCTTCTTGCCGTCCTCGTACCAGCGGCGCCCGAGTTCACCGCCGCCGCGCACATGGGCGATCGCGAAGGTCACGCCGCGGTCGAGCATCGACAGTCTCGCGATCGAGAAGGACGGGTCCATGCTGGCCTCGTACGAGCCGTACCCGTAGAGGTGGAGCGGCCCGGGCCCCTCGACACCGACCCGGCGCACGATGGAGATCGGTACCCGGGTCCCGTCCACGGCCGTCGCCCACTCCCGGAACTGCTCGTAATCCGCCGGGTCGTACTCGCCGAGGACCGGCTGCTGCTTGCGCACGAAGCGTTCGCCGGACCGGAGGTCGAGTTCGAGCACGGTGGACGGCGTCACGAGGGACCCGTATCCGAACCGGAGCATCGGTTGAGCCCATTCACCGTTGCCGTGCCAGCCGACGGTGGACAGCGGTTCGTCGAAGACGATCTCGTCGATGTCGCCACTCGTCGGATCGAGCAGGCCGATGCGGGTCAGGCCGTCGCGCCGGTAGGAGACGGTGGTCACGGCCTCGAACGCCTCGACGTCCTCGAGCCGGCGCTCGCTGCTGTGCGCGACGACGACCCGCGCCGTGCCGAGCGGATCCGACAGCGGCACCTCCACGAGCTCGAAGTCCGGCGCGTCCCGGTTGTGCAGGATGAGCAACCGGTCTGCGCCGTCGGCCACCCGGTGTTCGACGCTGTACTCGACGCCGTCGGTCCGCGGCCAGACGATCCGCGCCTCCTCGGACAGTGCGTCGGCGGAGACGAGACGGGTCTCGCTCGTGACCGAGGAGCCTGCCTCGATCAGGAGCAGCGCGCGGCTGCGGGTGAATCCGGCGCCGACCCAGAACCGCTCGTCGGGCTCGTGGAAGAGGACCGTGTCGTCGTCCTGGGACGTCCCCACCCGGTGCAGGTGCACGGTGTCGGGGCGCCAGCTCTCGTCGACCGTCGTGTAGACGATGGCGGTGCCGTCGGGGGAGAACTCCGCCCCGCCCGCGGTCCCGAGGAGCTCGTCATCGAGGTCGACGCCACTCGCGAGGTCCCGGACACGGACGGTGTACCGCTCGTCGCCTTCGACGTCGACGCCGTAGAGCAGTCGCGTGCCGTCGTCCGACACGTCGAAGCTGCCGAGGGAGAAGAACTCGTGGCCCTCCGCCTCGACGTTGGCGTCGAGGATGATCTGCTCGCCGGGGGCCGCGCCGCCCTCGGGCAGGGTCGGCGGCGTCCAGTCCTCCGGGTCGGCGACCGGGATGCGGCACTGGATGCCGTACTGGCGGCCTTCGACACTGCGGCCGTAGTACCACCATGCACCGGACCGGGTCGGGACCGAGAGGTCGGTCTCGAGCGTGCGACGCTTGATCTCCTGGAAGATGCGCTCGCGCAGTCCGGCCAGATGCGCCGTCTCCTGTTCGGTGTAGGCGTTCTCCGCCTCCAGGTGCGCGATCACCTCCGGCGACTCCTTCTCGCGGAGCCACTCGTACGGGTCGATCACGGTGTCGCCGTGGTGGGTGCGTTCGGTCGGTCGGGTCTGGGCACGGGGGGCAGAGAGCTTCGCCATGGTCCAACGCTAGTCGAGGCGCGCCCTCCCAGCCCGCTCGGAGCCATCCGAGGGCCGCCGGGTCTAGCGTGGGGTGATGACGACCATCCCAACATTCGCGCTCAACGACGGTTCGAGCGTCCCCGCGATCGGTTTCGGCACGTACCCCCTGCGGGGCCGCGAGGGCACCGACGCCACGCTGTCCGCCATCGACGCGGGCTATCGACTGATCGACACCGCCGTGAACTACCGCAACGAGGACGCCGTCGGCGCAGCGGTCCGCGAGACCGACGTGTCCCGTGACGAACTCGTCGTCGCGACGAAGCTGCCCGGCCGCGACCACGGTTTCGAGGAGACCATCACCTCGTGCCGCGGATCCCTGGCCTCGCTCGGCCTCGACCACATCGACCTGTACCTCATCCACTGGCCGAACCCCTCCGTCGGCCGCTTCGTCGAGTCGTGGAAGGCCATGATCCAGCTGCAGCGCGAGGGCCTCGTCCGCAGCATCGGCGTCTCGAACTTCACCGAGGAGTTCCTGACCCGCCTCGTCGACGAGACGGGTGTGCTGCCGGCCGTCAACCAGGTCGAGTTGCACCCGTACTTCCCCCAGGAGGAACTCCTCGCGTTCCACCGCGAACACGGTGTCCTCACCGAGGCCTGGAGCCCGCTCGGCAAGGCGCAGGCACCGTTCGCCGAGGAGCCCGTCGCAGCGGCCGCCGCGGCGCACGACGTCTCGCCGGCGCAGGTCGTCCTCCGCTGGCACCACCAGCGCGGCGTGCTCCCCATCCCGAAGTCCGCGTCCCCGGAACGCCAGCGCACGAACATCGACGTCTTCGACTTCGCACTCAGCGACACCGAGGTGCAGGCGATCACCGCACTCGGGCGGACGGACGGCAGGCTCTTCGACGGCGACCCCAACACCCACGAGGAGATGTGAGTGCCGGCGGGCGCGTCCGCGCGCCCGCCGGCACCCCTCCTAGACTTGGCCGGGTGAAGCCCAGACGTCGTCGCCTGTCCCCGGTCCGTGCCCGCTCGTCGCGGGTGCTCCTCGTCGCCCTCGCCCTGGCGGTCGGTGCACCACTCGTCGCGACCCTCGCGAGCACGCCGCCCGCCGCGGCCGACGCTCGGACCGACGTCTCCGACTTCACCTTCTCGTCCTTCGACGGCGACTACACCCTGAGCCGTGGCGGCGACGGTCAGGCCGAGCTGCGCGCGGTCGAGACCTTCGTCGCGGAGTTCCCCCAGTCCGACCAGAACAAGGGCATCATCCGAGCGATCCCCGACGAGTTCGACCGGGCACCGCTGCACACGGAGATCGTCTCGGTGACCGACGCCGACGGTGCGCCCGTGGAGTGGGAGACCGACCGCGACGGCGACTTCCTCGAGCTGTCGCTCGGAACGGACGACTACGTGCGCGGCACGCAGAGCTACGTGATCACCTACACGCAGCGCGGCGTCGTCGGCGCCTATCGCGACACACGCTCCGACGAGTTCTACTGGGACGCGCCCGGGACCGGTTGGGATCAGCCGTTCGCCGACGCCAGCATGACGGTGCGGGTCGCCCCCGACATCGCTGACGCGCTCACCGGCGACGGTGCCTGCTACCGGGGGGATCCGGACGACAGCTCGCCGTGCGATCTCGCCCAGGCGGAGGACGCCGACGGAGACGTCTTCACGACCGCATCCGTCCCGCTGCAGGCCCACCAGACGCTGACGGTCGCGATCGGGTTCGAACCGGGCACCTTCGTCCAACCGGCCCGCCCCGGCGAGGCACCGGTGTTCTCCATCGTCCCGATCGCCCTCGGCGCGCTGTCGGCCGCGGGGCTCGGGGCGCTCCTGTGGATCCGACTGCGCTTCTGGCGGGACCACCCCGGTCGTGGCGTCATCGTGCCGCAGTACTCCGTCCCGAAGCGGATGAACCTCCTCCTGGCGGGCGACCTCGCCGGACGCGCCTCTTCGTCGATGGCAGCCGAGATCGTCAGCCTCGCCGTCCGCGGCAAGCTCCGGATCGTGGACGGACCGGGCAAGAAGGACTACTCCCTGCAGTACCTCGACGACAGCGCGACCGATGAGCAGGAACGGCGCGTGCTCGCCGCGCTCTTCCCCGACCGGAACCGACCGCGGGAGATGAAGCAGGTCGACCCGGAGCTCGGCAAGGCGGTCACCGCGGAACTCGCGGCCGCCAAGCGGAACGCCCTCGACCTCGGCCTCCGACGCTCGGTCTCCTCCGGGCGGGCGTGGATCATCGTGGGGGCGCTCGCCGTCCTGGGCGTCGCCGGGATCGTCTTCTTCGGGGTCGCCTACTCCCAGCGAGCGGACAACGGCTGGTCGGTCGCTGCGCTCTTCGTGACCGGGATCGCGCTGCTCGCCGGGATCGTGTCGGCCATCGCGCCGAAACCGCTCACCGCCACCGGTGCCGATGCGCGGGACGAGTTGCTCGGCCTCCGCGACTACCTCGCGCTGGCGGAGCAGGACCGCTTCCGCATGTTGCAGAGCCCCGACGGTGCCGAACGGGTGGACCTCGGCGACCCCGGCCAGCTCGTCCGGGTCACCGAACGACTCCTGCCCTTCGCCGTGCTCTGGGGCGTGGAGCGCGAGTGGGCGAAGGAGCTGGGCATCCGCTACGAGCAGGCCGGGAGCGCGCCGTCGTGGTACGCCTCGAACACCCCGTTCCAGGCGGCGATGTTCGCGAACGCGTTCTCCGGCTTCTCCGGATCGGCCTCGAGTACGTCGGCGTCCTGGTCCACCAGTGGGGGAGCGAGCTCGTCCGGCGGCTCGACGGGCGGCGGCTTCGCGGGCGGCGGCGGAGGCGGCGGAGGCGGCGGCGGGCGCTGATCGGCGTCGAGTTGACCTCGACCGGGCAGGGTGTAAGGATCGTGTACGGCGGGTGAACCGCCCGTATCCAGCACGTGAATTCCCCCCAAACATCTCGTCGGGGAGCACTGTGTCCGTATTCGCTCCGCCTCGAGAAAGACACCAGTGGAACTCGTTACCCTGACTGTCGTGCTGGTCATCGCACTGGCACTGTTCTTCGACTTCACGAACGGGTTCCACGACACGGCGAACGCCATGGCGACCCCGATCGCCACGGGCGCCCTCAAGCCGAAGACCGCCGTCCTGCTCGCCGCGATCCTCAACCTCGTCGGTGCGTTCCTGTCCACGGAGGTCGCGAAGACCATCTCGGGCGGGCTCATCCGGGAGGGCGAGGGCGGCATCCGGATCGGACCGGAGCTGATCTTCGCCGGACTCATCGGCGCGATCGTCTGGAACATGCTGACCTGGCTCCTCGGTCTGCCGTCGTCCTCCAGTCACGCCCTGTTCGGTGGACTCATCGGCGCGGCGATCGTCGGCGCCGGCTTCAGCTCGATCGACTTCGGTGTGGTCCTCTCCAAGGTCATCCTCCCGGCATTGATCGCCCCCGTCACGGCCGGCGTGGTCGCCTATTCGGCGACGAAGCTCGCCTACCGGATCACGCGGCGGTACGACGGCAAGCCCGACGGTCGCGACGGGTTCCGATACGCGCAGATCTTCTCCTCGTCCCTCGTCGCCCTCGCGCACGGCACGAACGACGCACAGAAGACCATGGGCGTCATCACCCTCACCTTCATCGCGGTCGGCGTGCAGGCGGTCGGCACCGGCCCCGAACTCTGGGTCATCGTCGTCTGCGCCCTCGCCATCGCGCTCGGCACCTACATGGGCGGCTGGCGGATCATCAAGACCATCGGCACCGGGCTCACCGACGTCAAGCCGGCACAGGGCTTCGCGGCCGAGACGAGCACCGCCGCCACGATCCTCGCCTCGAGCCACCTCGGCTTCGCCCTCTCCACCACGCAGGTCGCCTCCGGGTCCGTCATCGGCTCCGGCCTCGGGCGACGCGGATCGAAGGTCCGCTGGGGGACCGCCGGGCGGATCGCCCTCGGTTGGTTGATGACCCTTCCCGCGGCCGGCATCGTCGGGGCACTCGCCGCCGCCGTCGCCCACCTCGGTCTCGTCGGCATCATCATCGACGCCGTGGTGGGGGTCGGCGTCATCCTCACCATCTTCCTCATCTCGCGCCGGAACCAGGTCGACCACAGCAACGTCGTCAGTGAGGTCGCCGATTCCGGTCGCGCGGTCAAGATCAAGCGCAACCCCAAGCCCAAGAAGGTGAAGAAGTGATCGACTGGGCAGCATTCCTGATCGTCTTCGCGACGTCGCTCGTCGGCGCGACCGCGATCGTCAGCCTGTACTCCCTCGGGCTCCGGCTCCTGACCACCGCCGGGCGCGTGCCCGTGGTGGCGCCGGCCGAGTTCACCGACGCGATCACGGTCATCACGCCGGAGGAGGCCGCGAAGGCGGCGAAGCGCGCTGCGAAGGCCGCTCGGAAGAACCCGTTGACCCCAGCCCAGCAGAACCTGGCCCGCGCCGGTGCCTACGTCTGCTTCGCCCTGTGTGCGGGGGCGGTCCTCTTCGGCATCTACCTGATCGTGCCCTTCTTCCACCAGGGCTGACCCCTGGGGTTCGCCAGCGCACCGCGCTGACGCGAGCGCGGGCCACCGGTCCGGGCCCGGTGCGTGTGGGTGCGCCGGCGCGGTGCGCTGGCGTGAAACGCACCTACCCGGCGTGACCGCTGGTCACACACGTGAGCGCGGGGCTCCAGAGACCCGCGCTCACGCGTACGACCCGCGCTGGCGCCAGCGCACCGCGCTGACGCCCCGCACCGGACGGGTCAGGCGGTCTTCCGCCAGCGACCGATGGTCGACATCACGTGGTAGATGACGATCGCGGCGATCGTGCCGAGCGCGATCCCGTTGAAACTGACGTCACCACCCGCCACCCAGGTGAAGTCGGCGATGCCGATGATGAGGGCCGTCGCCGCGGTGAACTGGTTGACGGGCTTCGAGAAGTCGACCTTGTTGTCGAGCCAGATCTTCACGCCGATGATGCCGATGAGTCCGTACAGGGCCGTCGTGACGCCGCCGAGGACGCCCGCCGGGATGGTGTTGATGACCGCACCGACCTTGGGGGAGAGGCCGAGGAGGACCGCGAACAGACCGGCGACCCAGTAGGCCGCCGTGGAGTAGACCCGTGTCGCCGCCATGACGCCGATGTTCTCGCCGTAGGTCGTCGTGCCCGAACCGCCGCCGAAGCCGGCCAGCATCGTCGCGAGCCCGTCGGACAGGAGTGCGCGACCGGTCTGCTTGTTCACGGAGGCGTCGGTCATCTGTGCGACGCCGCGGATGTGGCCGACGTTCTCGGCGATGAGGACGAGCACGACGGGGAGGAACGCCGGGAGGACCGCCCAGACCGCCGGGTTCGAGATCGGGTTGTCCGCGAGGTGGAACTCGGGGAGCCCGACCCATGCGGCGTCCGCGATCTTCGAGAAGTCGATCTCCTGGCGGATCGCCGCGACGATGTACCCGACCACGACACCGATGACGATCGACAGTCGACCGAGGATCCCTCGGAACACCACGGTCGAGAGGATGACGGCCGCGAGCGTCACGAGGGCGGTGATCGGAGCCGCCACGAAGTTGTTCTTCGCGGCGGGGGCGAGGTTGAACCCGATGAGTGCGACGATGGCACCGGCGACGACCGGCGGCATGAGTGCATCGATCCACCCGGTTCCCGTGACCTGCACGACGACGCCGACGAGCGCCAGGAGGAGGCCCACCGCGAGGATGCCGAAGAGGGCGCTGCCCATGCCCTGGCTCGCGACCGCGGCGGAGATGGGGGCGATGAAGGCGAACGACGAGCCCAGGTAGCTCGGCACGCGGTTCTTGGTGATGACGAGGAACAGGAGAGTGCCGACGCCCGAGAAGAACAGCGTCGTGGTGGGCGGGAACCCGGTCAGCACCGGGACGAGGAACGTGGCACCGAACATCGCGACGACGTGCTGCATGCCGAGGCCGATGGTCCGCGGCCAGGTGAGGCGTTCACCGGGGCCGACGATCGCGTGGGTCGGGACGTGCTTGCCGTCGCCGTGCAGAGTCCAGGGCAGCGCCATGTGAGCTCGATTCCGTGAGGAGGGTGCCGATTAAGGGGTCCAGCCGATCGTAGCGGCACCCTCGCATCCCGGTCGTCGCGGGGCGGTCCGCCGTGCCGGTACGCTGGTTGCTTCGATGCAGACCCAGGAGGTCCAGTGACCACGACGCCCACCGCTCCGCGCTCGTTCCGAGAGCGTCTCGACGGTTTCTTCGAGATCAGCAAGCGCGGCTCGACCGTCGGAGGCGAGGTGCGCGGCGGGCTCGTGACCTTCGTCGCGATGGCCTACATCGTCATCCTCAACCCGATCATCCTGAGCGGCTCGGCCGACGTCACCGGTGGCGAACTCGGCTTCGCCCAGGTCGCGGCCGTGACGGCGCTGACCGCCGGTGTCATGACGATCCTCTTCGGACTCGTCGCACGCCTGCCGTTCGCCTTCGCGGCGGGTCTCGGCATCAACTCGTTCCTCGCCGTGAGCGTCGTCGGTCAGGTCACCTGGGCCGAGGCGATGGGGCTCGTCGTCATCAACGGTCTGATCATCGTCCTCCTCGCGGCGACCGGCCTCCGCGCCATGATCTTCAATGCGGTGCCCATCCAGCTGAAGATCGCGATCACCGTGGGCATCGGTCTCTTCATCGCGTTCATCGGCTTCGTCGACGCCGGTTTCGTCCGGTCGACGGGCGCCGGTTCGCCGCCGGTCGGGCTCGGGATCGAGGGCTCGGTCGCCACGGTGCCGACCGCCGTCTTCGTGATCTCCCTGCTGCTCACGGGCGTGCTCGTCGCGCGCAAGATCAAGGGTGCCCTGCTCATCGGCATCGTCGCCTCCACGATCATCGCCATCATCGCCGAGGCGATCTTCAAGGTCGGTGCCTCGAACGGCGGGGAGAACGCCGGTGGCTGGAACCTGAGCGTCCCGACCCTGCCCACGCAGGTCGTCGGGGTCCCCGACCTCAGCCTGCTCGGCCAGGTGAGCTTCGGCGGCTTCGAGCGCATCGGCGTCCTCGCCGCGCTCATGCTCGTCTTCACCCTCGTGTTCACGAACTTCTTCGACGCCATGGGCACGATGACCGGGCTCTCGAAGGAGGCCGGCGTGGCGGACGCCAAGGGTGACTTCCCGCGTCTCCGCTCGGCGCTCATCGTCGAGGGTGTCGGCGCGGTGGCGGGTGGCGCGACCTCGTCTTCCTCCTCGACCGTCTTCATCGAATCCGGCGCGGGCATCGGTGAAGGGGCACGGACCGGCCTCGCGAACCTCGTGACCGGCGCGCTGTTCCTGCTCGCCATGTTCTTCACGCCGCTCACGCAGATCGTGCCCTCCGAGGTCGCCGCCGCCGCGCTCGTCATCGTCGGGACGCTCATGATGTCGCAGATCAAGGACATCGTCTGGACCGAGTTCTCGGTCGCGCTCCCGGTGTTCCTGACGGTCGTCGTCATGCCGCTGACGTACTCGATCGCCAACGGCATCGGCGCCGGCTTCATCGCCTGGGTCGTGCTCCGCTCCCTGTCCGGGAAGGCGCGCGAGATCAGCCCGCTGCTGTGGGTCGTCGCAGCCGGGTTCCTCGTCTTCTTCGCCCGCGGACCCATCGAGCAGCTCCTCGGCGTCGCGTCCTGACCGGACCGTCGGCCGTCCGCGGACGGCCGACGGCTCCGTCGGGGGTGCGTCCTAGACTCGTGCCATGACTTCCGACGTCCGATTCGGTCAGTACCCGGCACCCGGCCGGGTCATCGTCCACCTCAGCGATCCGCACCTCCTGGCCGACGGCCGACGCCTCTACGACGCGGTCGACGTGCAGGCCAACCTGGAGCAGGCCCTCCGCCAGATCGAGCGCATGCAGCTCCGGCCCGACGCGATGGTGTTCACGGGCGACCTGGCCGACCTCGGCGAGGCAGACGCGTACCGTCGCCTGCGCGAGCGCGTCGAGCCCGTTGCCGAGCGCCTCGGTACCACGATCGTCTGGCTCATGGGCAATCACGACGAGCGCTCGGTCATGCGGACGGAGCTGCTCGACCTCCCGGCGGGGGAGCAGCCGCTCGACGCCGTCTGGGACTTCGGCGGACTGCGCGTCATCGGTCTCGACTCGACCGTCCCGGGCTGGCATCACGGCGAACTGGAGGACAGCCAGCTGGAGTGGCTGCAGACGGTCCTGGCCACCCCGGCGCCCCTCGGCAGCATCCTGGCCATGCACCACCCGCCGGTGCCCTCGAGCATCCCGTTCTTCGACATCCTCGAACTCCGCGATCAGCACCGGCTCGAGGCCGTGCTGCGGGGGAGCGACGTGCGCGCCATCCTGGGCGGCCACTTGCACTACTCCACCTCGAGCACCTTCGCGGGCATCCCCGTCCAGGTCGCGAGCGCGAGCTGCTATTCGATGAACCTCTCACGCCCGTCGTCGGAGGTGAACGGGATGTTCGGCGGTCAGTCGTTCAACCTCGTCCACGTCTACGACGACCGCATCACCCACTCGACGGTGCCGCTCGGTGACTACACCACCGCCGACACCTTCAGCGCGGCGTTCGTCGACCGCATGGCCGCCCTGAGCCCGGCCGAGCGGCTCGAGGCGTTCTCGCGCAAGCGGTGACCCACGGGAGCTGAACCGCAGGCACGGAACCGTCTCGTGTCCGAGACACCGCAGCGGCATCGGGGATCGCGCCCGGCTACGCTGGAGGGGACATCCACCCACCAGGCAACGGAGCCACGAGTGACGATCAGCACCACCAGCAGCAGCATCCCCACCACCCTTGGAGCAGACGACGACATGGCGGACAGGACGAACAGCGACGAGACTCGGACGGAGTCGGATTCCCTCGGTTCGATGGAGATCCCGGCCGACGCGTACTGGGGCATCCACACGGCACGCGCGCTCGAGAATTTCCCCATCACGAAGCGTCCGATCTCCGTCTACCCCGACCTCGTCGTCGCCATCGCGAGCGTGAAGCAGGCCGCCGCCCGCGCGAACGCCGAGATCGGAGTCCTCGACCCGGCGAAGGCGAACCTCATCGACCGCGCGTGCCAGATCATCATCGACGGTGACTTCCACGAGGAGTTCCTCGTCGGCGTGATCCAAGGCGGTGCGGGCACGTCGACGAACATGAACGCGAACGAGGTGATCACGAACATCGCGCTCGAGCTCGCCGGCCACGCCAAGGGCGAATACCAGTACCTGCACCCGCTCGACGACACCAACCGGTCGCAGTCCACCAACGACGTCTACCCGACCTCGATCAAGATCGCGCTCGCGTTCTCGCTGCAGTTCCTCCTGACGGAGCTCGGCCTGCTGCGCGACTCGTGCAGCGCCAAGTCCGCCGAGTTCTCCCACGTCCTCAAGGTCGGACGCACGCAGCTCCAGGACGCCGTCCCGATGACTCTCGGACAGGAGTTCCACGGCTTCGCGACGACGCTCACCGAGGACTACGACCGTCTGCACGAGACCCTCTGGCTGCTCGCCGAGGTCAACCTCGGCGCCACCGCGATCGGGACGGGGATCACCGCCGACCCGCGCTACGCGGAAGCCGTCGTCCGTCACCTCAACCAGATCACGGGCCTCACGCTCACGACGGCTCCTGACCTCATCGAATCGACGAGCGACGCCGGCGGGTTCATGTCGTTCAGCGGCACCCTGAAGCGGAGCGCCATCAAGCTCTCCAAGATCTGCAACGACCTCCGTCTGCTGTCGAGCGGTCCGCAGGCCGGGCTCGGCGAGATCAACCTGCCGCCACGGCAGGCCGGATCGAGCATCATGCCGGGCAAGGTCAACCCGGTCATCCCGGAGGTCGTGAACCAGGTGGCGTTCAGCGTCGTGGGCGCCGACATGACGGTCACGATGGCGGCCGAGGCCGGGCAGTTGCAGCTCAACGCCTTCGAGCCGGTCATCGCCCACTCGCTGCTGCAGAGCATCGTCTGGATGGCGCAGGCGTGCAAGACGCTGCGGGTGAACTGCATCGACGGCATCACGGCGAACGAGGAACGACTCGAGGTGATGGTCGGCGCGTCCGTCGGTGTCATCACCGCCCTGACCCCGTTCATCGGGTACCAGTCGGCTGCGGCGCTCGCGAAGACCGCGCTGCTCACGGGCCGCAACGTCGCGGACCTCGTGGTCGAGGCCAACCTCATGACGCGCGACGAGGTGACGAAGCAGCTCTCGCCCGCGCGGCTCTCGGGGATCGAGGCCGTCACCTCGGCCATCCCGATCATCGATCTGCCGATCCCGGGCGCGGACTCCGACCCGAGTCGCTGACCGACGCGGCTGCACACGACGAAGCCGTCCGGACCAGGGTCCGGACGGCTTCGTCGTGTGCTGTGAGGGACTGACTACCCGGCGGTGACCGCGCAGTGCGTCGTGAGCGATCCGACGCCTTCGACGGACACGGTCACCGTCGCGCCGTCGGTCAGGAAGACCTGCGGGTCGCGCGAGTATCCCGCGCCGCCCGGGCTGCCCGTCGAGATGAGTGTTCCGGGCAGGAGGGTCGCGGAGCCCGACAAGTGTTCGATGAGCGTCGCGACACTGCGGACCATGTGGCTGGTGGAGGAGTCCTGGAGCGTCACGCCGTCGAGGACGGTCGAGATGTGGAGGTCCTGCGGGTCGGGGATCTCGTCCGCGGTCACGACCACCGGGCCGGTCGGGGTGAACCCGTCGAAGGACTTGCAGCGCGACCACTGCGCCTCGGAGTACTGGATGTTGCGGGCCGTGATGTCGTTGACGACGGTGTACCCGAACACGTAGCCGAGCGCATCGGCCGCATCGACGTCGCGAGCGGCCCGGCCGATGACGACACCGAGCTCCGCCTCGTAGTCCACCTGCTCGCTGATCGCCGCGGGCCAGCTCGTGGTGCCCTCGTGCCCGGTGAGCGAGTTCGCCCACAGGCCGAAGATGGTGGGGGCGTTGTCGGTCTTGAGGTTGAGCTCCTGCGAGTGCGCCGAGTAGTTGAGCCCGACCGCGAGGATCGTCGGCGGACGGAGGACCGCGGACGCGTGGACGAGCCCGTCGAGGGGTTCTCCGCTGACACCGTGGGCGAGCGACGTCTCGACGAAGCTCCGTACACGGTCCAGCTCGGCCGGGCCGCGCTCGATGAGCTCCTGGAGGTCGCGCGGGGCGTCCTCGAGGATCTCGTCGAGGAACACCGCCCCGGTGTCGCTGATGACGGCGAGTCGGACCCGCGGCTCTGCGGGGGTACTCGGCTGGTGGTCTGTGGCGACGAAATGGGCGAACTTCACCCGTCTACGGTATCGCAGGCGCGTCGGGCGCGGGCGTTGTGGACATACCGGTCCGAGCTGCGGGTGCCCGGACACGACGGAACGGGATGCGAGGCGGATCCTCGGGCGACGGCCCCGGACAGACTCATCGCCCGGTGCTGCGGCACTGCCTGCGAGTCGCCCGGGCGATGAGTTGGTCTGTCCCTCCAGCATGCACCCGGGTGCCACGGCCCGCAACCCCCAAGTACCGGGTGTGACGCGACGACCACACCACCCGGTGTCGGCCCGGGGCGTCACGCGCTCAGCGAAATCCGCGTGAACCGATCGGGCGGAACTGCTTGGATGGAGTCATGACCGATTCAGCACGCACCAAGCCCGAGGTCGACGCCCCCACGGGCCCGGCCCCCACCGAACTCGTCGTCGAGGACATCTTCCTCGGCGAGGGCGACGAGGCGCAGGCCTCTTCGACCGTCGACGTCCACTACCTCGGCGTCGGCTACGACTCCGGCGAGGAGTTCGACTCCTCCTGGAGCCGCGGGCAGTCCATCAACTTCCCGTTGCGCAACCTCATCCAGGGCTGGCAGCACGGCATCCCCGGCATGAAGGTCGGCGGCCGTCGCAAGCTCACGGTCCCTCCGGAGCTCGCCTACGGCCCTGCCGGCAGCGGCCACCAGCTCTCGGGCCAGACGCTCGTCTTCGTGATCGACCTCCTGGGCGTCAAGTAACCATCCGCAGGTCACCCCTCGTCTCTCTCGACCGACGCGTCGCGGAGGCGAGGGGTGTCGCATGTCTCCCAGACCGAACGAGGACCACATGACCACCGCAACCCAGTACGTCGACCGCCTGACGGCGACCATTCCGGACTTCCCGACGCCCGGCATCCTGTTCCGCGACCTGACCCCGGTCTTCGCCGACGCCGACGCCTTCCGCGCGATCATCGACGAGCTGGCAGCGCGCTTCGAGGGTCGCTTCGACGCCGTCGCGGGTGTCGAGGCCCGCGGGTTCCTGCTCGCCGCGGCGGTCGCGTACGCGACCCACACGCGACTGGTCCCCATCCGTAAGGCGGGCAAGCTGCCGGGTGAGGTGCTCCGCGAGGACTACGGACTCGAGTACGGCGCCGCCGCCCTGGAACTGCGCACCGAGCAGCTGCCGGCCGGGACGCGCGTGCTCATCCTCGACGACGTGCTCGCGACGGGCGGCAGCTGCGGCGCGGCGGTCAACCTCATCGAGCGCGCCGGATACGAGGTGGCAGGGCTCGGGCTGGTGCTCGAGCTCGAGGGGCTGCCCGGCCGAACCTCGCTCAGCGGTCGCGACGTCTTCTCGATCGCCACGGCTCCCGCCTAGACGCTACGGCGTCGGCGTCCGGGCGTCGTAGCGGCGGAAGGCCCCCTGGACGCGGACGAGGGTCCAGACGAGCACGACGACCAGGAGTCCGCCGGCGAGCGCCGGTACCCAGAGCGCGAAGGCCGAAGCCGCGAGACCGATGTAGAGGTCGCCGACGCGGGGTCCGCCGGTCACGACGACGGTGAAGACGCCCTGCAACCGGCCTCGGACGGCATCCGGCACGGCCGCCTGGAGGATCGTCATCCGGAAGATCGAGCTGATGTTGTCGGCCGCTCCGGCGACGGCGAGGGCGATCGCCGCGATCACGATGGCGGGCAGGTTCGCGTCGGCGGCATCGCGCGTCGCCGTTCCGGAGAACGTGACCCACGCGAGGACCGCGCCGAAGGAGGCGATGGCGAGCCCGTAGACGATGATGGCCCGCTCGATGGCGCGGCCCTGACGGTCGATCCGGCCGAGTCGTCCGGAGACGAGGCTCGACAGCAGGGTGCCGACCGCGCCGGCCGCGGTCAGGACCCCGACGGTGATCGCCCCGCCGCCGAGCAGCAGGGTGCCGACGGCAGGGTAGAGCACCCGCGGATTGCCGAACGTCATCGCGACGATGTCGACGATGAACGTCATCCGGACGTTGGGGGCCGTCCGGAGGAAGGTCCAGCCGTCGACCAGGCTCGCGAGGCCCGGAAGTCGACTGACACCGCCTTCGGGCAGGATCTTCGGCAGCGACGCGATTCCGAGGAAGGCGGCGACGAACAGCACGACGTCGATCGTGTAGGTCCAGCGGAATCCGACGCCGGCCACGAGGACGCCTGCGAGTGCTGGTCCGACCGTCACCATCACCCCCGCGGCCATGCCGGACAACGCCGCGGCGGACGGTAGGAGGCGGGCCGGCAGCAGCCGGGGGAGGATCGCCTGCCGCGTCGTCCCGACGATGGTCGTCGACACGGCGTTGATCGTCGTGAGGAGGTACAGGGGCCAGACCACCTCCGAGCCGCTCCAGGCGAGCACCGCGATGATCGCCGTGGACACCCACGTGACCACGGCGGCAGTCAGGGCGACCGTGCGTCGGTCGAACGCGTCTGCGAGCATGCCGCCGTAGAGCCCGAAGCAGATCATCGGGATGAGGGCGATGACGCCCACGAGCGAGACGGCGAACGTCGACGCGGTGAGGTCGTAGACCTGGAGGCCGACGGCGACGATGGTCATCTGGCCGCCGATCCCGGTGATCGCCCCGCCGATCCACAGGCGGGCGAAGGCGGGACTCTCCCGGAGCGGACTCAGATCGACGAGGAGCCCGCGCCGGCCGGATCCGGGTGCAGCGCTCACCGGCGCATCGGGCGACGGGATGTGGCGCGCTCAGACATGCACCTCAGCCTACGCGCGTCGCGGCAGGGCTCCACGGCGAGGGTCATGCGCTGCGGCGAGGGGCAGGGGCTGCCCGGAGTCGGTTGTCAGCGCCCTCGGGCAGGATGGAGACATGCGTCTCTGGTCGATCCATCCCCGGTACTTCGACGCCCAGGCGCTGACGTCGTCCTGGCGTGAAGGGCTGATCGCCCAACGGGTCCTGCAGGAGCCAGGATCAAGTCTCCGTGCACACCCGCAGCTCCAGCGCTTCCTCGAGGCCGACGAACCGTTGGAGGCGATCGCGGCCTATCTCAACGGTGTCGCCGACGAGGCGCAGGAGCGCGACATCGTCTTCGACCGCGCGCGGGTCGTCGCCTCCGGCGTCCTCCGGGACCCCCTCGTCGTGACCGACGGTCAGCTCGACTACGAATGGGGCAACCTGCGGCGGCACCTGCTCGGACGCAGCCCGGACGTCGCGTCCCGATGGGCGAAGGTCTGGCGACCGCAGCCGCACCCGGTGTTCGTCGTCGTCGGCGGTGGCGTCGCCTCGTGGGAACTCGCCTGAGGTCCCGACGGCCCGACGACCCGGCCGAGGTCGGTCAGGACCGAGCCGCTCGACGGTTGCCGCCTGACCCACTACCGTTGCCGCATGGGCAGACACGCTGATGTGGGAGCCGCGCCGCTCTCGGCGACCGGCACGGTGGTGCGGCTGCGGCCTGACCTCGAGGAGGCGATCGACGACGCCGGTCGATTGTCGTTCTTCCGCGGCCTGCCGAACAGCGCACAGCGGGAACTCGCGACGTGGGTGGAGCGATCCGACGACGCGCACCGGGATGCACGGATCGAAGCGGTCATCGAGTTGCTCGCCCAGCGGGCCGTGGAGCTCCGGACGGCCGCTCCGGCGCGAACCGCGGGTGGTCAGCGGCGCTGACGGACGCATGGTGCCGCGACCGGGCGTCGGCAGGGCTCAGAACCCGAAGTCGCCGCCGCCACCGAAGTCGCCGCCGCCTCCGAAGTCGCCGCCGCCTCCGAAGTCGCCGAATCCACCGTCACCCCAGCCACCGCCGTCGGCGGACGTGTCGGCTGCGGAGGCGTCGGTCGTCCCGCCGTCTCCTGCCCCGGCCTCGGCACCACCCTGATCGGCACCGGCATCGGCTGCTGCATCGGTTCCGACGGTGTCCGGAATGAACGCCTGCGCGATGGCCGAACCGACCACGACCCCGGCGATGGTGCCGAGCATCGAGCTGGCCAGCATCCCCCCGAAGCCCATCCCGCCGCCCTGCGGACCGAGGTTCCGCTCGAGGGTTCCGGGCTGCCGCACTTCGGCCCTGGTGGCCGAACGCGCGAGGGCCTTGGGGGAGTCATCGGCCGGTGCCTCACCGGTCGGAGCGCCCTCCGACAGCTGTCGGTACAGGATGCCCCGCTGCTCGGGGGTGAGCTTCGTGAAGGCCTCTTCGTGGACCTGTTCGATGGTCTCCGGCGGCGCGGTCCGCAGGAGGTAGCGGTACCGTTCGACGGCGATCTCGTCCTCCGTCCGCGCACTGGTCGGGGCGGGGCTCCCACCACCCGTCGCCTGGACAGGTCCATCGGACTCAGGGCGTCCGAGCAGTCGATCGAGGAATCCCATGCTGTGCTCCTTCAGGGTCGCGGGCATCCAGCGTACGCGTCAGGTGTGGCATCCGGCTTGGATCGCCCTGGGAATCCACTGCGGTGGCCGAGGCGGAATATGTCGGGCCGTCCGAGCGCTGCACCCTGATGCGTCTGTCGCCGTTCGGCAGCGCGACGAAAGGTGACCATGCGACTCTCGATACTGGATCTCATCCCCGTCCGCACCGACCAGGACACCGCGGCTGCCCTCGCAGCGACGATCGCCCTGGCGAAGCGCGCCGACGAGCTGGGGTACCACCGGTATTGGGTGGCCGAACACCACAACATGCCGTCCGTCGCATCGACGAACCCCGCGGTCGTCATCGGCATCCTGGCCGCCGCCACGCAGCGGATCCGGGTCGGCTCCGGCGGCGTGATGCTCCCGAACCACGCTCCGCTCGTCGTCGCCGAGCAGTTCGCGCTCCTCGAGGCCTCCGCGCCCGGCCGCATCGATCTCGGCCTCGGCCGGGCACCGGGCAGCGACCCGGTCATCTCCGCCGTGCTCCGCCAGTCCGGCAACACGAGCGACGTCGACCGGTTCCCGAACAACGTGCAGGACATCGTCGCCCTCCTCGGCGTCGACGGCGCGAGCGTGCGGATGACCTCCGGCGAGGAGTACGCCCTGCGGGGGACGCCGAAGGCCGGCAGCGTGCCGGACGTGTGGTTGCTCGGATCGAGCGACTACTCGGCGGCGCTCGCCGCGGCACTCGGGTTGCCCTACGTCTTCGCGCACCACTTCTCCGGCCAGGGGACGGCTCGGGCCCTCGAGCTCTACCGGTCCAGTTTCCAGCCGTCCGCACATCTCGACGCGCCGCGCACCTTCCTGACCGCGAACGCCGTGGTCGCCGACACGGCCGCCGAGGCAGAAGCGTTGGCGCTCCCGAACCTGCAGCAGATGGCGCGACTGCGCTCCGGCAAGCCGCTCGGACCCATCGCGACCGTCGAAGAGGCTGCCGCCACCGAGCAGAGCGATCTCGAGCTCGGCTTCGTCGAGCAGATGCGCGCTGCCTGGATCATCGGCGACGCCGACCAGGCTGCGGCAGAGCTGCAGGGTCTCGCCGACCGCTTCGGTGTCGACGAGGTCATGGTGTCGCCCGTCGGGTCGGCACGGGAGGGCACGCCGTCGAACTCGGCGCCCGCACGTGAGCGGACGATCGAACTGCTGGCGGAGCGCTTCCCGCAGCGCTGACGCCGTCGGGGTCATGCGACCGGCGAGGAATCGTCAGTCGCGTGGCGGCTGGACGGCGCGCACCCGTTCGACGAGTTCCTGCCAGGGACCGGTGAGCTGCTGCTCGCCGAGGGTGGCCTCCTTGGGGGCGCATCGGATGCGGTAGACGTACCGATCCGGGACCGGAGGTCCTTGTGGGGTGTCGTCCCACGGGAGGCGGTCGAGCAGGACGATCCACCGGTCGACGTCGGGCTGCTCGTCGACGACGACCTCCCAGCGTCGGGTGAGACCGGCGACACCGCCGCTCCTCGTCACCGTGACCTTCATGCCGCGATGCTACTCCGCGAGCCCGGGCGCTGCCACGACGCTCAGGCGGACGGCTCGATACCGACGAGCGCCCACGCCTGCCCGACCGCGGTGTGCTCCTCCGAGTCCACACCGAACCTGGCGGAGGCCGCCGCGATCGTCGCCGCGGCGAAGGTCGCGAAGTCGGCGCGCTCCGACAGACCGCCGACGAGGGTGTCGTACCAGATGAGCCCCGCGCGCTCCCAGGCATTGCCGCCGAGGGCGACGGCGAGCGTCGCGAACGCCCGGTTGGGGATGCCGGACTTGAGGTGGACGCCTCCGTTGTCGTCGGTCGTCTCGATGTAGTCGTCGAAGTGCGCCGGCTGCGGGTCCTTGCCGAGGACGTCGTCGTCGTAGGCCGTGCCCGGGGCGAGCATGGAACGCAGAGCGTTGCCCTCGACCTCGTCCGTGAAGAGACCTTCGCCGATGAGCCAGGACGCCGATGCCGCGTCCTCGCCGCGCGCGTGTTGTTCGACGAGGGCGCCGAAGACGTCGGACACGTGTTCGTTGAGCGCTCCGGGCTGACCCTCGTAGACGAGGTTCGCCGTGTACTGCGTCACGCCGTGGGCCAGCTCGTGGCCGATGACGCTGAGCGAACTCGTGAAGCTGCGGAAGACCTCGCCGTCGCCGTCGCCGAAGACCATCTGCTCGCCGTTCCAGAACGCGTTGTCGTAGTCGTCGCCGTAGTGCACCGTGGCGAGCAGGGGCAGCCCGCGGCCGTCGATGGAGTCGCGTGCGAACGCCTCGGCGAAGAGGGCGTGGGTGTCGCCGAGGCCGTCGTAGGCGGCGGAGACCGCGGTGTCGGCGGTGGCGGGCTCGCCCTCCGAGCGGACGAGCGTGCCCGGGAGGGTCTCGGTCCCCTCGGCGTCGTGGATGCTGCGCTCCGGGGTGCCGACCGGACGCTTGCCGGCCGTGGCGCCGCGCACGGGATCGGCGGCCCGCTCCGACCCGGGCTCGGGGAAGCGGTATGGTCGCGTGGCGAGCAGCGAGTACCGCGCGGCACTGGCGGCGCGAGCGAGCTGCGGAGCGTCGAGTCCGGCGATGCGCTCGAGCAACCAGGGCGGGACGATGCCGCACACGTGCCGAGAGGCGGGTGTCGGCGTGCTGGACGAAGGGTTCGGTGAGCCGTTCATGCGGTGATCCTGCCACAGCCCGCCGACACGGCGTACGGCTCGCGCGGCGCGCTGTGGACAGGATGCCGAACGGGCCGGGAATAGCGCGGGTGTGAACGCCGTTGCCCTTGATATCCATGCAAATGCATGAAAGAACGAGTGGGAGCGCATGATGCAATTCGGAATCTTCACGGTGGGGGATGTCACCACCGACCCGACCACCGGGATCACGCCCACCGAGCACGAGCGCATCGAGGCGATGGTCGCGATCGCCGTGAAGGCGGAGGAGGTCGGTCTCGACGTCTTCGCGACCGGCGAGCACCACAACCCGCCCTTCGTCCCGTCGAGTCCCACGACCATGCTCGGCTACATCGCTGCGAAGACCACGGACCTCATCCTCTCGACGAGCACGACGCTCATCACCACGAACGACCCGGTGAAGATCGCCGAGGACTACGCCATGCTGCAGCACCTGGCCGGCGGCCGGGTCGACCTCATCATGGGCCGTGGCAACACGGGGCCCGTCTACCCCTGGTTCGGCAAGGACATCCGCGAGGGCATCAACCTCGCCATCGAGAACTACGCGTTGCTCCACCGCCTGTGGCGAGAGGACTACGTCGACTGGCAGGGCCAGTTCCGCACCCCGCTGCAGGGCTTCCAGTCCACACCGCGACCGCTCGACGGCGTGCCGCCCTTCGTGTGGCACGGCTCCATCCGGAGCCCCGAGATCGCCGAGCAGGCGGCCTACTACGGCGACGGCTTCTTCGCGAACAACATCTTCTGGCCGAAGGAGCACTACATGCGCCTCATCCAGCTGTACCGTCAGCGGTTCGAGCACTACGGACACGGCACGGCCGCGCAGGCGATCGTCGGACTCGGCGGTCAGGCGTTCATGGCGAAGAACTCGCAGGACGCCGTCGCCCAGTTCCGGCCGTACTTCGACAACGCCCCGGTCTACGGTCACGGGCCGACGCTCGAGGACTTCACCGAGCAGACGCCGCTCACCGTCGGCAGCCCGCAGCAGGTCATCGACCGGTACGCCGGGATGCGCGAACACTTCGGCGACTACCAGCGTCAGCTGTTCCTCATGGATCACGCCGGGCTCCCGCTCGCGACGGTGCTCGACCAGCTCGAGATCCTCGGCGGCGAGGTCGTGCCGGTGCTGCGCAAGGAGTTCGCGAAGGACCGTCCGGCCGACGTCCCGGAGGCGCCGACGCACGCGTCGATGGTCGCAGCCGCTGAGGCGGAACTCGCTTCGCGCTCCGGTGCGGTCGAGACGAGCCGGGTCGCATCCGGTTCGGCGTTCGGCGCGGCGGCGGTCGGGGCGACCCGATGACCGCGAAGCGTACGCTCGCCGTCGTGTCGGCAGGTCTCAGCCAGCCGTCGTCGACGCGCCTCCTCGCCGACCGCCTCCGCGACGCCACCGTGGCGCACCTTGAGCAGGACGGCTATGACGTCGAGACGACGTCGATCGAGCTGCGCGACCTGGCTCAGGACATCACGAACAACCTGCTGACCGGGTTCCCCAGTCCACGGTTGTCCGAGGCGATCGAAGCCATGACCGGCGCAGACGGCGTCATCGCCGTGACGCCGATCTTCTCCTCCAGCTACTCCGGCTTGTTCAAGTCGTTCTTCGACGTGGTGGAGCCGACCGCTCTGACCGGGGTGCCCATCGTCCTCGGTGCGACGGGTGGGTCGGCCAGGCACTCGCTCGCCCTCGAATACGCCGTGCGTCCCCTGTTCGCCTACCTGCGGGCGGTGACCGTGCCGACCGCCGTGTTCGCGGCCTCCGAGGACTGGGGGACGGGCGACGCGCAGCTCGGCGCCCTGCCGGCGCGGATCGACCGTGCGGCCGGTGAGTTGAGCGCACTCGTGGCGGCCTCGGACCGTTCCGGGCGCCTGAACGACCCGTTCGCGCTCGACCGCCCGTTCTCCGAGCTGCTCGGTGGTCGCGGGGCCTGATCGGACGACTCCGCCCGACCGCCCCGATGCGGGCGGGGACCGCCGGGTGCGGTCCCCGCCTTCGTCGTTCCCAGGCTCGGCACCCCGGACTTTGGGATACTGGAGGCGTGCGTCGCCGTCCGGCGTCGCCGGAGGGAGTGGTGGCCAGGTGATCCCCGGAGTGCGTCGACTCGGTCCGCTGCTGCAGCGTGCCGCTCGTGCCGCGGCGCTCGCCGTGGTGGCGGTGTCGCTCGGCGCCGGATCCGTCGTCCTGCAGCTCGCCGCATCCGCTCCCGCGTCGGCCGCCGGCGACGGCACGATCGAGAGCCCGACCGACGGCGACACCGTCTACCGTGTCGACTACACCCTGGACGGCGAGCAGGTGAGCGGATTCGACGTCACCGGCACCGCCGACGCGGGTGCCGACGTCGTGCTGTCCTACTGGCGCTCGATCGACCTCTACGACTCGGCGAAGGCCTGCTTCAGCAGCTCGACGGCAGACGACGCCTCGTGCGACCTGCAGTCCACCGGCGGGACGGGGGCGACCGAGTTCCGCTTCGACGGGCAGCCGATCGAGATCGGCAGCGACGGCGGATGGTCCACCAGGATCAACATGACCCAGTGGCTTCGTGGAGCGGACGCGGGGGAGTACGACATCACCCTCGCCCTCGTGTCGACGAACGCCGACGGCGGGGCCACACTCGGCGACCCGGTCCGGCTCGTCTACGATTCCACGACGACGGCCGAGGCGGCGGAGGCCGCGGCCGAGCCTGCGCCGAGCGCCGGTGCCGGACCGCCGCTCTGGGTCTGGCTACTCCTCGCCTTCCTGGTCCTGGACCTCATCGCGCTCGCCCTCATCCTCGTGTTGCGTCGTCGGCGCCGGGTCGCAGCCACCGAGGCGGAGGAGCGGGCGAACGCGAAGCGCCGCTCGACCCACCGCGAACCTCCCTCGCTCTGAACCTGCTAGAATCACAAGGTTGCCGTCGAACGGCCGCGGATCAAGAGAGCCCACGCATCAGGCGACGGGCACCGCGCAACGAACAGAGAGGGGATCACCACTATGGCGCTTGAAGGAGACCGTAAGAAGGCGATCATCGAAGAGTACGCAACCCACCCAGGTGACACCGGATCCCCCGAGGTCCAGGTGGCGGTCATGACCCGCCGCATCAAGGACCTCACCGAGCACCTCAAGGAGCACAAGCACGACCACCACTCGCGTCGTGGCCTGCTGCTCCTGGTCGGACAGCGTCGCCGCCTCCTCGGCTACCTCCAGGCCGTCGACATCGAGCGCTACCGCTCGCTGATCGAGCGCCTCGGACTCCGCCGCTAGGCAGGCAGCTCTGAACCCTCCGGCGACTTATCGGACCCACGGTCCCTGAGCCTGTCGAAGGGCGCTGACACCGCGAGCTTCTTCGTGACGGGCCGTCATCCATTCGGATGACGGCCCGTTCGTGTTCCACCGGGAACCCCACAGCTGCAGAAAAACTCGTCCGTGACTCGACCAGGGGGCCCGCATCTGGCAAGGTCGAGAGTCGGCTTCGCGCGAGGCCACGAGGTACCGCACCACGGCAAGGAGCACCATGAGCATCTGGCGGACGAAGAGCATCGAGGACTCCCTCGCGGATTCCAGCGTCGAAGGGCGCAGCCTGAAGCGCACGCTCGGCACCTGGGACCTCATGATCATGGGTGTCGCGGTCGCGGTCGGCGCGGGCATCTTCTCCGTCGGAGCCAAGGCCGCGGGCAACTACGCGGGCCCGTCCGTGTCGCTCGCGTTCATCCTCGCGGCCGTCACCTGTGCCCTCGCCATCATGTGCTACGCGGAGTTCGCCTCCACGGTGCCCGTCGCCGGCTCCGCCTACACCTTCACCTACGCCACCCTCGGTGAGCTCCTCGCGTGGATCATCGGATGGGACCTCATCCTGGAGATGCTCACGGCGGCCGCCGTCATCGCCAAGTACTGGGGCATCTACCTCAGCAACGTCTTCCTGCTCTGGGGCTGGGACGTGCCGAGCGAGCTCGACGTCTTCGGGCTCAAGGTCAGCTGGGGCGCGTTCGTCATCGTCGCGGTCTTCACCACCCTGCTCGTCCTCGGGACGAAGCTGTCCTCGCGTGTCGCGAGCGTCTTCACGATCATCAAGGTCGCGATCGTCATCTTCGTCATCGTCGTCGGCGCCTTCTTCGTCAAGGCGGCGAACTACACGCCGTTCATCCCCGACGAGGTCCCGACGAAGGGCGGGGCGTCCGATGCCTGGTCGCAGTCGCTGTTCTCCTTCATGACGGGGGCCGCGCCCGCGCAGTACGGCGTCTTCGGTCTGCTCGCCGGTGCCTCACTCGTCTTCTTCGCCTTCATCGGGTTCGACGTCGTCGCCACGAGCGCGGAGGAGGTCGAGAACCCGCAGCGCAACCTGCCGCGCGGCATCTTCGGTGGCCTCGCCATCGTGACCGTCCTCTATGTCGGCGTGAGCCTCGTCCTCACCGGCATGGTGCCGTACACGACGCTCGCCGAGGCTGAGGACCCCTCACTCGCGACGGCGTTCATCGCGGTGGGTGCGGACTGGGCGGCGCAGGTGATCTCGATCGGCATCCTCGCCGGCCTGACGACCGTCATCATGGTGCTCCTGCTCGGCCTCGCCCGCGTGGTCTTCGCCATGAGCCGCGACGGCCTGCTCCCGCGCTCACTCAGTGTCACCTCCGAGAAGCGCAAGACACCTGTGCGGGTGCAGCTCATCGTCGGCGCGCTCGTCGCGCTGATCGCCGGCCTGACCGACGTGGGCATCCTCGAGGAGATGATCAACATCGGGACGCTCTCCGCGTTCGTGCTCGTCAGCATCGCCGTGATCGTGCTGCGGAAGAAGTACCCGAAGCTGCCGCGCGCGTTCCGCGTCCCGTGGTCGCCGTTCCTCCCGATCCTCTCAGCGGTGCTCTGCGTCTGGCTCATGCTCAACCTGACGACGCTGACCTGGGTGCGGTTCCTCGTCTGGCTGGCGCTCGGCTTCATCATCTACTTCGCCTACAGCCGGCGGCACTCCATCGTCGGCAAGAAGGCGCGGGGCGAGCTCGTCGAGTGAGGCCCGTGTCCGTCGCCGTCGTGCGGCCAGGGCGGCGCTGATCCGGTCGACGGTCACGCCCAGGCCGACCGCGACGACGATCGACACGGCGGTCGCGAGTACCGGGTGGTCCGGGAGGAACCGGCCGACGACGGCTCCGACGCCCACGTTCCACAGTGCCCAGGCGAGCCCTGCGAGGACGGTGATCGGGAGGTACCGACGTGGGCGGAGGCCACTCGCACCGGCGACGAGGTTGACCGCGATGCGCGCGAACGGGATGTAGCGCGCGGTGAGGATGGCTGCAGCGGCGCGGCGCTCGAGCGCGACGCCCGCACGTCCGATCGCGGCCGCGACCCGCGGGCGCCGCATCCAGGCGAACCGTGTGGTCCCGATCCGCCGACCGAGGAGGTAGCAGGACACGTCGCCGGTCACGGCGCCCGCCCAGGCCACGCCGATGAGGAGGGCGAGGTCCGGCGAGCCGCTCGACGCCGAGATCGCTCCGAGCGCCGTCACCGCGGTCTCGCTCGGTAGGACGACCAGGAAGGCGTCGGCGACCGTCAGCAGGTACAGCGCAGGGAACACCCAGCCCGACGCGGCGATCTCGAGCAACCACGCCGTGATCGCCGTCTGCAGCTCATCGACCCATGCCATGCCCGTGATTCTCGCTCGGCCGGGTGAACGGCGCGTGACGTCCGCTGCGGCCAGGGTGGTCCTCGCCCGGGAAGCGTGTGAGCATGGAGGTCGGCGGAAGCCGGCGGAGGAGGCGTCATGGCGAGGTTCGTGCGGTTCGACCGGTTCGGTGGCCCCGAGGTGTTCCACCTCGTCGAGGGCGACATCCCGGTGCCCGGCCACGACGAGGTCCGAGTCCGTGTCCTCGTCGCAGGGCTCAACCCCGTCGACCACAAGCTCGCGTCATCACCCGAAGCGCTCGCCTCCTTCGGGCGGGACGTCCCGAGCGGGAACGGCAACGACTTCGCCGGGGTGGTGGACGGTGTGGGGAGCGGCGTCCAGGGATTCGCGACGGGCGACCACGTGTACGGCGGACACCGGTTCCACGCGCAGGCGGACTTCCTCATCGCTCCGGCCGGCATCCTCCACCACGTGCCGGACGGGCTCACCATCGAGCAGGCCGGTGCCCTCGACATCGCGGGACGCGCGGCGATCGCATCGGTCGCCGCCGTCGGCGTCCAGCAGTCGGACACGGTGCTCGTGAGTGCTGCGGCCGGCGGGGTCGGCGTGCTCGCGGCGCAGCTCGCCAGGCGGACCGGCGCGGTCGTGCTCGGCACCGCCGGTGCGGCCAATCAGGAGTTTCTCCGCGGTCTCGGCGTCATCCCCGTCCAGTACGGCGACGGCCTGCGCGAGCGTGTCCTCGAGGCGGCCCCCGGCGGGATCACCGCCGTCATCGACACGCACGGCCGGCCGACCCTCGAGCTGGCGCGCGATCTCGGCGTCGCGCCGGAGCGGGTCAACACGATCGCGGACCGACCCTTCGCCACCGAGCACGGGTTCCGCGGCGTCGGCGGACAGGACGCGACGCTCGACGAGCTGGCAGCGCTCGGCGAGTCGATCGCGCGGGGTGAGATCGTCCTCCCGATCGACAGCGTGTGGCCCATCGAGCGGGTCGTCGACGCCTACCGCCACCTCATCGACGGTCACGTCCGCGGGAAGGTCGTCCTCGTCACCTCGTGACGTCGCGGCGCGATCCGGTCGGGTCGCTTCGCGGGGGCTCCGGGTCGAAGGCCCGCTTGCGACTGAAGATGAACGCCGCGCGGGGTTCGATGAGCGGTCTCGTGATGCGGCGCACGGGTCCGCTGGAGAGCACGATGACGATCAGGACCGACAGCACCAGCAGGCCGACGAGCACGAGCTCCGGGTTGCCCGTGTCGGTGAGGACGCCCGACTCTCGCAGGGGGTAGAGCACGAAGGAGTGCAGCAGGTAGACGTACATCGTCGACTGTCCGTACCGGGTGATCCACGACTGGCCGCGGGGGACGAGCACGAAGAACGCCGCGGTGAGGGCGACGGCCAGCAGGATGGCCGCGAGTCGCACCAGGCCGCCCGTCCCGTCCTCGTTCCCGAGCGCGGTGTACCCCCGGTCGTAGAAGAACCAGTAGCGCAGGTCGATGCGGCGCCACAGGTCGATCCCGAGGACGAGGACGACCGCCCACGCGATGAGGACGACGGCGGCGGCGATCCGGATCCACCAGGCCCTCGTACGGACGAGACGCCAGCGGTCCACGAGCCGCCACCGGTTGATCTGCCACCCGAGCACGAAGAACGGCAGGATCCCGAGCGCGCGCGAGAGCGAGAACGTGCTGTCGACGTTGTCGAGGTAGCCGACGCCGATCGAGATCACCACGCTCCAGAGCAATGGCCAGCGCAGGAGGGCGAGATAGGGCAGGACGAGGCGGAAGATGCCGAGCGCGAGGAGGAACCAGAGGGTCCACGACGGTTGGGTCGGGTTGAACGCGCGTTTGCCCTCGACGAGGAACTGCACGAGGGACCAGATCCCCTCCATGATCAGGTAGGGCACGAGGATGTCCGTGATCACCCGACGCATCTGTCGTCGTCCGGGAGGGGCCGACTTCGAGAAGTACCCGCTGATGATCGCGAACGCCGGCATGTGGAAGGCGTAGAGGAACAGGTACACGACGAGCGCGGGGTCGGACTCGGAGGTCAGACGCTGGATCGCGTGGCCCATGACCACGAGCGTGATGCACGCGAAACGGGCGTTGTCCCAGAACGGGACGCGCTGCTTCGGGCGAGCGGCTGCCGGCGCGGGATGCGTCAACGTCACCTCCTGGGGTCCGCACCAGCGTAGCCCGGGGCGGCCCGCGCGACGACGGGGCCCGGGCACCCGGCTCAGGATGGCGTAGCGTTGGATGGTTGCACGAGAGCGGAGGACCGGATGGCTGAACGCGGTCTGAAGACCTCGCTGATCAGCTTCGCGCCATCGCCCAAGCGCTGGCCGGCCGCCCTCACCGCCGCGATAGCGATGGCCGTGCCGGTCGCGGTCGCGACGTTCTTCGGACTCACGCCGCTCGGCCTGCTCACCGGCCTCGGGGCGTTCACCGCGCTCTACTGCGCGCCGCTCAGCCGCCGGGACCGTCTGCGGGTGCTGCCGCTCATCGGAGCAGGACTCGTCACGGCCGCGGCGCTGGGTGTCGCGATGTCGGGTTCTCGGCCGCTGACCGCGGTCGGTCTCATCGTCGTCGGGTCGGTGGTGATCTGGCTGGTGCAGGGCATCGTCCTCGGCCCTCCGGGCGCGCTGTTCTTCATCCTCGTGTTCGGCATCGCCGGCCACCTGACCGCGCCCGTCCCGATCGGCGGCGCCGGGCTCGACGGCGGGCTGGTCATCCTGCTCGTGGCGGCCGGTTCGGCCTTCGCCTTCCTGGTGGTCGTCGCGCCGTTGCTCGTGCCGGCGGTCCGCCGCGGCGCGGGGAAGCCGACGCCGATGCGCGTGCTGTTCCCCGAGTACCGGCTGAGCGCGACCGACCGCCGGATCGCGACACGCCTCACCGTCGCGCTCGCGATCAGCGCGGTCCTCGGAGCGGTCCTCGGCCTCGGTCACGGGTACTGGATCGCCGGGTCCGCCGTCGCGATCCTCAGCGTCGGGCACTCGCGCACCCTGAGCGCGACACGCGGCGTGCACCGCGTGCTCGGGACGGTCGTCGGCGCCGGGATCTTCCTCACCGTGGCCTCGCTCCAGCCGCACGGCTACGTCCTCGCCCTCGTGCTGGCCGCCCTGCAGTTCACGATCGAGCTCGTCGTCATCCGGCACTACGCGTTGGCGCTCGTCTTCATCACGCCGCTCGTGCTCATCATCAGCACGTCCTCGTCGAAGCAGCCGGTGCTCGCGATCGTGGGGGAGCGGGTGCTCGACACCCTCCTCGGAGCGGCCGTCGCGATGCTCCTCCTGCTCGTGTCCTGGGGACGCGATCGCCGCCGCGCGGCGTCTCCGGCCGCTCCCGGCACCCCGCCCATCACCTGAGGATCCGTGTCGTTCCGGGGATCGCCGAACCCCCCTCTGCTAGGCTGGCCGACGGCGGACCGTGATGGTCCGCTCCGCGCACAGCCAGCCGACAGGAAGCTGGTCCTCGGTGGTGTATCCCTCGCGATCCGCGGGTGGTGTTCTACTGGTGGCCAGCCAAGTCCCGGAAGACCGGGCGGCTTGAGCAAGTACTGCGGCTGTGTTGCGCGCTGCATCATGCACGACCGCGCTCGACGGCGCGTCCATTCGGGACGCGCGGCCCGTCACTCGACGGGAGCGCACACGTACGAAGGAGAGACCTGTGGAAGGTCCAGAAATCAAGTTCGCCGAGGCCGTTCTCGACAACGGCAAGTTCGGCAAGCGCACGGTCCGGTTCGAAGCCGGCCGCCTCGCGCAGCAGGCCCAGGGCGCGATCGCCGCGTACCTCGACGAGGAGACCATGCTCCTCTCGGCCACCTCGGCCGGAAAGCACCCCAAGGACAACTTCGACTTCTTCCCCCTCACGGTGGACGTCGAGGAGCGCTCCTACGCCGCCGGCAAGATCCCCGGTTCGTTCTTCCGTCGTGAGGGCCGCCCCTCGACCGAGGCGATCCTCGTCTGCCGCCTCATCGACCGGCCGCTGCGCCCGTCGTTCGTCACCGGCCTCCGCAACGAGGTCCAGATCGTCATCACCGTCCTCTCGATCGCTCCGGGTGAGTTCTACGACGCCCTCGCGATCAACGCGGCGTCGATGTCCACCCAGATCTCGGGTCTGCCGTTCTCCGGTCCGATCGGCGCCGTCCGTCTCGCGCTGATCCCCGGGCAGGCCGGCGAGGCCGACCAGTGGGTCGCCTTCCCGAAGGTCGACCAGCTCGAGGAGGCCGTCTTCGACATCATCGTCGCCGGTCGCATCGTGACCGACGCCAACGGCAACGAAGACGTCGCGATCATGATGGTCGAGGCCGAGGCCACCGAGAACAGCTGGAACCTCATCAAGGGCGGCGCCACGAAGCCCGACGAGGCGGTCGTCGCGGCCGGTCTCGAGGCCTCCAAGCCGTTCCTCAAGCAGCTCGTCAAGGCGCAGAGCGAACTCGCCGCTCAGGCGGCCAAGGAGATCGCGGCCTACCCCGTGTTCCTCCCCTACACGCAGGAGACCTACGACACCGTCGCCGGTCTCGCGCACGACGAACTGGTGAACGTCTACCAGATCGCCGACAAGATCGAGCGCCAGAACGCCGACGACGCCCTCAAGGACCGCGTCAAGGCGGAGATCACCGAGCGCGTCGAGGCCGGTTCGCTCGACGCCGAGGTGCTCACGCAGTTCTCGGCGGCGTACAAGTCCGTCTCGAAGGTCGTCATGCGCGGCCGTGTCCTCCGCGAGGGCATCCGCATCGACGGCCGTGGCCTGACCGACATCCGTCCGCTCGACGCGGAGGTGCAGGTCATCCCGCGCGTCCACGGTTCCGCGATCTTCCAGCGCGGCGAGACCCAGATCCTGGGTGTCACCACGCTGAACATGCTCAAGATGGAGCAGCAGATCGACTCGCTGTCGCCCGTCACGAAGAAGCGCTACCTGCACCACTACAACTTCCCGCCCTACTCGACCGGTGAGACCGGCCGGGTCGGCTCGCCGAAGCGTCGCGAGATCGGGCACGGCTTCCTCGCCGAGCGCGCCCTCGTGCCGGTGCTGCCGAGCCGCGAGGAGTTCCCCTACGCGATCCGTCAGGTCTCCGAGGCCCTCGGGTCCAACGGTTCGACCTCGATGGGTTCCGTCTGCGCCTCGACCCTGTCGCTGCTGAACGCCGGTGTGCCGCTCCGCGCACCCGTCGCCGGTATCGCCATGGGCCTCATCTCCGACGTCGTCGACGGTGAGACCCGCTACGCGGCGCTCACCGACATCCTCGGCGCCGAAGACGCCCTGGGCGACATGGACTTCAAGGTCGCCGGTACCTCCGAGTTCGTCACGGCCATCCAGCTCGACACGAAGCTCGACGGCATCCCGACCTCGGTCCTGACCGGTGCGCTCCAGCAGGCCAAGGACGCCCGCACGACGATCCTCTCCGTGCTGAACGCGGCGATCGACGCTCCCGACGAGATGGCGCCGACCGCGCCTCGCGTCATCAGCGTCCAGATCCCCGTCGACAAGATCGGCGAGCTGATCGGCCCGAAGGGCAAGACGATCAACTCGATCCAGGACGAGACCGGCGCCGACATCTCCATCGAGGAGGACGGCACCGTCTACATCGGCGCCGTCGACGGCCCGTCGGCCGAGGCCGCTCGTGCCCAGGTCAACGCGATCGCGAACCCCACCAACCCGGAGGTCGGCGAGCAGTTCCTCGGAACCGTCGTCAAGATCGCCGCGTTCGGTGCGTTCGTCTCGCTGCTCCCGGGCAAGGACGGCCTGCTGCACATCTCCGAGGTCCGCAAGCTCGCCGGTGGCAAGCGTGTGGAGAACGTCGAAGACGTGCTCGGCGTCGGCCAGAAGATCCTCGTCGAGATCACGAAGATCGACGACCGCGGCAAGCTCTCGCTCGCTCCGGTCGTCGCCGATGAGGCCGACACGCACGGCAGCGACGCTGCCAGCGAGGGCCCTGAGGCCCCGGCCGAAGGCTAGATCTCGGTCGAACGGTCGTTTGCTCGGGAGGGGACTCCAGAGCAGGCCCCGGCCGAAGGCTAAGCCGCAGGCTGCATCCGAACGCCCGTCCCGCTTCTGCGGGGCGGGCGTTCGCCGTTGCGCGGAGTGTCGACGGTTGAGCGCCAGGGTGATCCGGCGTAGCCTCGGACCACCTCGCGACGACGCGAGGGCACGGCATCGCTCACGAGGCACCGCCGTGAGGTCACCGAACTCAAGGCGGCGTGCATCGTGTCGATGGAGACTCACACCCAATTCCCGCAGGATTCCGACGAGCGGGGCGGTGATGCACGCGAACCGGTCCCGGTCGACCACGGGTGCGTCCAGCTCCTCGATCCGGACGGCGTCCGCCAGGAGGACGCCCTGTACGACCTCTTCGTCGCCGACCTCGGTCACGCCGAGCTGCTCGCGCTCTACGAGGACATGGTCGTCACACGACGCATCGACACGGAGGCGACGGCTCTGCAACGGCAGGGCGAGATCGGTCTGTGGCCGCCGTCGCTCGGGCAGGAGGCCGCCCAGGTGGGGTCGGCGCGGGTCCTGCGGCGCGGGGACTTCGTCTTCACGAGCTACCGCGAACAGGCCGTGGCGTACTGCCGTGGCGTCGAACTCGACCAACTGATGGCGATGTGGCGGGGGACCGCGCTGTCGGGCTGGGACCCGTTCGCGGTCGGCATGGCGACGCCGGCGGTCATCATCGGTGCCCAGACGCTCCATGCGACGGGCTACGCGATGGGCTGTCAGCGCGACGGGTCCGACGCGGTGGCCGTGGCCTACTTCGGCGATGGGGCGACGAGTCAGGGCGACGTGAACGAGGCGCTGGTGCTGGCCGCGAGTTTCCAGGCACCCGTGGTCTTCTTCTGCCAGAACAACCAGTACGCGATCTCCGAGCCCGTCGGGCTGCAGGCTCAGCGCCCGATCGCGGACCGGGCACCGGGCTTCGGGGTGCCGAGCATGCGGGTCGACGGCAACGACGTGCTCGCCGTGACGGCGGCGATGCGGATCGCCGTCGACCGCGCACGGTCCGGTGGTGGGCCGACCTTCATCGAGGCCGTCACCTACCGCATGGGGCCGCACACCACCTCGGACGATCCGACGCGGTACCGGGACGAGAGCGAGGTCGTGTCGTGGCGTGCGAAGGATCCGATCGCCCGGCTCGAGCGTCTGCTGGAGTCCGAGGGGGCCCTCGACGAGACCGCCCGAGCCCACGTCGCGTCCGTCGCCGACGCCGCGGCCGCCCGGGTCCGTGCGGGGTGCCTCGCCTTGCCTGCCCCTGACCCGCTCTCACTCTTCGACGAGGTCTACGCCACCGCCCATCCCGGGCTCGAACGGCAACGCGAGGAGTACCGCTCGTACCTCGCGATGTTCGACGGTGGTGCCCGATGACCACGCTCACCCTCAGCAAGGCGATCAACGCCGGACTGCACCACGCCCTCGCCGACGACGACCGGGTCCTGCTGCTTGGCGAGGACATCGGCCGACTCGGTGGGGTGTTCCGGGTGACCGACGGCCTCCAGGCTGAGTTCGGTGCCGATCGCGTCGTCGACATGCCGCTGGCGGAGTCCGCGATCATCGGAGCGGCGATCGGCCTGGCGTTCCGAGGCTTCCGCCCGGTGTGCGAGATCCAGTTCGACGGGTTCATCTATCCGGGCTTCGACCAGATCGTCGCGCAGTTGGCGAAGCTGCATTACCGGACGAAGGGTGCCGTGCGGATGCCGGTCACCATCCGCGTGCCGTACGGCGGGGGCATCGGCGCCGTCGAGCACCACTCCGAGTCCCCGGAGGCGTACTTCGCGCACACCGCGGGACTGCGCGTGGTGACGTGCTCCGACCCCCAGGACGCGCACACGATGATCCGTCAGGCGATCGCGTGCGACGACCCGGTGCTGTTCTTCGAACCGAAGCGGCGGTACTGGACGAAGGGCGAGGTGCTCGACGACCTCCCAGCCGATCCGCTCGCGTTCACCCGTGCGCGGACCGTTCGCGCCGGCACGGACGCGACGTTGGTCGCCTACGGTCCGCTCGTCCAGACGGCGCTCGAGGCTGCGGAGGCCGCGGCCGACGAGGGTGTCGACCTGGAGGTGATCGACCTCCGATCCCTCGCACCTCTCGACGTCGACGCGATCGCCGCCTCGGTCGAGAAGACCGGGCGACTCGTCATCACGCACGAGGCGCAGCGTTCCGGAGGGATCGGCGCCGAGTTGGCGGCCTCGATCACCGAACGCTGCTTCGACCTCCTCGAAGAGGCCCCGGTGCGGGTGACGGGGTTCGACACGCCCTATCCCGCGTCGGCGCTCGAGGACCATTTCCTGCCGGACCTCGACCGGATCCTGGACGGGGTCGATCGCGCACTGGGGCGTCGGTCCTCCGCCTCGGCCGCGGGCAGGGCCGAGGCCCGGCCTGTGACCGGTGGGGAGGGACGGCGATGAAGCGGTTCTCCCTGCCCGATCTCGGTGAAGGTCTGACCGAGAGCGAACTCGTGTCCTGGCGCGTCGCCGTCGGCGACCACGTCGAGCTCAACCAGGTGATCGCCGAGGTCGAGACCGCGAAGGCGCTCGTCGAACTGCCCGCGCCGACCGCCGGCGTGGTCACGAGGCTCCACGTCGAACCGGGGACGACGGTCCTCGTCGGCGAGGCGCTCGTCGATTTCGCGCCCGATGGGGAGACCGCTCCGTCCCCGTCGGTCCCCGAGGCTGACAGGGCGGAGGTCGACCGCCCGAGTGGGGCGGCGGACCGCGAGCCGGTCCTCGTCGGCTACGGCCCTCGCACGGCGAGCGGTGAACGGCCACGGCGCCGTGCGCGGTCCGGCGACGATGACACACCTGCCCCGGCGCACACCGTACCGGCGCACACCGCCCCGGTGCCGGAGCGTTCCCGGCCTCGCGCGACACCACCGGTCCGGCGACTCGCCCGTGATCTCGGCGTCGACCTCGGAACGCTCGTCGGCACCGGCGTCGGTGGTCGGATCGCGCGTGAGGAGGTCGAGCGCGCTGCGACCGGCCCGAGTGGGCAGCTGCCGGAGCGTGCTCGCGGAGCGGGAGCGGCGCCGGCCGGGACCCCAGCGACGCCGGCCACGGCGGCCACGGCGGCCGACGGGTCGGTGCGTCGGCCGATCACGGGGGTCAGGCGCCGCACCGCCGAGGCGATGGTGAGCAGTGCGTTCACGGCTCCCCACGTGACGGAGTTCCTGACGGTCGACGTGACGCCGACGATGTCGCTGCTGGACGCGCTCGCCCGCTCGCCTCGGACCGGGGACCACCGGGTCAACATCCTGACCGTCCTCGCCAAGGCGGTGTGCATCGCCGTGAGACGCACCCCCGCGGTCAACGCGAGCTGGGACGAGGCTGCCGGGGAGATCGTCGAGTACGGGCACGTCGGACTCGGGATCGCCGCAGCGACGCCGCGGGGACTCCTCGTCCCGAACATCGCACGGGCGGAGGAGCTCAGCCTGTTCGAACTCGCGGACGCCGTGGCGGACCTCGTCCGCACGGCCCGCGAGGGACGCACCGCTCCGGCGGAACTGCGAGGGGGGACGATCACGATCTCCAACGTCGGCGTCTTCGGCGTCGACGCGGGGACGCCCATCCTCAATCCCGGTGAGGCGGCGATCATCGCGCTCGGTGCCGTCCGTCGCCGGCCGTGGGAATTCGAGGGGCAGGTCGCGCTGCGACACGTCGTGACGCTGTCGCTGTCGTTCGACCATCGACTCATCGACGGAGAGCAGGGGTCCCGGTTCCTCGTCGACCTCGGGACGATGCTGTCGGATCCGGCGATGGTCCTGACGATGGTGTGATCGTCGAGTCCAGGCCCTCGCGCTCACCCGCCCCGGCGGCCGTTCGGGCCTGGACGCGACGACCGCGACGTGGCATCGTGCATCGTGTACGCATCGGGAATCAGCGAGGGAGCGGCTCATGGTCACGTACACGGATGTCTTCAGCGGGTTCTCGGTCGACGACATCGACGCGGCGAGGACGTTCTACCGGGACGTCCTCGGTCTCACGGTCACCGACAACGCCATGGGATTCCTGGACGTGGCGCTGCCCGCCGGCGGGTCGGTGCTCGTCTACGGCAAGCCGGACCACACGCCGGCCTCGTTCACGGTGCTGAACCTCGTGGTCGACGACATCGACACGGCGGTCGACGAGCTGCAGGCGCGCGGTGTGGTGACGAAGCTCTACCCCGACGACGTCCTGCCGACGGACGCGAAGGGGATCATGCGCGGGAACGGCCCGGACATCGCCTGGTTCACCGATCCAGCGGGGAACGTCCTGTCCGTGCTCGTCGACTGAACCCGTCCCGCGTCCTCACTCGGCGAGCAGGGCGGCCAGTGCCATCCGCTCGAGCGTCGAGCGCACCGCCTCGCGGTCGGGTGTCCCGGCCTCGTTCCTGCCGCGGGAGGTGCTGTGGGACGTGGAGTTGATCAGTCCGAAACCCGCGAGCGCGCGGACCCGCAGTTCCGCCGTGGGGATCGTGGGATGCAGCGTCGTGAGGACGTCCACCCACCGCTCGACGTACCGCCGCTGCAGGGTGCGGACCGCGCGGCGGTCGTCCGGTGCCAGGCTGTCGAGGTCGTGGTCCTGGATGCGGATCACGTCGGGGTCGTCGAGGGCGAAGGCCACGTGGAAGGTGACCAGCGAACGCAGCGCCCGATCGCTGTCCGGAGCCTGCTCGACCTCGCGGGTCCCGCCGTCCAGCAGATCCTGACTGACGCCGACGAGGAGTGCTGCGAGGACGGCCTGCTTGCTCGGGAAGTGGCGGTAGACGGCGGGCCCGCTCATGCCGACGGCCGTTCCGAGGTCCTCCATCGACACCCCGGCGAAGCCGCGCTCGGCGAACAGTCCGGCCGCTGACCGCAGGAGGGCCGAGCGACGTGCCGCTTTCGCCTCCGAGCGCCCGAGGTGCGGTGGGTTCGGGGACGGTGTGTCACGACCGGTCATCGGATCTCCTCGGGGTGGACTTTTTCAGTTAATGAACTGTAACCTCTCTTTCAGTGAGTGATGAGTAACTGAATGCACTCACGGTCGACGACGACAGGAGCCCGAGTGCCCACCCTCACGAGCGGTGCCGATCCCACCTCAGCCCGATTCCGCGAGCAGGAAGCGGCGCAGCGGGCGCTCGTGACGGTGCTCGAGCAGACGATGGCCACCGCGGCCCTGGGCGGACCGGAGGCATCGCGGGCCCGGCATGTCGCCCGGGGGAAGCTGCTGCCTCGCGATCGGGTCGACCGCCTGCTCGACGAGGGGAGCCCCTTCCTGGAGATCGCGCCCCTGGCCGCGCACGGCATGTACGACGACGCGACCCCCGGCGCGGGCGTCATCGCCGGGATCGGCCTCGTCCACGGACGACACGTGCTCGTCGTGTCGAACGACGCGACCGCGAAGGGTGGCTCGTACTTCCCGATGACGGTGAAGAAACACCTCCGGGCCCAGGAGATCGCGGCCGCGAACCGGCTGCCCTGCCTGTACCTCGTCGACTCCGGGGGAGCGAACCTCCCGACGCAGGACGAGGTCTTCCCCGATCGGGACCACTTCGGCCGGATCTTCTTCAACCAGGCCAGGATGTCGGCGGCCGGCATCCCGCAACTCGCCGCCGTGCTCGGGTCCTGCACCGCCGGCGGCGCGTACGTCCCCGCCATGAGCGACGAGAACGTCATCGTGCGCGGTCAGGGCACGATCTTCCTGGGCGGTCCACCCCTCGTGAAGGCCGCGATCGGCGAGGTCGTGACGCCGGAGCAGCTCGGCGGCGGCGACCTCCACGCCCGGGTGTCGGGGGTCACCGACCATCTCGCCGACGACGACGCGCACGCGCTCGACATCCTCCGGGATGCGGTCGCGACGCTGCTGGCGCCCCACCCGCGCGCGTGGGAGGTGCATCCGAGCGTGCCGCCGGTCGTCCCGGAGGCGGAGCTGTACGGCGTCGTCCCGGCGGAGCTGCAGACGGCCTACGACGTCCGTGAGGTGATCGCGCGGCTCGTCGACGGCAGCGACTTCTCGGAGTTCAAGCGGGAGTACGGCGACACCCTCGTGACCGGGTTCGCGAGGCTGCACGGGCACCCCGTCGGCATCATCGCGAACAACGGCGTCCTCTTCAGCGAGTCGGCCCTGAAGGGCGCCCACTTCATCGAGCTCGCCGACCAGCGCGGCATCCCGTTGCTGTTCCTCCAGAACATCTCGGGCTTCATGGTCGGCAGTGACGCCGAGGCCGGAGGCATCGCCAAGCACGGCGCGAAGATGGTCACCGCGGTCGCGACCACCCGGGTGCCGAAGCTGACGGTCGTGATCGGCGGTTCGTTCGGCGCCGGCAACTACTCCATGTGCGGCCGGGCCTACGACCCCCGCTTCCTCTGGATGTGGCCGGGCGCGCGCATCTCCGTCATGGGGGGACAGCAGGCGGCGAGTGTCCTCGCGACCGTCAAGCGCGACCAGCTCGAGGCCCGAGGTGAGGCGTGGACCGCCCAGGCTGAGGATGACTTCCGGGCGCCGATCCTCGCCGACTTCGAGGAGCAGGGCAATCCGTACTACTCGACCGCGCGGCTCTGGGACGACGGCATCATCGATCCCGCCCGGACCCGCACGGTCCTCGGACTCGCGCTCGAGGTGTGCTCCCGCGCGCCACTGCCGGAACCCGGCTTCGGCCTCTTCAGGATGTGACGGCATGACGATCCAGACACCGAACCGGCCGGGCCAGGCATCCGCGCGTCCTTTCCGCTCCGTCCTCGTCGCGAACCGCGGCGAGATCGCCTGTCGCATCATCCGCACGCTCACAGCGATGGACATCGAGAGCATCGCGGTCTTCAGCGACGCTGACCGCGACGCCCCGCATGTCCGGCTCGCGGACCGCGCCGTCCGCCTGGGACCCGCGCCGGCCTCGGACAGCTATCTCGATGTCGACGCCGTCGTCCGGGCCGCCGTCACGACCGGAGCCGAGGCGGTGCACCCGGGCTACGGCTTCCTGTCCGAACAACCCGCGCTCGCGAGGGCGCTCGCCGCTGCCGGGATCGTCTTCATCGGACCGGACGAGCGCGCCCTGGTCCTCATGGGCGACAAGATCCGGGCGAAGGACCACGTCGCGGCTCGAGGCGTCCCGATCATCGAGGGCGTCGCCGACGCCTCGCTCGACGACGACGCGCTCGTCCGTGCCGGCGTCGCCATCGGCTTCCCGCTCATCGTCAAGCCGGCGGGCGGAGGCGGCGGCAAGGGGATGCAGGTGGTGGAACGCACCGAGGAGCTCCCATCGGCCATCGCCTCCGCGCACCGGGTGGCCGAGGCGGCCTTCGGCGACGCCACGCTCCTCCTCGAGCGGTTCGTCACGAGACCCCGGCACATCGAGGTGCAGGTGCTCGCGGACGCCCACGGTGCGGTCGTGCACCTCGGGGAGCGCGAGTGCTCGCTCCAGCGTCGGCACCAGAAGGTGGTTGAGGAGTCCCCGTCGCCGCTCATCGACGACCGGCAGCGGGCGCGACTCGGCGAGGCGGCCTGCACGGTCGCCCGGAGCGTCGGCTACCGAGGGGTGGGGACCGTCGAGTTCCTCGTCGCCGACGACCGACCCGACGAGTTCGCCTTCCTCGAGATGAACACGCGGTTGCAGGTGGAGCATCCGGTCACCGAGCTCGTCACGGGGCTCGACCTCGTGGAGTGGCAGGTGCGCGTCGCCGCCGGTGAACCGCTGACGATGACGCAGGAGGAGGTCGTCCTGCGTGGTCACGCGGTGGAGGCGCGGCTGTACGCGGAGGACCCGTCGAGCGGCTTCCTGCCTCAGACCGGGGTGCTCGAACGGGTGTGTCTGCCGCAGGGGCCGGGGGTCCGCGTCGACGGCGGCATCGTCGCCGGGCAGTTCGTCGGCCCGTGGTACGACCCGATGCTCGCGAAGATCGTGAGCTGGGCCGAGGATCGCGGGACCGCGCTCCGGCGACTCGACGCCGCGCTCGCGGCGACGGTGGTCTTCGGTGTCCGCACGAACCTCGGCTTCCTCCGGCGGCTCCTCGCCGACGAGGACGTCGTCGCGGGACGGCTGCACACCGGTCTCATCGCCGAACTGCTCGACGACCGTCCGTCCGACTCGATGTCCGAGCGGATTTTGACCGCCGCGGCGCTCGCCGAAACGGAGCACCGGCGATGCAAGGCCGAAGCGCGGACCGCCGGACTCGGGACGCCGTGGTCGGATCCGGGTGGGTGGCGCCTCGGCGCGGCAGCACCGACGCGACAGCACCTGCGACTGGAGGACGGACGCATCGTCCGCATCGAGGTGCGCGGCTCGAGCGACGACGCGAGCGTCTCCGTCGACGACGCGGCACCGACGCGGGCCGCGGTCCTCAGCCGGTCGGACGGCACCCTGCGGTTCGAGCACGGCGGTGTCAGCACCCTCCTGGAGACCGTCCGCGTGGGGGACGAACGATGGATCGCACTCGACGGTGCCATCAGTGTGGTCGAGGTGGTCCCGCGTGAGGCGCTCCCAGCCGGCGGGGATCCGACTGCGGCAGGTGCGGTCGATCCGGAGGTGCGGACGCCGATGCCCGGCACCGTCACTGCGGTGCACGTCACGAGCGGCGACGCCGTCACCGCCGGTCAGCCGCTCGTCACCGTCGAAGCGATGAAGATGGAGCACCTCCTCACCGCCACGACCGACGGCACGGTCACCCTCCACGTCTCCACGGGTGGCACGGTCGCAACCCGTCAGTCGGTCGCGACGATCGCCGCAGACCACGTCGCAGCCCACCTGAACGCAGCCCCAACCGATGCAGCACCCACGAACGGAGCATCAGCATGAACACCGAGCTCAGCCCCGAGCACCAGCGGATCGTCGACACGGTCAAGGCGTTCGCCGACGAGGTCGTCGCGCCCGCCGCCTACCAGTACGACACGGAACGGCGTCTGCCGTACGACATCATCGCGCAGATGGGGGAGCTGGGACTCTTCGGGCTGCCGTTCCCGAAGGAACTCGGCGGCGGGGGGATGGACTACTTCGCGCTCTGCCTCGCCGTCGAGCAGCTCGGACGCGTCGACCAGAGCATCGGCGTCACCCTCGAGGCCGGCGTCGGCCTCGGAGCCATGCCGATCTACCTGTACGGCACCGACGCCCAGCGCGAGGAATGGATCCCGCAGCTCGCGAGCGGGCAGGCGCTCGCCGCCTTCGGTCTCACCGAGGCGCGTGCCGGCAGTGATGCAGGCGCGACGGAGACCACCGCCGAGCTCGTCGACGGTGAGTGGGTGATCAACGGCACGAAGCAGTTCATCACCAACTCCGGGAGCGAGATCACCCGTCTCGTGACGGTCACGGCCGTCACGGGGGAGCGGGTCCGATCCGACGGCCGGGTGACGAAGGAGCTGTCGTCGATCCTCGTGCCGGTCCCGACGCCGGGCTTCACCGCGCTACCGCCCTACGACAAGGTCGGCTGGCACACCTCCGACACCCACCCGCTGCGGTTCGAGGACGTCCGTGTACCGGAGGGCAACCTGCTCGGCGAACGCGGGCGCGGATACGCCAACTTCCTCACCGCGCTCGACGGTGGACGGATCGCCGTGGCCGCGCTCGCCGTCGGAGCAGCCCAGGGCTGCCTCGAGGAGGCGATCCGCTACGCCAAGGAGCGGGTCGTGTTCGGTCGGGCGATCGGCGACAATCAGTGGATCGCCTTCCGGATCGCGAAGATGCAGGCGCGGGTCCACACCGCCAGGCAGGCGTACTACGACGCCGCGTCGCGCATGCTCCGGGGAGCGCCCTACAAGATGGAGGCCTCCATCGCGAAGATGGTCGCCGGGGAGGCCGCGATGGACAACGCCCGCGACGCGACCCAGATCTTCGGCGGCTACGGGTTCCTCAACGAGAACCCGGTGGCGCGGCACTACCGGGACTCGAAGATCCTCGAGATCGGTGAGGGCACCACCGAGGTGCAGCTCATGATCATCGCCCGCGAACTCGGCTTCGCGTCGTGAGGTCATGATGACCGACTCGTCCGAGACGTCGTCCGGCCCCGTGATCGAGCAGCGAGGTCTGTACTTCGAGGAGTTCGTGGTGGGTGCGACCTACCGCCATCGCCCCGGGCGCACCCTCACAGAAGCCGACAACGTCCTGTTCTCGACCCTCACGATGAACGGGCAATCACTGCACGTGGATGCCGCGTGGTCTGCGACCGGGCCCTTCGGGGAACGGCTCGTGAACTCGATGCTGACCCTCTCGACGCTCGTGGGGCTGTCGGTCGCGCAGCTCACCGAGCAGACGATCGTCGCGAACCTGGGCTTCGCCGACGTCGCCTTCCCGAATCCGATGCACCACGGCGACACGCTGTACGCCGAGACGCTCGTGACGGCCAAACGGCTGTCGTCGTCGAGGCCGGGCGAGGGTGTCGTCACCCTGCTCCACACGGGTCGGAACCAGGACGGCGTCGTCGTCGCGACCGCGACCAGGAGCACGCTCGTCCAGTGCTCGGGTGCATCGTGACCGGCGCCGCGGCGTTCGACCTGGGGCCGGCGATCCTCTTCGTCCCGGCGGACCGCCCCGACCGCTTCGCGAAAGCGGCCGCGCGCGCGGACGCCGTCATCCTCGACCTCGAGGACGCCGTGGCCCCGGCCGACAAGCCGGCCGCCCGCCGGGCGATCATCGACCATCCGCTCGATCCCTCACGCACGGTCGTCCGGGTCGACCCGGCTGGCACCGTCGACTTCGACGACGATGTCGCGGCACTCGCGGACACCGCCTATCGCACGGTGATGCTGGCGAAGACGGAGACGACCGCGGCGCTCGACCGGCTCGTGGACGCGATCCCGGACGTCCGGATCATCGCGCTGTGCGAGACCGCTGCCGGTGTCGTGCAGGCACCCGCGTTGGCCGCCCATCCTGCGGTCCTCGCGCTCATGTGGGGCTCTGAAGACCTCATCGCCTCCCTGGGCGGCACGAGTAGCAGACTGGCCGACGGGCGATACCGGGACGTCGTCCGACAGGCTCGCTCCTCGGTGCTGCTCGCCGCGGGAGCCGCCGGGGTGGCCGCGATCGACGCGGTCCACCTCGACATCGACGATCTCGACGGGCTCGCGGACGAGGCGGCGGACGCGGCCGCCGTCGGCTGCATCGCCTCCGCCTGCATCCACCCGGGACAGGTCCCGACCGTTCGCGCCGCCTACCGCCCGGACCCCCGGTCGGTGGCAGCGGCGCAGGCCCTGCTCGACGCCGCAGCGGGAGCGGCCGGCGTGTTCCGGCACGAGGGACGCATGGTCGACGAGCCGCTCCTGCGGCACGCGCGACTCGTGCTCGCCCGTGCCGAGGTGACCGTCGATCCGAGGTGATCGACCGACTCCAGCAATCGTTACGAATCAGTTGCCACCCGGTCGTGATGTCGTCCAGCCGAAGTCGCCGGTCTCCTCTAGCCTGGTGAGCAAGCACCGGCCCGTCGCTCCACGCACGGATCCCGACGGTGCAGCGCGTCACCGGTCGGCGGACCGAGAGAGGGGCAGGGGATGCCACACCTCTGGCGCTCGTCGAGCACCCGTGGCAGTTCTCTCGTCGGTGGAGCAGCGGACGGCGTCGACGACGACGCGAGTCGGCGTCCCGAGCAGCTCGTCCCGCACCCGTCCTTCCCGACGCCCGTCCAGGACCCCGAGCCGTCGGAGGCACCGAGGCGCACGATCGGCGACTCCGAGTTGTCGGTCTTCCCGGTCGTGCTCGGCGGCAGCGTGTTCGGTTGGACCGTCGACCCCGACACGACGTCGGACATCCTCGATCGATTCCACGACTCCGGCGGCAACATGGTCGACACCGCCGACAGCTACGCTGGCGGACGCAGCGAGATCCTCATCGGCAACTGGATGCGGAAGCGCCGCAACCGGGACGACATGGTCGTCGCGACGAAGATCGGCCGGCACCCCGACTACCCGGGTCTCGGCTCGGTGAGCATCATCCGTGCGGTCGAGGCGGCGCTCGAACGGTTGCAGACCGACCACATCGACCTGCTGTCCTTCCACGACGACGACCCGAGCATCCCGTTGGCGGACAGCCTCGGGACGGTCGACTGGTTGATCGAGACCGGCAAGGTCCGCTACCTCGGCACCTCGAACACGACCCCCGAGCGGCTGATGGAGGCGCGGATCCTCTCGGCGAGCGGCTTCACCCAGTTCGTCGCGCTCGAGACGCACTACAGCCTCATGCACCGGGAGCCGTACGAGAGCACCCTCGCGCTCGTCGCGACGGCCCAGCACCTCGGTGTCCTGCCCTACTTCGCCCTCGCGAACGGGTTCCTGACGGGCCGCTACCGCACCCGCTCCGACCTCGACCCGAGCACCCGCGGCAGTCGCGCCGCGACCCATCTCCACCGCCGTGGTCTGCGGGTCCTGCACGTCCTCGACGAGATCGCGGAGGAGAACCGTTGCACGGTCGCCTCGGCCGCGCTCGCCTGGGCCATGTCACGTCCCGGCGTCGTCGCGCCCATCGCGAGCGCGTCCCAGCCGGCTCACGTCGACTCGCTCATCGCGGCGGCCGACGTGCGGCTGAGTCGTGGGCAGATCCTCGAGCTCGACCGCGTCTCGGGTCGCTTGCGCTGAGTCGACCGGCGGGCGCCCGTGCACCGACGCTCGCGCGCGACGCCCGGGAACCTGACGTATGGTTGGGGTGATGAACGCCGCCGTCGACTTTCCGCTCACTCGTCCCGAGCTCGCGTTCACCGCATCCGGGGACGCGCTCGTCCGCCGGACGGTCCTGCCCAACGGGCTGCGCATCCTGAGTGAACACATGCCGGGCAGCCGCAGCGCCACGATCGGCTACTGGGTGGCCGTCGGTTCCCGCGACGAACAACCGGCGACCGCTGATCGACCGGCGACCTTCGGCTCGACGCACTTCCTGGAGCACCTCCTGTTCAAGGGCACGCCGTCGCGTTCCGCCCTCGACATCGCGGTCGCCTTCGACGCCGTCGGCGGCGAGCACAACGCGCTCACGGCCAAGGAGCACACCTGCTACTACGCCAAGGTGCGCGATCGCGACCTGCCGATGGCGGTGGACGTCATCACCGACATGCTCACCTCCTCGCTGCTCGACCCGGAGGAGTTCGAGAACGAACGCGGCGTCATCCTCGAAGAGCTCGCGATGATGGACGACGATCCGGGGGACGTCGCCAACGAACGGTTCTTCGAGCGCGTGCTCGGCGAGCACCCGCTCGGGCCTCCGATCGGCGGTCACCCGCAGTCGATCATCGAGGTCGGCCGGGACGCCGTCGTGGCGCACTACCGGGCCAACTACCGCGCGAACGACGTCATCGTGACGGCGGCCGGCGCGGTCGACCACGACGCGCTCGTCGCCCAGGTGTCCGAGGCGCTCGTGCAAGCGGGCTGGCCGGCGGACGCGGTGGCCGCACCGGTCGCGCGTCGGACGCTCGCTCCTGCTGCCATCGTCGGAGGCTCGCCCCTCTCGGTCGTGCACCGTCCCACCGAGCAGGTCCACCTGCAGATCGGCGGGGCGGGCCTCATCGCAGGCGATGAGCGACGATTCGCCATGAGCATGCTCAACTCCATCCTCGGCGGCGGCATGTCCAGCCGCCTGTTCCAGGAGATCCGCGAACGACGCGGGCTCGCCTACTCGGTGTACTCGTTCGCCGGCAGCTACTCGGACGCCGGCGTCTTCGGCCTCGCTGCAGCCTGCTCCACGGCGAAGGCGGCGACCGTCGCCGAACTCATGCTCGCCGAGCTCCACCGGCTCGCCGAGCACGGCGTGACGGACGAGGAGTTGTCGCGCGCGCTCGGGCAGCTGAGCGGCGCCTCGGCGCTGGCGCTGGAGGATTCGGACTCGCGTATGAGCCGCCTCGGTCGAGCGGAGCTGACCCTCGGCGAGTTCATCGACCTCGACGAGAGCATCCGTCGCCTGCAGTCGGTCGGTCAGGACGACGTCCAGCAGCTCGCGCAGCACCTCGCCGCGCAGCCCATCACGGTGTCGGCGGTCGGAGCCGTCGACGAGGACACCTTCGCTCCGATCATCGCGGGGGTGCGTTGAATGTCCCATTACCTGTATCTCGTCAGACACGGCGAGCAGCAACACGCTGAGCACGGCTTGCCCGACGGACCGCTGTCGGCACGCGGTCGGCGCCAGGCGCAGCTGCTCGCGGAGCGCCTCGGCGGTGTCCCGATGACCGCGGCGTGGCACTCGCCGTTGCAGCGTGCCGCGGAGACCGCCCAGATCATCGCCGAGCGGATGCCGGCCGTCACACCGGAGCCGTCGTCGCTGCTCTTCGACTGTGTCCCGAGCGGTCGCACACCTGAGACGCCGTCGGCGTTCGACCCCTTCTTCGGTTCGATCACCGAGGCGGAGATCGAGGCGGGCGAAGCGCAGATGGCCGACGCCGCGGCCGAGTTCCTCTCGCCGAAGCGCGGTGACCATCACGAGCTGCTCATCACGCACAACTTCGTCATCGGGTGGCTCGTCCGCGAGGCGCTCCAGGCGCCCGCATGGCGCTGGGTGAGCATCAACCAGGCCAACGGTGGACTGACGGTGCTGCACCAGCGCGCCGGGCGTCCGTGGAGCCTCATCACCCACAACGACCTCGCGCACCTCCCCATGGAACTCCGCACGGGACTTCCCGAGCCGCACATCGTCTAGTCGGCGGCCCGCCTCCTCCCGGACGGGCAGCACGTAAGCTGAGGGCATGACGACACGAGTGGCGCTGGCCGGCGCGAGCGGCAAGATGGGCCGACTGTTCACCAGCATCATCGGTTCACTCGACGACTTCGAGCTGGTCGCATCGCTCGGTTCCTCGAGCGAGCTGAGCGAGATGGACGAGGCGGACCTCGTCGTCGACGTCACGGTCCCGGGTGTCAGCCAGCGGATCGTCGACCACGCCGTCGCTCAGGGGATCAACGTGCTCGTCGGGACGAGCGGCTGGTCGGCCGAGCGTATCCAGCGACTCGACCGCCGACTCGCCGAGCTGCCCGAGCAGGGCGTCGTCATCATCCCCAACTTCTCGCTGGGGTCCGTCCTGTCGACGAGTCTCGCGACCGTCGCGGCCCGCTTCTTCGACTCGATCGAGATCATCGAGTCCCACCGCGACACGAAGGTGGACTCGCCCTCCGGGACCGCCGTGCGCACCGCCGAGTTGATGATGGCCGCTCGTGGCGACCGTGGGCCCGTCGCCGCTCCGCACACCGACCAGCGGGCGAGGGGACAGCAGGTCTCGAGCATCCCGATCCACAGCCTGCGGCTCCAGGGCGTCGTCGCCCGCCAGGAGGTCGTGTTCGGTGGCGTCGACGAACTCGTCACGATCACGCACGACACGATCTCGCCAGCATCCTACGAGCGGGGCATCCGGCTCGCCCTCGTCGCCGCCCGCGACGCCCGGGGGGTCACCGTCGGTCTCGACAGCCTGCTCGACCTCGGACTCGATCGCCCAGGGCCGACGGGTCGGCGGCCCGCCCAGGGGGCGCCCGAGCACGTCTCCGGCCAGGCCGCGGCGGCCAGCGCCCTGTGAAGACCCGCGTCATGGTCGCGGTCATCGCGGCCCTGCTCGTCCTCTACATCGTCCTCGTCGGGTACCGTGCCGTCGTCCTCCTCGGCACGGGTGAGCCTGTCGGCATCGCCATGGGTGCGGCGCTCATCGTCCTGCCGATCCTCGGCGTCTGGGCGCTCTGGCGCGAGATCGCATTCGGGCTGGGCGCCGAGCGACTCGGAGTCCGCCTCGAGGCCGAGGGCGGCCTTCCGCCCGAGCAGGTCGAGACCCGCGAGAGCGGCCGGCCGATGCGTGATGCCGCAGACGAGTTGTTCCCGAAGTACCGCGACGCGGCCGAGGCCGCTCCCGACGACTGGCGATCCTGGTACCGCCTCGGACTCGTCTACGACGGTGCAGGAGACCGCCGCCGCGCACGGCAGGCCATCCGACAGGCGATCCGGCTCTCGCGGAGCTGACCGGAGCGGCGGCGTCCCGTCGTTCAGTCGCGGGCGAGTGCTTCGGCCAACGCCTGCTCGACGGTCGGCGTGCTGAACGTGAAGCCGTCGTCCAAGAGCCGACGAGGTTCGACGCGCTGATCACTCAGCAGCAGTCCGTCGGCGGCGTCGCCGAGGAGCGCCTTCAAGGCGAACGTCGGGACGCGCAGCAGATAGGGCCGGTTCATCCGTCTGGCGAGCTCGAACATGAGGTCGTCGGCGCGGGCGGCCTGCGGGCCGCACAGGTTCACCGGTCCGGAGAGCGTCGAGGTCAGCAGGTGGGTGATCGCCCGGACCTCGTCCTGCAGCCCGATCCACGGCCAGAACTGGCGGCCCGAACCGAGCGGCCCGGCGACCCCGAACCGGGTGAGCGGTGCCAGCGGCTTGAGCACGCCTGCCAGGTCGACGACGATGCCGTTGCGGAGCAGCACGGTGCGGACGGCGTCGGGCGCCGCGAGCGCCGAGTCCTCCCAGGCGACGACGACGTCGGCGAGGAATCCGGCCCCTCTGGAGGAGTCCTCCGTGAGGGTCTCTCCGGGACGGTCGCCGTAGTACCCGACCGCCGAACCACTGAGGAAGGCGGCCGGTGGCTGCTCCGCCCGGTTCATGGCGTCGACGAGGGTCCGGGTGGCGCTGAGTCGTGACCAGAGGATCGTGGATCGGTAGGCCGCCGTCCACGGCAGCTTGCCCAGGGAGGCGCCGGAGAGGTTGACGACCGCGTCGGCGCCGCTCAGGACTCGCGGGTCCAGCGTTCCTGCCAGCGGATCCCACTCCGCTTCTCCGGCACCGCGCGCCGGACGTCGTACGAGCCGGACGACCTCATGGCCGTCGGTCTCGAGGGAGCGCCCGAGCGCCGTTCCGATGAGCCCGGAGGCCCCGCCGATCACGATGCGCATGCGCGTCGCCTTCCTGGTCGTGCTGCTGGACGGTGGTGGTTACGCGAGGCTGGCTTCGAGGGTGATCGGGATGCCGGCGAGCGCCTGCGAGACCGGGCAGCCGTCCTTCGCCGCCGTGGCGATGCGCTCGAAGTCGGCCTCGGAGATGCCGGGCACGACCGCGCTGACGAGCAGGTGGCTGCCGGTGATGCCGGTGCCGGGGGTGAAGGAGACCGCTGCGGTCGCCTGGATGCGCTCCGGCGGGAATCCGGCGCTCGTGAGTTCGTTGGCGAACGCCATCGAGTAGCAGGAGGCGTGCGCAGCCCCGAGCAGTTCCTCCGGGGTCGTCGTCGTGTTGGATCCCTCGGAGCGTGCCTTCCAGTCGACCGCGAACTCGGCCGCCTCGGAGGTGTCGAGGCTCGTGTGCCCCGATCCCTCGAAGAGCGTGCCGTTCCAAACCGTCGTGGCTTCGCTTGTTACCGCCATGGTGCAACCTCCATCGTCGGGCCGTGCAGGAGCGCATCGGCGCTGGTGTTCGTGGGGTCAGCCTAACCGGATCGACCTGGACGGTCACCCCGTCGACAAACGGTGTCGTCAGGTGCTTCGGGCCGCCGTCACGCCTGTCGCCCGACGACACGGGCGCGGAGGAGGAGCACATACAGGCGGCAGCCGAGGCAGAACCCGAACGCCGCGTTGAGGAAGGCGGCGACGAACGCGGCACCGGCGGAGACGGCGAGGGATCCCGGCACCCCGATGAGGTGCAGCACGAGTCCGATCGCGACCACCACCAGGCCGACGCCCTGGGCGAAGGTCGGTGGTTCAGGTGCCTCGAGTTCGGTGGGCGGGCCGAGCCTCGGGCGGATGAGGCGTCGGAAGACGACGCCGTACGGGTGGCGTCGGATCCCGGCGAACGCGCCCCACGCGAACAGGGCTGCGATGACGGCGACGAGGACGAAGGCCGGTTGGCCCGCCCGCGCGGGCGGCGTGTCGGCGAGCGGCGCCGTCAGCGCGAGGAAGACGGCGACGAGGAGGAGCACGGCGGTCACGGTCGCGCCGAACCGCGGGCTGCGCGGGTCGATGCCGGTCGGCTGTGCTGCTGGAGGGTTCGAGGTCATGCCGGTCTCCCGAGGACGGATCGCAGCTCGCCGGCGAGCACCGCACGGCGTGCGGCCCCGGAGAACCGACCGCGCACGACCCCGGCGCGGTCGAGGAGGAGGACGGTGGGCATCTGCAGGACGGCGAAGCGGTCCGCGAGGTCGGGACGGTGGGTCAGGTCGACGTCGAGGACGCCCACGCCCGCCTCCCCGTCGGCCAGCTCGTGCAGCAGTCGTCTGGTGCCGGGGCACAGGGCACAGAACTCGGTGCTGAACTGCACCAGGGTGGCCGATCGGCCGAGCGGAGAGGTCGTCCCGAGTGCCGCCGGCGAGAGGCGGTCGCCGTCGGTGCGGTGCGTCGCACGCCCGCTCCGTGCACGCACGATCAGACCCACCGCCGTCGTGGACAGGACGAGGACGAGGATCAGCGAGAGGGCGGCCGGCGGGTGCATGGTGTCCGTCAGCATAGGGTCCGGGTACCGGTCCCTGAGCCTCTGTGACGCGAGGTGACGCCTGTGCGGATGGTGACCCGCACGGGGGAAACCCGATAGCCTGAGAGCGTGTCGCGTGCAGAGAACCCCTTCGGTCAAGTCCTCGTCGCCCTGGTGACGCCGTTCACCGCCGACGGCGAGGTCGACTGGAAGGCCGTCGAGCGACACATCGACGACGTCGTGACCGCGGGGGCCGACGGCATCGTCGTCACCGGCACCACGGGTGAGACGTCGACGCTGACGGACCCGGAGAAGGTGAAGCTCGTCGAGGTCGGCAAGGCCGTCGCGGGCGGGCGCGCGAAGATCATCACCGGTGGTGGCTCCAACGAGACGGCCCACGCGATCGAGCTCGCGAAGAAGAGCGAGCAGGCGGGCGCCGACGGCAACATGATCGTCACCCCGTACTACAACAAGCCCACCCAGGCCGGCGTGCTCACCCACTTCCGCATGATCGCCGACTCCACGGATCTGCCCGTCATCCTCTACGACATCCCGGGGCGGACCGGCATCCCCATCACCTACGAGACGATCCTGCGCGCGGCCAAACACCCGAACATCCTCGCGGTGAAGGATGCCAAGGGCGACCTCAGTGAGGTGAGCCGGGTCATGAACCAGACGGACCTCATGTACTTCGCGGGCGACGACGCCAACGCGCTGCCGACGCTCGCCATCGGCGGCACCGGCCTCATCGGCGTCACGGCCAACATCGCGCCCACGCCCTACCGACACATGGTCGACGCGGTGAACTCCGGCGACCTCGTCGCGGCGACCGCCGCTCACCGGCAGCTCGAGCCGCTCGTGCGCGCGGTCATGACCCACGTCCCCGGCACCGTCGCCGCCAAATACATCTTGCACGGCCTCGGCCGGATCCAGAGCCCGCGGGTGCGTCTTCCGCTGGTCGGTCCGGAGGAGTGGGAGGCCGCGCAGATCGAGGATGAGATCGACCTGGTGAAGGACATCCCAGGCGTCGACTTCCGCAACTTCCGGCCAGACCGCAACGCCGCCGCCGGTGGCGCGCTGCCCAAGGTCGCCGGTACGACTCGCTAGACAAACCAGAGGGGGGCTACATGCCCAATACCATCATCGATCCGCCAGTCCTCGAACCGGGGACGCTCCGCGTCATCCCCATCGGAGGACTCGGCGAGATCGGCAGGAACATGACCTGCTTCGAGATCGACGGCAAGATCCTGATCGTCGACTGCGGCGTGCTCTTCCCCGAAGAACACCAGCCGGGCGTCGACCTGATCCTTCCCGATTTCACCTCCATCAAGGACCGGCTCGACGACATCGTCGGGGTCGTGCTCACGCACGGTCACGAGGACCACATCGGCGCCGTGCCCTACCTCCTGAAGCTCCGCAAGGACATCCCGCTGATCGGTTCCGGCCTGACGCTCGCGCTCATCGAAGCGAAGCTCAAGGAACACCGCATCGTCCCCTACACCCTGCCGGTGAAGGAGGGCCAGATCGAGGCGCTGGGGCCGTTCGACCTCGAGTTCGTCGCGGTCAACCACTCGATCCCGGACGCGCTCGCGGTGTTCATCGACACCGACGCCGGCACGGTCCTCGTGACCGGTGACTTCAAGATGGACCAGTTGCCGCTGGACGGCCGCCTGACGGACCTCCGCGCCTTCGCCCGCCTCGGTGAAGAAGGCGTCGACCTCTTCCTCGTCGACTCGACGAACGCCGACGTTCCGGGATTCACGCCGCTCGAGCGGTCCATCGGGCCGGTCCTCGACCAGGTCATCGCGAAGTCCGAGCGCCGCGTCATCGTCGCGAGCTTCTCGAGTCACGTGCACCGCGTCCAGCAGGTCCTCGACGCGGCTCACACCCACGGCCGGCGCGTGGCGTTCCTCGGTCGTTCCATGGTGCGCAACATGGGTATCGCAGCAGACCTCGGGTACCTGAACGTCCCCGAGGGCCTGCTCATCGACTACAAGAAGGCGAAGGACCTCCCCGAGGACAAGATCGTCTACATGTCGACCGGGTCGCAGGGCGAGCCGATGGCCGTCCTCAGCCGGATGGCGAACCTCGACCACGCGATCGAACCGGGCCCGGGCGACACCGTCATCCTCGCCTCGAGCCTGATCCCTGGCAATGAGAACGCGGTCTACCGGGTCATCGACGGCCTGACGAAGCTCGGCGCCACCGTCGTCCACAAGGGCAACGCGAAGGTCCACGTCTCCGGTCACGCGGCCGCCGGTGAGCTGCTGTACTGCTACAACATCCTCCAGCCGAAGAACGTGCTCCCGGTCCACGGTGAGTACCGTCACCTCGTCGCGAACCAGAAGCTCGCGATCGACAGCGGTGTCCCGGCGCAGAACACCTTCATCGGCGAGGACGGCATCGTCATCGACTTGAAGGACGGCGTCGCGAAGGTCGTCGGGCAGCTCGACGTCGGGCTCGTCTACGTCGACGGCTCGACCGTCGGCGAGATCACCGACGCCGACCTCAAGGACCGTCGCATCCTGGCGGAGGAGGGCTTCATCTCGGTCATCGTCGTCGTCGACTCGAAGACCGGGCACATCATCTCCGGTCCCGAGGTGCACGCGAAGGGCTTCGCCGAGGACGACAAGGTCTTCGCCGACATCAAGCCGAAGGTCGCGAAGGCACTCGCCGAGGCGGCGGAGAACGGCGTCCGCGACACGCACGCGCTGTCGCAGGTGATCCGTCGGACCGTCGGCCGCTGGGTCAACACGTCCTTCCGTCGCCGCCCGATGATCGTCCCGCTCGTCATCGAGGCCTGATCACCGGACGGGTCCGTTCGGTCCCACCCGCCAGGAGGCGGTCGGACATCATCCGCGAGGGTGATGTCCGGCCGCCTTCCGCGTTGCTACCTTGGAACTTCCTATGGCCGCTCGTCACTCCGACTGCGGTGGATTCCGGAGGTCGGCGTGGGCGTTGTCCGCACCTGGGTGTTCCCCATTCTGAAACTGCTCGTCTTCAGCGCGATCGCGGTGGCGCTCGTGAAGGTCGCGTTCTTCCCGGACGCACCGCAGGAGGAGGGGCCGACGCAGCCGACCGGGAGCCTCGTGGAACCACAGGTCCAGGCGGCGGTCGGCACCGTGGTCAACACCGTCTCGGTGGAGGGCCAGGTCGTCGCCGACCCGGCCAGCACGGCGAAGTCGACCGTCGCCGGCACCGTCGACGAGGTGTTCGCCGCCAAGGGGGCCGTCCTCGCGGAGGGTGATCCCATCCTCGACGTCAAGACCATCGACGAGGAGGGCAAGGAGCGGTACGTGCAGGTGACCGCGCCGGTCGCGGGCACTCTCGGCAACGTCAAGCTCATCCACGGGCAGTCGGTCCAGATCGGCGACGCGGTTGCGCAGGTGTCGCCGGCCACGTTCTCCATCACCGGGGCGTTGAGCGCCGACAAGCAGTACCGTCTGCTCACCATCCCCGGCGAGGCGACGGTCACCATCAACGGCGGCCCGGCCCCGTTCGTCTGTCCGGCCGTTCGCGTCACGACGCCGTCGAGCGGCGGCGATGAGGAGGAGCCGACGACGGGCGGTGGATCCGGGCAGACACCCGGTGGCAGCGGAACCTCCGTGACCTGCGCGGTGCCCGGTGATGTCCGGGTGTTCGCCGGACTCGCCGCGACGATCGAACTCGCGGGCGGTGTCGCCGAGAACGTCCTCGTGCTCCCGACGACCGCGGTCAAGGGTTCGGCCGGAACCGGGACCGTCTGGGTCGTCGGCGCCGACGGCGCCCAGGAGGAACGGCCGGTCACGCTGGGACTGAACGACGGGCAGCAGGTGCAGATCGTCGACGGCGTCGCCGAAGGCGACTCGGTGCTCCAGTTCGTCCCTGGAGCCGTCGCGCCCGCGCCCGAGGGATGCACGACGCTTCCGGACGGCAGCATGGCTTGCGACGGGTCGGTCGGGTGACGCTCCTCGAACTCCGCGGCGTCACCAGGGTCGTCCAGATCCCCGATGCGCCGCCGCTGACGATCCTCGACGGCGTCGACCTCGAGGTGCACGAGGGCGATCGCGTCTCCATCGTCGGCCGATCGGGTTCGGGCAAGTCGACGCTCCTGAACCTCCTCGGCCTGCTCGACAAGCCGACCTCCGGGTCGCTCGTCTTCGACGGTCGACCTGCGGAACGCCTCGGCTCCGGTGCGCGCGACCGACTGCGCGGCGCCCAGATCGGATTCGTCTTCCAACAGTTCAACCTCCTGCCCGGCCGGACCGCGCTCGAGAACGTGACGACGCCGCTCCTGTATGCCGGCGGACGCTCGTTCTGGCGCCGTCGGGAGATCGCCGCCGCGATGCTCGAACGCGTCGGACTCGGCGACCGCCTCGACGCGATGCCCACGAAACTGTCCGGCGGCGAACAGCAGCGCGTCGCCATCGCACGGTCACTGGTCCGTGGGCCACGGCTCATCCTCGCGGACGAGCCGACCGGCGCACTCGACGTCGAGACCGGCACCTCCGTCATGTCCCTGCTCGATGAGGTGGCGTCCTCCACGGGGGCCGCCCTCGTGACGATCACCCACGACCGGGCCATCGCCCGACTCGCGACGACCCACCACCGTCTCGATCACGGCGTGCTCACCCCCGATCACGAACTGGAGGCCACGGATGTCTAGGATCCTGACCTCGATCGTCGGAGCGGTCGTCGAGGCCGCCCAGGAGCTGCGGATCCATCGTGGCCGGGTCATCCTCTCGCTCATCGGCGTCGGTGTCGCGGTGTGCGCCCTCACGAGCATGGTCGGCATGTCGTCGCTCGCGGCGCAGGCCCAGACCGAGTCGCAGGAACGCTACGGCGGCCGACCCGCCACGCTCATGGCGTCGGTCTACGGCACGGGAGTGGAGCAGCCCGACCCGGAGCTGTACATCACGGCGGTGCACGACCTCGCCGAGCGGTACGGCATCGGGTACGTCTCGCAATCCGGGAGCACCCAGTTGAACGTGCAGTTCGCCGACGGGACCGTGCCGGTACCCGCGACCGTCGTCGATGTCCCCTACGGCGAGATGCACCGCATCAGACTCGACGAGGGCACCTGGTTCCAGGAGGACGACGGCGACCGCCTCGCACCCGCGATCGTCGTGAACCCGGCGTTCTGGCAGCGCCTCGGGTCGCCGCCCATCGAGACGCACCCGACGGTCACCGTCCACGGTGAACATCCGGTCACGGCCGTGGTCGTCGGGGTGTACGCCAGCAATGAGTGGGACACCGAACCGCAGCTGTCGATCCTGCCCGCGGGGACGGCGCTCATCGGTCCGGCGGCCGGCGCCGAGGAGGGCATGGGCCAGCCCGGTCAGCTGCCGCAGTTCGAGTTCTGGGTCCCGAACGCGGACGCAGAGGCCTTCATCCAGCGGATCCAGTCCGACCTGCGTGCCGAACTCGGCGACACGTACGGCGTCGAGGTGTTCCGCAACGACTTCGGCCAGACAGGAGAGGACCCGCTCCTGTCGTTGAAGCTCGTGGTCGGTGCCGTCGCCGGACTCATCCTCCTGCTCGGAGCCCTCGGGCTGATCAACCTCTCGCTCGTCACCGTCCGCCAGCGCATCCGCGAGATCGGGATCCGACGCAGTTTCGGGGCGACCGCGCCGCGCGTGTTCTTCGCCGTGATGATGGAGAGTGTCGTCGCCACCTTCGTCGCCGGGGTGATCGGTGTCATGCTCGCCGTCGCCGTCGTGAAGAGTCCGATCGTCGAGCAGTTCATCGGTCAAGGGCTCGTGACGGACTTCCCGCCGTTCCCCATCGAGGCGGCGGTCCTCGGGCTGGTCAGCGCGACGGCCGTCGGCGCGATCGCCGGGCTCCTCCCGGCGCTCGTCGCCGTCCGTGTGAAGGTGATCGACGCCATCCGGTACTGAGCGCCGGCGACCCCTCACGCGTCATCTGCTCGAAACACCGTTGGCGTACCATCCGTCCATGGCGGTCTACTCGATCCGCGAAGCCGCGGTGGCTGATGTGCGCGTCCTCACCGACATGATGGTCGAGGCGGCGAACTGGAACGCCGTCGCGCCCCGTCCCCGGTCCGCCGTCCTCGCCGATGCGCAGCACACCCGGTACGTGCGCGGGTGGCGTCGCCCCGGCGACGCCGGGGTCGTCGCCGTCGGGCAGGACGGTGCGCCGGTCGGGGCGTGCTGGTATCGACTCTTCCCGTCCGACGCACCCGGGTTCGGGTACGTGGCGGGCGGCGTCCCCGAACTCATCCTGGGGGTCAGTCCGATCCACCGCGCACAGGGCGTCGGACGGCAGTTGCTCCGCGCGACCGTGCAGCTCGCCAGAGCGGCCGGGTACCAGCGCATCAGCCTGAGCGTGGAGCGGGCGAACCACGCCGTCTCGCTGTACCGCACCGAGGGGTTCGCGACCGTGGACCGGCGGGGGAGCCGCGACACGATGGTCCTGAATCTGCGCTGACCGCCCGGCGGATCGCGGATCGTGGACACCCCGCCAGCTTGCCGGGCTGCGTCGGTGGCGACGAGTACCGTGAACGCATGGCCGCACGTTCCAACTCGACCAGCCGTTCGCGCAGCGCTTCCTCGCCGAGCGGCGCTTCGTCGCGCACCACGAGCACGAAGACGAACACCAAAGCCGGCCCCAAGGCGGGCGCGTCGACGACGAAGCAGCAGAAGACCGTCGCCTATCCGGCCGCCGAGGAGCAGCGCAGTGTGCTGACCTCGATGTGGCTCGGTCTCGCGCACGGCGTCGGTGGAGCGGTCCGCGCCCTCGGTCCCGAGCGCATCGCCAAGGAGGACCGTCGCGACGGCTTCCCCTTCCTGCTCTTCCTGCTCGCCGTCGTCGGTGCCGTCGTCGAGTGGTTCGGCGCGGCCGACCCGGTCGCCCAGACCTTCGACGCCTGGTCGTTCGGAGGCCTCTTCGGCCGACTCGCCTTCGTGCTCCCGGTCATCATGATCGTCTTCGCGGTCTGGCTGTTCCGGCACCCGGCCTCGGTCGACGACAACGGCCGCATCAGCATCGGCCTCGGTCTGCTCCTGATCAGCATCTCGGCGCTCTGCCACATCCACGGTGGCCAGCCGAACCCGAGTCAGGGCCTGCCCGCGTTGGCGCAGGCCGGCGGTCTCCTCGGGTGGATCCTCGGCGCTCCGCTCGCCGCGATCATCACCCCGATCGGCGCGACCGTCCTCATCTCGCTCCTGATCCTCCTCAGTCTCTTCATCGTGACGAAGACGCCCCCGAACCGCGTCGGTGCCCGCGTGCGGCAGTTCTCCACCTGGATGTTCGGCGAGCAGCCGGAGGCACCTGAGGGAGAGCCCGCAGAGCCGAAGCGTGCGCGGACGAAGCGACTCGACGACCTCGACGAGGAACCCGACGAGCCGGCGGCCCTGCCGTGGTGGCGTCGCAACACGAGCCGCCGCGAGGACGACCCGACGTTCGAGGACCCGCTCATGGGCGACAACATGACCGAGCTCCTCGGTCTCGAGAAGCCGTCCGGCGGATTCGACTCGCCGCTCGAACCGGTGGCCGCGCCTGCCGCGTCGCCGAAAGCCGCGCCGGTGCACGACGCCTTCGGCTCCGAGCTCCTCGGCGACCTCGAAGCGGCGGAGAGCGCCGTCAAGCGGTTCAACACGGGCGAGATCAAGCCGCAGACGGGTCTGCACGACGACAGCATCCCCGGCGCGACGGAGGTCATCGAAGACCTCGACCCCGCACTCCTCGGTGCACCCGATCAGATCGACTTCTCGGCGCGCCCGATGGCGCAGCAGGGCCAGGACGACACGCCCTACCGTCTCCCGTCCGCAGGGACACTGGCTGCGGGGGAGCCCGCGAAGACCCACAGCGCGGCCAACGACGAAGCGGTCGCCGCGATCACGAGCGTCCTCGACCAGTTCGGCGTCGACGCGAAGGTCACCGGCTTCTCCCGCGGCCCGACCGTGACGCAGTACGAGATCGAGCTCGGCCCGGGCGTCAAGGTCGAGCGCGTGACGGCGCTCAGCAAGAACCTCTCCTACGCCGTGGCGTCCAACGAGGTCCGCATCCTCTCGCCCATCCCGGGGAAGAGCGCCATCGGTATCGAGATCCCGAACACCGACCGCGAGATCGTCACCCTCGGCGACATCCTGCGGTCGACGGCGGCCACGAACAGCAACCACCCGATGACGATCGGCGTCGGCAAGGACGTCGGCGGCGGCTACGTCGTCGCGAACCTCGCGAAGATGCCGCACCTCCTGGTCGCCGGGTCGACCGGCTCCGGGAAGTCGGTCTTCGTCAACTCGATGATCACCTCGCTGCTCATGCGCGCCAAGCCGAGTGAGGTGCGCATGGTCCTCATCGACCCCAAGCGCGTCGAGCTCGCGCCGTACGCGGGCGTCCCGCACCTCATCACGCCCATCATCACGAACCCGAAGAAGGCGGCGGAAGCGCTGCAGTGGGTCGTGAAGGAGATGGACATGCGGTACGACGACCTCGCGAGCTTCGGCTACCGGCACATCGACGACTTCAACAAGGCCGTCGTGGCAGGCGAGATCGTCCTCCCCGCGGGAAGCGAACGCGTGCTGAAGCCCTACCCGTACCTGCTGGTCGTCGTCGACGAGCTCGCCGACCTGATGATGGTCGCGCCCCGCGACGTCGAGGACTCGATCGTCCGCATCACGCAGCTGGCCCGTGCGTCCGGAATCCACCTCGTCCTCGCGACGCAGCGTCCGTCGGTCGACGTCGTCACCGGCCTCATCAAGGCGAACGTCCCCTCCCGCCTCGCCTTCGCCGTCACGAGCGTCACCGACTCGCGGGTCATCCTCGACCAGCCGGGCGCCGACAAGCTCATCGGCCAGGGTGACGCCCTGTTCCTGCCGATGGGCGCGAACAAGTCCATCCGCGTGCAGGGTGCCTGGGTCGGCGAGAACGAGATCCAGCGGGTCGTCGAGCATGTCACCAACCAGGCGCGGCCGGAGTACCGGAAGGACGTCCAGGCCGTCGCGGAGCGCAAGGAGATCGACGCGGACATCGGCGACGACCTCGAACTGCTGCTCGCCGCAGCGGAGCTCGTGGTATCGACGCAGTTCGGATCGACCTCGATGCTGCAGCGGAAGCTCCGGGTCGGTTTCGCGAAGGCCGGCCGGCTCATGGACCTCATGGAGTCCCGCGAGATCGTCGGCCCGTCCGAGGGCTCGAAGGCCCGAGACGTCCTCGTCACCGCCGAGCAGCTGCCGGGGGTCCTGGCCCGCCTGCGCGGCGAGGACGACGGCTCGGCCGCTCCGGCCCCCGCGGCGGCGGCGTCGACAGCAGCTGCGGCCGCTCCGGTCACCGGCGCTGCCGGCGGCGTCGAGCCCGACCCCTACGGCGCGGACCCGGTCGAGGCCCAGTTCCAGGACTATCCTGAGGTCGAGGGCGGTTCTGACGAAGACGCCTGGAGTCTCACCGGTCGGGAGTAGACATGACGGCATCGAACGCGTCGGCTGCTGAGCCGCGCATCTCGAACTGGAACCTCCCGAACGCGATCACCGTGGCGAGGATCGTGCTCGCGCCCGTGTTCATGTGGATGCTGCTGGCGGACGACGGTTCCGACGGCGCACTGCGGTGGTGGGCGGCCCTGCTCTTCGTCGTCGCGATCGCGAGCGACGGCATCGACGGACACATCGCCCGCAGTCGCAACCTCGTGACGGACCTCGGCAAGATCCTCGACCCGATCGCCGACAAGGTGCTGACGGGTGGAGCGCTCGTCGCGTTGTCGATCCTCGGCGAACTGCCGTGGTGGGTCACGATCGTCGTGCTCGTGCGCGAGATCGGCATCACCGTCCACCGCTTCATCGTGATCTCCGACCATGTCGTCGCCGCCGCGTGGATGGGGAAGCTCAAGACCCTGGCCCAGGCCGTCGCGATCTCGCTCGCCCTCGCGCCGTTCTGGGTGCTCCTCGGTGACTGGGTGCTCTGGGTGAACGCGGTGTCCATGACCATCGCCGTGCTCCTGACCATCGCGAGCGGCATCGACTACGTCGTCACCGCCGTCCGCGGGTCGCGCGCCGACCGGCAGGTCGAGCGATGACGTCCGATGCCGTCGAGTCGGCCGACGCCGGTGCCGCCTCGGCGGTCCACGCCCTCATCGACGCCCGGTTGACGATCGGTGTCGCGGAGTCCCTGACCGGCGGGCTGCTGGCCGCGGCGCTCATCAGCGTCCCCGGCGCGTCCGCAACGGTCCGAGGCGGTGTGGTCGCGTACGACACCCGCCTGAAGCACTCGTTGCTCGGAGTCGACGCCGGCCTCCTCGCGCTCCACGGTGCCGTGCACCCGGAGGTGGCCCTGCAGATGGCCGACGGCGCGCGCCGTGCCCTGGCGATCGACGGGCTTCCAGCCGACGTCGGTATCGCGACGACCGGCGTCGCCGGACCGGACCCGCAGGACGGCCAGGCCGTCGGGACGGTCTTCGTGGGCATCGTGACGCGAGCGGGTGGACGGGTGGTGCCGCTCACCCTCGACGGAGGCCGTCAGGAGATCCGACACCGGACCGTCGAGCTCGCGTTGGAGGCGCTCGTTCGCGAACTCGACGCACTCGAGTGAACGCCGACTCCGATCGGCGGAATACCGTCCGTTTCCATCGCGTTACAGATGACGTATTCACAAGAAAAGCCCAGTGATCCTGGTTACTGTTCGGCATACGGTGGTTGTAATGTTGGCCATCCACGAACGAGACGGCGATCAGCTGGGACGACGTGAATCCGCGTTGCAGAAGCAGAGCGCTGTACGACACGAGGTCGTAGAGCACAGAGGGAGGGTCACGTGGTTCTAGTCCGTCAAGAGATCGGCGACGTGCTGAGGGACTTCCGGTTGCAGAAGGGTCGCACGCTGCGCCAGGTGGCGAGTAAGGCGAGCGTCGCACTCGGATACCTGAGCGAGGTCGAACGAGGCCAGAAGGAGGCATCGAGCGAGATCCTCGCCTCGGTGGCCGACGCCCTCGACACCCCCATCTCCGTCATCATGCGAGAGGTCGGTGACCGCCTCGCGGTCATCGAGGGTCTCTCCCCGAACATCCCGGACACCGTTCCGGACGAACTGGTCAACGAGCTGGACGAACTCGTCTCCCGCTGATCGAGCGAGCACGGCAGCAGAACGCCCCGGGATCCCTCTCCCGGGGCGTTTCCGCGTCCGGACGGACGACGGAGGAAGGGACAGGAGCAGGAATGAAGCTGAGCGAGTTCAGGACGGCCGTGGCCGACGAGTTCGGTGTGGCGTACGGAGCGGTGCTCACCGGTGACCTCGGACTCACCGAGTTCGGCTCGAAGACCGCCGAGGAGGCGTTGCGCGCGGGTGTCCCGCCCCGCGACGTCTGGATCGCGCTGTGTACCGCGACCGACGTGCCGGACGAGCGACGCCACGGTGTCGGACGGCTGCAGCCGGGCGCGTGACGCGTCCCGCCTCACGGGCGAAGTGGTCTTCGACACGCCGCCCGATCGGTATCGAACATCCGTTCTAGTGGTGCTAGTGTCCTCCACAGGATCATTCGTGAGTGCGTTCTGCACGGATCGGGTCGTCCATCGGCGCATGTCGGTGGTGGCGCGTACCGTCGGAGACACCAGGAACGACCGACGCCTTGTCGCCCTCGGGCCCCGATCTTCAGCAGAAGCGGGTCCCGGAACACGCGGCGACAGCCTATAGGCACCCGACACCGAGCAGAGAGAAGCACACCATGCCAAGTCCAGCTGAACGCGAGAAGTCCCTCGAAACCGCACTCGCCCAGATCGACCGTCAGTTCGGCAAGGGCTCGGTGATGCGCCTCGGCAGCGACGAGCGTGCACCGGTCGAGGTCGTCTCCACCGGCTCGATCGCCCTCGACGTCGCGCTCGGCATCGGAGGGCTCCCGCGAGGCCGCATCGTCGAGATCTACGGGCCTGAGTCCTCGGGTAAGACGACGCTCACGCTGCACGCCATCGCGAACGCCCAGCGTGCCGGCGGCATCGCCGCCTTCATCGACGCTGAGCACGCGCTCGACCCCGAGTACGCCAAGAAGCTCGGCGTCGACATCGACTCGCTGCTCGTCTCCCAGCCCGACACGGGTGAGCAGGCGCTCGAGATCGCCGACATGCTCGTGCGCTCGGGTTCCATCGACCTCATCGTGATCGACTCCGTCGCCGCGCTCGTACCCCGCGCCGAGATCGAGGGCGACATGGGTGACTCCCACGTCGGTCTGCAGGCCCGCCTCATGTCGCAGGCACTGCGCAAGCTGACCGGTGGCCTGAACCAGACGAACACGACGATGATCTTCATCAACCAGCTGCGCGAGAAGATCGGTGTGATGTTCGGCAGCCCCGAGACGACCGCCGGTGGTAAGGCCCTGAAGTTCTACGCCTCGGTCCGCCTCGACATCCGTCGCATCGAGACGCTGAAGGACGGCACGGAGGCCGTGGGCAACCGTACGCGCGTGAAGGTCGTCAAGAACAAGATGGCTCCGCCCTTCCGGCAGGCCGAGTTCGACATCCTGTACGGCGTGGGCATCTCGCGCGAGGGCTCGTTGATCGACTTCGGTGTCGAGCACGCCATCGTCAAGAAGGCCGGCGCCTGGTACACCTACGAGGGCGATCAGCTCGGTCAGGGCAAGGAGAACGCCCGGAACTTCCTGCTGAAGAACCCGGACATCGCCGCTGAGATCGAGCGCCGGATCCTCGGCAAGCTCGGTGTCGGCGCCGAGGGTGCCGCCACCAAGAAGGCTGCGGATGCCGCCGCGGCCGAGGTCGCTGCTGCCGAGGCCGCCGCGCTCGAGGCGGCGACCGGTGGAGCCCCGCAGCTCGCAGCCGCCGGCGCATCGAAGTCCGCCGCAAAGCGCAGCGCGTAGCGCGCGCCCCGAACAGCGAGGTCACCATGGTCGTCTCCTTCCCTCCCGCCGGTCCGGCCGACGAGTCGTCGGAGCGCTTGGCCCCCGTGACCTCGCTGTTCGGTGGTCGGCGTCAGGCCCCCGATGCAACGGCAGAACCCGACGGCTGGTTCGTCGGGCAGACCGACGAGGCTCCGGTCGCGGCCGCGCCCGTCGCGCGTCCCGTCGCTCCGTTGCGCCGGACGTCCACCGAGCGCGTCGAGAGGGAGAGCACCCCGCCGGGCGACGTGTCGAGCGATGCCCCGGCGGCGACCAGCCCGACGACACCACCCGAGCCCGATCCGCGGACGCTCGCCTGGACCTCGGCCGTCGAGGCGCCGGAAGACGCCGACGACCGCGCCGAAGCCGATGAGGTCCAGGCTCCGGTCGATCCGGAGGTTCGGCTGGCCGAACTCGACCTGCTCGCGGTGCGACGACTCGCCCGCCGCGGGTGTTCCGAGTGGGAGATCGCGGAGCTCCTCCGCGGCCACGACGCGGCACCCGACGAGGTCGAGCACGTCCTCGCCGAACTCCGCCGACGCGGCTATCTCGACGATGCCGAACTCGCACGCCAACTCGTCGAGAGCCTGCACACCCGCAAGGGGCAGTCCCGTGCGGTGATCGGCCGCGAACTCTCCTCGCGACGCATCGACGCCACGATCGTCTCCGAGGCCCTCGAGGCCATCGACGACGACGACGAGCTCCGACGAGCGCTGGTGGTCGCCGAGAAGCGTGCCGGTCAACTTCGGTCCCTCGATCAGGCGACGGCCGAGCGACGTCTGTCGGCCTATCTCGCGAGACGCGGATACGGCTCGGCGATCATCCGTGAGGCGTGCTCACGTGCCCTGTCGGGGTCGAAGCGTTCCGGCGTGAGTTTCCGCTGACCGGAAGCCTCTCGGGCCGCGCGTAGACTTCCGGTATGAGCAGCATCGTCGAGACGCCCACGGTCATCAGCGCCTCACCCGCCGCGATCGACGAGTCAGGTCGGCAGCGGAGCTATGAGGTCCGCACCTACGGGTGCCAGATGAACGTGCACGACTCCGAGCGGCTCAGCGGGTCGCTCGAGGCAGCCGGTTACGTCAAGGCGGACGGCGAGCAGGCCGACATCGTGGTCATCAACACCTGCGCGGTCCGCGAGAACGCCGACAACAAGCTGTACGGCAACCTCGGCCACCTGGCATCGATCAAGAAGCAGCGCAGCGGGATGCAGATCGCCGTCGGCGGTTGTCTGGCGCAGAAGGACAAAGAGGTCATCCTCCAGAAGGCCCCGTGGGTGGACGTCGTCTTCGGGACGCACAACATGGGCTCACTGCCGTCGTTGCTGGAGCGGGCTCGGCACAACGACGAGGCCCAGTTGGAGATCCTGGAGTCGCTCGACACCTTCCCCTCCACCCTCCCGACCAAACGCGATTCCAGCTACAGCGGTTGGGTCTCGATCTCCGTCGGGTGCAACAACACGTGCACCTTCTGCATCGTGCCGTCGCTCCGTGGCAAGGAGAAGGACCGTCGCCCGGGCGAGATCCTCGGTGAGCTGCGCGCGCTCGTCGAGGACGGCGCCATCGAGGTGACGCTGCTCGGGCAGAACGTGAACTCCTACGGCGTCGAGTTCGGGGATCGTCAGGCGTTCGGCAAGCTCCTGCGGGCGGCGGGCACGATCGAGGGCTTGGAGCGCGTCCGGTTCACCAGCCCGCACCCTGCTGCCTTCACCGACGACGTCATCGACGCGATGGCCGAGACACCGAATGTGATGCCGCAACTGCACATGCCGCTGCAATCGGGTTCCGACCGCATCCTCAAGGCGATGCGTCGCTCGTACCGGTCCGAGCGCTTCCTCGGGATCCTCGACCGGGTCCGAGCGAGGATTCCGCACGCGGCCATCTCGACCGACATCATCGTCGGGTTCCCCGGCGAGACGGAGGAGGACTTCCAGGAGACCCTCCGCGTGGTCGAGGCCGCACGGTTCGCCAGCGCCTTCACCTTCCAGTACTCGATCCGAGCGGGTACGCCGGCGGCCACGATGCCCGATCAGATCCCGAAGGCCGTCGTGCAGGAGCGGTACGAGCGCCTCATCGCGTTGCAGGACCGCATCAGTCTCGAGGAGAACCGGCGTCAAGTGGGCCGGCAGGTCGAGTTGCTCGTCGCGGTCGGGGAGGGGCGCAAGAACGACGCCACGCATCGACTGAGCGGGCGGGCCGAGGACTCGCGTCTTGTCCACTTCGAGGTGCCGGCGGGTTCCGAGGTGCCGCGACCGGGTGACGTCGTGACCGTGACGATCACCGAGGCCGCGTCGTTCCACCTCATCGCCGACACACCCGGCGGTGAACCCCTGCGGGTCCGTCGGACGCGTGCCGGAGACGCCTGGGATCGAGCTCAGGCCGATTCCTGCGGTGTGCCGACGACGGCCGCCGCGGCGGAGCCAGGCCGCGTCTCGCTCGGCTTGCCCGGCCTGCGCATCGGGGCACCGACCGTCGGCGTGACCACCTCTCCCATCTACGACCCGAGCGACGGCGAACGCCGGTGACCGGCTTCCTCGCGGTCGTCGGAGCGACCGGGACGGGGAAGTCCGCACTGTCGCTCGAGCTGGCGACCGCTCTCCGCGAGGCGGGCCGTCCAGCCGAGATCGTCAACGCCGACGCCATGCAGTTCTATCGCGGCATGGACATCGGGACCGCGAAGCTGCCCATGGAGGAGCGGCGCGGGATCCCGCACCACCTCTTCGACGTCCTGGACGTCACGGAGGAGGCGTCCGTCGCCTGGTACCAGCCGACGGCTCGTGCGGTGATCGACGAGCTCACCGCGCGTGGGGTGACGCCGATCCTCGTCGGCGGTTCCGGGCTGTACGTCTCGAGCGTCATCCATGACTTCCGCTTCCCGCCGAGAGACCGCGCCCTGCGCGAGCGCCTGGAACGGGAACTCGAGGAGGAAGGGCTCCCGTCGCTCATCGAGCGGCTCCGCATGGCCGATCCCGCGACCGCCGAGCGCATCGACACGGCGAACGCCCGCCGAGTCGTGCGCGCACTCGAAGTGCACGGGTTGGCCGAGCGCGGCCACGGTGCAGCGCTTCCGGAACGCCCCGTCCCCTGGCGGCCGGTCGAGGTCATCGGGGTCTCGACGCCGCGAGAGGTCCTCGTCCAGCGCCTCGACCGGCGCGTCGAGATGATGTGGGACGCAGGACTCGTCGCGGAGACTGCCGAGCTGCTTCAGCACGGCCTCGAGCAGGGTGTCACCGCCGGCCGTGCGATCGGGTACGCCCAAGCGGTGGCGCAACTGCGGTCGGAGCTCACCGAAGCGGAGGCGATCGCCGAGACCCAGCGTCTGACGAGGCGGTACGCGCGCCGTCAGGTCAGCTGGTTCAAGCGCTATCCGGCGATCACCTGGGTGGAGGGCGGCAGCGCCGAGGCGAGTGAACTGGCCCGCCGGGTGCGCCCGTAGACTGGTCTAATGGCGTCGACACTCTCCTTCACGAAGGGCCACGGCACGGGCAACGACTTCGTGCTCTTCTCCGATCCTGACGGCAAGGAGGCCCTCGATCCGAGCCAGATCGCGGCGCTCTGCGACCGGCATTTCGGGATCGGGGCCGACGGCGTCATCCGCGCCGTCCGGTCCGCGCACCTCGAAGCCGGGGCTGCCGTGCTCGCTGAAGACCCTGCCGCGGAGTGGTTCATGGACTACCACAACGCCGACGGTTCGGTCGCGGAGATGTGCGGCAACGGCATCCGGGTGTTCCTCCACTACCTGCTCGAGAGCGGGCTCGTGGAGCTGGCCCCCGGCGAACAGCTCGCCATCGGAACCCGCGCCGGCGTCCGGATGGTCGGCTACGACCCGCTCGGCTACGTCGTCGACCTCGGCCGATGGAGCCTCGACGAGCGGGAGACGCTCGTCCGGGTGAAGGGGCTGCCCGTGGCCCGCCCGGGGATCGGGATCGACGTCGGCAACCCGCACATCGTCGTCGCGGTCGCCGACGCCGCCGAACTCGACGGAGCGGAACTGGACTACGTCCCACAGCTCGACCCCGTACCGCCGCACGGTGCCAACGTCGAGTTGGTCGTCCCGGGTGAGCCGCTCATCGCCGACGGTGTGGCCCGGATCCGCATGCGCGTCCACGAGCGCGGGAGCGGCGAGACCCTGAGCTGTGGCACCGGGACGGCTGCCGCGGCGCTCGCGTTCCGCCACTGGGCGGGCGCGGCGGCTCCGAACGACTGGCGCGTCGAGGTGCCCGGCGGGGTGCTCGGGGTGCGCATGGTTCCCGGCGCAGACGGCGAGCACGTGGTGCTGGCCGGTCCGGCGACGCTCGTCTACTCCGGGACGATCACCCTGGCCTGAGCCGGTCAGGCCGGACGGATCTCCCGGCGCCGGGCGTGCAGGACGCGGAAGCCCTTGGCCATGGCCGCACGGCCCACGTGGAACGACGTCGGCAGCTGCTCCTGCAACCACTTCTGCAGCGAGTCCGAGCCGAGGTTCTTCTGTACGACGAGCCAGGCGTCACCCTCGTCGTCGAGCCGCGGCAACCAGTGCATCAGCATGCGGTGCAGTTCGTCCTTGCCGACGCGGATCGGCGGGTTCGACCAGATGGTCGCGAAGCGGACCGTGTCGGGGACGTCGTCTGGGAGGACGGCACGGATGTTGACGAGTCCGAGGCGCTCCGCGTTGATCCGGGTCAGGTCGAGCGCGCGTTCGTTGACGTCGACCGCCCAGACGGTCGCGTCCGGCGACGCGAGCCCGAGCGACAGGGCGATCGGGCCCCAGCCGCAGCCGATGTCGAGGAGGTCGCCCGTCGGCGGGGGAGGAGGGGTGTTCGCGAGCAGCACCTGGGTGCCCTGATCGAGGTGACCCGGACTGAAGACGCCGCCCGCTGAGACGAGCGAACGGTCGACGCCGCCGAGGCGTGCGGTGATCGGTTTGAGCTGCAACTCGCTCGCGGGTTCGGCGGTGAAGTAGTGCTCGTTCGACATACAGGAACGGTACCGGACCAGGAGGAAGTAGGGTTAACGCGATGCCTAGACCACCGATGGACGCACCCCAGGACCACGCAGACGACACCGATGTCGATGTCGAGGCGGTGGTGGACGACGCCTCGGTCACCGATCCCGACGACGTCGTCGCACGCGTGCTCACGAGCGCCGCGTCCCGATCGAACGGGTACACCCTGTTCGGCAGCGGTGCAGCGGCCCTGCAGACCGGCGATGCCTCAGGAGGCAGTTCCGACGACGGCGAACAGTACGACCGTGAGGACCGGCAGGCCCTCCGTCGCGTCGCCGGGCTCTCGACCGAGCTCGAGGACGTCACCGAGGTCGAGTACCGGCAACTCCGGCTGGAGAACGTCGTCATCATCGGCGTCTACCCGCAGGGTGCGCTGCACGACGCGGAGAACTCCCTGCGCGAACTCGCAGCGCTCGCGGAGACCGCCGGCGCCGTCGTCCTCGACGGGCTCCTGCAGCGCAAACCGCACCCCGACCCGAGCACGTATCTCGGTCGCGGCAAGGCCCAGGAACTGAAGTCCATCGTCCAGGCGCTCGGCGCCGACACGGTCATCGCCGACACGGAACTCGCACCCAGCCAGCGTCGCGCACTCGAGGACGCGGTCGGCGTGAAGGTCATCGACCGCACGGCGGTCATCCTCGACATCTTCAGTCAGCACGCGAAGAGCCGAGAGGGCAAGGCGCAGGTCGAGCTCGCCCAACTCGAGTACCTCCTGCCCCGCCTCCGCGGCTGGGGTGAGTCGATGAGCCGTCAGGCCGGTGGTCAGGTCGGTGGTGCCGGCGCCGGTATGGGGTCGAGGGGCCCCGGTGAGACGAAGATCGAACTGGACCGGCGCCGCATCCACACCCGGATGGCGAAACTGCGCAAGTCGATCACGGCGATGAAGCCGGCGCGCGAGGCCAAGCGGGCGAACCGCCGCCGCAACACGGTGCCGTCGGTCGCGATCGCCGGTTACACGAACGCCGGCAAGTCCAGCCTGCTGAACCGCATCACGAAGGCCGGCGTCCTGGTCGAGAACTCGCTCTTCGCGACGCTCGACGCGACGGTCCGACGCAACGTGACCTCCGACGGACGCGAGTACACCCTGGCCGACACGGTCGGCTTCGTGCGCAACCTGCCGCACCAGCTGGTCGAAGCCTTCCGCTCGACGCTCGAGGAGGTCGCCGACAGCGACGTCATCGTGCACGTCGTCGACGCCGCGCACCCCGACCCTGCCGGCCAGATCGCCACCGTGCGCGACGTCATCGGTGAGGTCGGAGCTCGGCACATCCCCGAGCTGGTCGTGTTCAACAAGGCCGACCTCGTGGACGACGGCCAGCTGCTCGTGCTCCGCGGTCTCGTCCCGGACGCCGTCTTCGTGTCGGCCCGCACCGGTCTCGGGATCGACGAGCTCATGGAGCGCATCGAGACGCTGATCCCGTCGCCGAGCAACGAGGTCCACGTCATCGTGCCCTTCGACCGCGGAGACCTGGTCACGCTGCTGCACGAACGCGGCAAGGTGCTGTCGACGGACTACGACGAGCGTGGCACGATCGTGCACGCCCTGGTCGGTGCCGAGCTCGCCGCCGCCCTCGCGCCGTTCGCCGAGGTCGTCCCGGCACCAGCCGTGGCCGGCTGACCCGACTCCTCACACGCAGCGCGCGCGGACGGCATCCTTGAGCGCCTCCGCCGTGTCGGCGTCGAGCGGGAGGGTCATGACGGCCTCCGGGCCGTCGTCGATCCGCACGACGAGTGGGAAGAGGGTCCCCACCTTGTCCTCCGCCAGGGCGTGCGGGTCGCACCGGGTCGGCACGATCCGCAGCTCGATGGACTGCGGACCGCTTGCGGCGTCGACGGTCAGGCTGAGTGGCCAGTCCTGGGGTGGGTCACCGCCGCCGTCCCTCGGTGCCGGTTGCAGCAGGACCGTCGAGCGCAGCGCGACGAGTTCCAGCCGACCCGGAGCGCCGGTCGGCACGGCCGTGATCGTCAGGACGGCGACCGTCGTGGCTCCGGCACCTTCGAGGCGGATCCCGGGAGTGGCGGCCACCTCGGCGATGCGCTGCACCGCCGACACCGTGCACGTCGAGGCACGGATCCGCTGCAGCGCGTTCGTCGGATCGGACAGGCCGGATGCGGTGAGGACGGCGCCGTCGTCGAGTCTGAGCTGGAGATCGACCTGCACGTCCTCGTCGCGTGCGTCGCAGTCGACCGGTGGCAGCTCGACGGCGAGATCCGTGGTCTGTCCAGCGCGGATCGTCGAGGATCGGTCCCGGACGGTCGGCGCGGTGAACGCCGACCCCGCCAGCTCGAGTCCGACGATCGTGATGTCGTCGTCTCCGCCGTTGCCGACCCGGACGATCGCGGCGTCGCTCGCATACTGGTCGCGGTTCTGGCGGAACTCGATCACGAGGTCCTCCGCTGAGGCTGCGCGCGTCGCCCGCGGCAGGGGCGCACCGGTGGTCGTGCACCCGGATACGGCGAGCACCACCGCCACGCAGGACCCGATGACGCGCGAGCCGAGTGCTCGGCGCTCGCCGCCCCGGTGCCTGGTGCCCACGGTCATGGCATCAGCGTAGGACCGGAGCGCCGCCAGGGGAATGTGTCGCAGGATGACGCTGTCGGACGGATGTCCGTCGCGCGGATCGTCGGGCGTTGCTATCGTCGTGCGCATCGTACCCGCCCTCACCGGCGGAATCGGAGCGACAGCCGAGCCCGGCACCCGCCCACGACACACCAGCGGAACCGCTGCGTGCTGCGTGGTCGCCGGCTCTCGATCCGCTGCCACCGAGACGAGACCTCATGATCACGACGGAGCCCGCCTGTCCCGGGCGCACCCCCTTCTCGTTCGAGCTGTACCCGCCCAAGACGCTCGACGGCGGCGTCGCGCTCGCACGGACGGTCGAGCACCTGGCCGCCGCCGGCCCGGAGTTCATCTCGGTCACCTTCGGCGCCGGTGGTTCCTCGCGAACGGCGAGCCTGGACGTGCTGCGGAGCATCCGGACGTCGACCTCGGTGGACCCGATGGCCCACCTCACCTGCGTCGGGTCGACGCACGCCCAGGCCAGCCGACTCATCAAGGACTTCCTCGACGCCGGGGTGCACAGTTTCCTCGCGCTCCGCGGCGACCCGCCTGCCGGAGCCGTCGAGGGCGACGCCTTCCTCGGTGATCTGGGGAGTGCCGCGGAACTCGTGCAGCTCATCGGCCGGGTCAGTGCCGAGCACGAGCCCTACGCCGAGGGGTCGCTGGTCGGCCTCCCGGGCGCGGTGCAGCTCGGGCGACGCCATCGGCCGCGGATCGCGGTCGCCGCGTTCCCCAACGGACACCCGCGGTCGCGGTCGACGACGCAGGACCTCGACACCCTGTTGGCCAAGCAGGCGGCTGGGGCGACGCTCGCCATCACCCAGCTCTTCTTCCACGCCGACGATTACCTCGCCTTCGTCGAACGCGCGAGACGTCACGGCGTCACCATGCCCATCCTGCCGGGCGTGATGCCCATCACGAGTCCGGCGCGGTTGCGTCGGGTGCTCGAGCTCAGCGGCGAGGCGCTCCCGAGCGACCTGGCGATCGCGCTCGAGGTCGAGCCGGACGAAGCGGGACGGATCGACATCGGCATCGACTATTCCGCGAGGCTCATCCGCGACGTCGTCGCGGGCGGCGCGCCGGGCGTACACCTCTACGCCTTCAACCAGCATCGGACGGTGCTCGACGTGTTGCACCGTGCCGGCATCCCCGTGCCGGGCGACCGACCGGTCCGTCATCCCATCCCCGATCCACTCACCAGCAAGGACGCACGATGAACCCCACCTCCGCATTCCCCGCCGGCACCATCCTCGGCTACCCGCGCATCGGGCCGAACCGGGAGTTGAAGCGCGCCGTCGAGTCCTTCTGGGCCGGCCGGATCGACGCCGAGGCGCTCGAGCGGACGGCCGCCGAGCTGCGCGCCGCCACGCGTGCCCGCCTCGCGGGGCTCGGCCTCGACCCGACGAACGCCGCGATCCCCGAGAGCTTCTCGTTCTACGACCAGGTCCTGGACGCCGCGCTCACCGTCGGTGCCGTCCCGGAGCGCTTCTCGTCGCTCGTCGGGGCCGACGGTCGGGTCGACCTCGCCGGGGCGTTCACGATCGCTCGTGGCGCCGGCGACCTCGCGCCGCTCGAGATGACGAAGTGGTTCGACTCGAACTACCACTACCTCGTCCCGGAGATCGGCGAGTCGACGCCGTTCGCGCTCTCCGACGACCGGGTCGTCGAGCAGTTCCGCGAGGGCCTCGCCGAGGGGTACGTGACGCGGCCGGTCATCGTGGGCCCCGTGACGGTCCTGCTGCTGTCCAAGGCGGCCGAGGGGGCCTCAGCGGGATTCGCCCCGATCGATCGACTGGAGGCATTGCTGCCCGTCTACGCGGAACTCCTCCAGCGCCTCGCCGCTGCCGGCGCGCCCTGGGTGCAGCTCGACGAACCCGCACTGGTGTCGGAGACGTTCGACGTGCCGAGGTCGACGGTCCTCGCGGCGCTCGAACGATCGACGAGCGTCCTGTCCGCCGTGTCGGACCGCCCGGCGATCTTCGTCGCGGCTCCCTACGGTGCCTTGGGCGACGCCCTCCCGGTGCTCGCCGAGTCGGGGGTCGAGGCCGTCGGTGTCGACCTCGTCCGAGGAGGCCTGCCGGACTCGTCACCCGGACTCGCCACGAAGACCGTCGTCGCGGGAGTGATCGACGGCCACAACGTGTGGCGCGGCGACCTGGCAGCCGCGGCCGATCTCCTGGAGCGCGCGGCGGAGCGCTTCCCGCAGCTCGCGGTGTCCACCTCGACCTCCCTCCTGCACGTCCCGCACGACGTGTCGGTGGAGACGAAGCTCGCCCCTCGTCTCCGGAGCTGGCTCGCCTTCGCCGACCAGAAGGTGGATCAGATCGCGGTCCTCGCACGCGGTCTCACCCAAGGGCGCGCAGCGATCGCGACCGAGCTCACCGCAGCGTCGGCCGCGCTCGACGATCGGCTGGCCGCGCCCGGGGTCGTCGATGCCACCATCCGCGCACGGACGGCGGCGCTCGCGCCAGCGGACTTCACCCGGGACGACTACCAGGAGCGCGCAACGGCGCAGGAGCAGGCGCTCGGCCTGCCGTTCCTCCCGACGACGACGATCGGCTCCTTCCCGCAGACCGGGGACATCCGTCGCGCCCGCGCACAGCGGGTCGCAGGGACACTCGACGAGGAGGCCTACGTCGCGACGATGCGCGCGGAGATCGGGCGCGTCGTGGCGCTGCAGGAGGATCTGGGGATCGACGTCGTCGTCCACGGCGAGCCCGAGCGCAACGACATGGTCCAGTACTTCGCCGAACACCTCGACGGCTTCGCCGTGACGGAGCACGGCTGGGTGCAGTCCTACGGTTCACGGTGCACCCGTCCGTCGATCCTGTGGGGGGACGTCTCGCGACCGGCGCCGATCACGGTCGAGTGGTCGGCCTACACGCAGTCGTTGACCACCAAGCCGGTGAAGGGCATGCTCACGGGCCCGGTGACGATCCTCGCGTGGTCGTTCGTGCGTGACGACCAACCGCTCGCCGAGACGGCGAACCAGGTCGCCCTCGCCCTGCGTGACGAGATCGCCGACCTGGAGCGGGCCGGCATCCGCATCATCCAGGTCGACGAACCCGCACTCCGCGAGCTGCTCCCGCTCCGGCGGGCCGACCAGGGAGGGTACCTCGACTGGTCGGTGGGCTCCTTCCGGCTGGCGACCGCGGGCGTGCGCGCCGAGACCCAGATCCACACCCACCTCTGTTACTCGGAGTTCGGGGTGGTGATCGACGCGATCCGACGACTGGACGCCGACGTGACGAGCATCGAGGCGGCTCGGTCGCGGATGGAGGTCGTGTCCGACATCCGGGCGAGTGGTTTCGACCACGGCATCGGCCCGGGCGTCTACGACATCCACTCGCCTCGGGTGCCGAGCGTCGCGGAGGTGACCGCGTTGCTCGAGATCGCGCTGGAGGGGATCCCGCAGCGCCAGGTCTGGGTGAACCCGGACTGCGGGCTCAAGACGCGAGGCTACGAGGAGACGGTCGCCTCCCTCACCAACATCGTCGAGGCCACGCGCGTCGTCCGCGCACGAGTCGGTGCGACCGGCTGACGTCGTCGGTCCGGCACGGATGTGGGCCGGGACGATCCACGGATCGGTCCGGCCCACATCGGTGTGGAGGAGTGGTCCGGTCGGTCAGACCGTCCGGAGCACGGCGACGACCTTGCCGAGGACCTCGGCGTGGTCGCCGAGGATCGGCTCGAAGGCCGAGTTCCGAGGGAGCAGCCAGGTGTGGCCGTCGCGCTGGCGGAACACCTTCACGGTCGCCTCCTCGTCGAGCATGGCCGCGACGATCTCGCCGTTCTCAGCGGTCTTCTGCTCGCGGATGACGACCCAGTCACCGTCACAGATCGCGGCGTCGACCATCGAGTCGCCGACGACCTTCAGCATGAACAGACTGCCCTTGCCGACCAGCTGGCGGGGCAGGGGGAAGATCTCCTCGACCTGCTGCTCGGCCGTGATCGGGATGCCGGCGGCGATGCGACCGACGAGCGGGACCATGGCGGCGTCACCGACCGGGGGAGCGGAGTCGGGATCGCTGCCCTCGACGGCGCTCGGCAGGTCGATGAGCACCTCGATGGCGCGGGGACGGTTGGGATCGCGTCGGAGGTATCCGCTGAGTTCGAGCTGTCCGAGTTGGTGCGTGACACTCGACAGGGAGGCGAGCCCGACGGCGTCGCCGATCTCGCGCATGCTCGGCGGATAGCCGCGCTGCGAGACCGAGCGTTGGATGACGTCGAGGATCGCCAGCTGCTTGTCGCTCAGGCTCTTCCGTCGCCGGGTGCCGCCGATCTGGCGCTCCCGGGCTCCGTCGCCCGCCGTGTTCGCTGCCATCTTCGCTCCTGCCCTGATCGGCTGTCGGTGACCGATGTCGGTGGGTGGTGGTGTACTGCTTCCAACACTCGAAACTGTATCCGCACCGGCTCGTCCAGACAAACATCTGTTCGAGCGTGTCGCCGATCCCGCGCGTCTCAGGTACGAAGACAGGGTTGAGTATTCGAACAATCGAAGATATATTCGGAACACAGGTTCGTATTCGGCACTCCTGGCCGAGTGTCGGGTACGAGTCCTCATCACACGATGAGCACACTCTTGGAGGGTTGACATGAGCGCAGCACTGATCGGGTCCCACCGGGCGCTTCCCGCACAGACGGCGCAGGTACCGACGTCAGACGCACCGTCTACACGCCGACTCCGCCTGACGAAGCGCGGTCGTGTCGTCTTCACCACGCTCGCCGCCATCCCGCTGGTCATCGGCGTCGCGGTCGTCGGACTCTCCGCAGGCGGTGCCGCGGCCAACACGGCGGCGGCTGGAGCCACGTTCACGTACATCACGGTCGACCCGGGCGAGTCGCTCTGGCAGCTGGCCGAGTCCATCGCACCCGACGCCGACCCGCGCGACGTCATCGCCGAGATCATGAACCTCAACCAGCTCAGCACCGCCGGTGTCGAGCCGGGGCAGCGCCTGGCGATCCCGCAGCGGTACGCGGCCGAGTAGGCCGACAATCGGCGGGTCCCTCCGCGCTGGTTCTCAGCTATCGTCGATGGCGCGGTGCAACGACGCCCGCAGCATCGTCGGAGGCAAGCATGAGTACAGACGATCGGAGCCGCTCGCTGCTCCGGAAGAAGCCGATCGCGGAGATCGAGGATGAGACCTCCGGTTCGAAGCTGTTCAAGAGTCTCGGGCTCTGGCAACTCACGGCCATCGGGGTCGGTGGCATCATCGGGGTGGGGATCTTCTCACTCGCCGGACTCGTCGCTCACGGGAGCGATACCTCGCCCGCTGTCGGGCCGGCGGTCCTCTTCTCGTTCCTGATCGCGGGGCTCGCCTCCGCGGCCGCGGCGTTGTCGTACGCGGAGTTCGCCGGCATGATCCCGAGAGCCGGGTCCGCCTACACCTACGGGTATGTGGCGCTCGGCGAGATCATCGGCTGGTTCATCGGCTGGGACCTGTTGCTCGAGTACATCGCGATCGTCGCGGTGGTCGCGATCGGGATCTCCGGCTACTTCGACGCCTTCCTGTCCGGCATCGGGATCCACATGCCGGACTGGATGACCTCGACCGCCGACGAGGGGAAGGGCGGCCTCGTCAACCTCCCCGCCATCTTCGTCTGTCTCCTCGTGACCTTCATCCTGAGCCGAGGGACGAAGGCCTTCGGTCGATTCGAGCTCGTCGCGGTCGGGATCAAGGTCCTGCTCATCCTGTTCATCATCGGCCTCGGTGTCTTCTACATCGACGGACAGAACTACGATCCGTTCCTCCCGAGCGGTTTCGGGCCGGTGTTCGCCGGTGCCGCGACGGTCTTCTTCGCGGTCTTCGGATACGACGCGATGAGCACGGCCGCCGAGGAGGCGAAGGACGGCAAGAAGCACATGCCGAAGGCGATCATCCTCTCCCTCATCATCGCGATGCTCCTGTACGTCGCGGCCACCCTCGTCCTGACCGGTATGCAGAACTACACCGACATCGACCCCACGGCCGGGTTCGCATCGGCGTTCCAGAGCGTCGGTCTGCCCGTGGTCGCGACGATCATCTCCGTCTTCGCCGTCCTGTCGATCCTCACCGTGATGCTGACGTTCCTGTTGGGCGTCACCCGCGTGTGGTTCTCGATGAGTCGCGACGGTCTCCTGCCGCGGTGGTTCTCGCGCACGGACCGACGAGGCGTGCCGCAGCGGGTGACCTGGATCGCCGGCGGCGCGGCAGCCGTCTTCGCCGGTGTGTTCCCGATCAAGCAGGTCGCCGACCTCACGAACATCGGCATCCTGGCCGCCTTCATCGTGGTCTGCGTGTCGGTGATCGTGTTCCGGTACACGAAGCCGGATGAGCCCCGCTCCTTCCGGTTGCCGTTGATGCCGTTCGTCCCGGCGTTCGGCGTCCTGGCGTCCGGCTTCCTGATCCTGCAGCTGCACTGGGAGACCTGGCTACGGTTCGGGGTGTGGCTCGTGATCGGCCTCATCGTCTACTTCGCCTACGGGCGACGCAACTCGCTGTTGAACCCGGCGAGCCCCCGCCACGAGGTCCTTCGTCGGGAGCGCCAGGCGGAGTGAGCGCGCCGGTCGGAGTGGCTAGCATTGTGGAGTGACCGCTCTCGACGACCTCCCCATCCGCGACGACCTCCGAGGACAGCGCCCGTACGGCGCTCCCCAGGCCCTGGTGCCGGTGGCGCTCAACGTCAACGAGAACACGCACCCCATTCCTGAAGCGGTCGCGCACGACATCGTCGCCTCGCTCGCGTCGGCGGTCCTCACGGTGAACCGGTACCCCGATCGCGAGTTCACGGAACTCCGGGAGGCGCTGGCGGGATACCTGGGCCACGGGGTGACCCCGGAGCAGATCTGGGCGGGGAACGGGTCGAACGAAGTGCTGCAGCACATCCTGCAGGCCTTCGGTGGTCCCGGGCGATCGCTCCTCGGGTTCACGCCGACGTACTCGATGTATCCGCTCCTGGCCGCCGGCGTCGGCACCAGGTGGATCCCCGCGACGCGTGACGCCGAGTTCGAGCTCTCGCCCGAGACCGCCGCGCGTCAGGTGGCCGAGGCGGATCCCGACCTCGTGTTCCTCTGCTCACCGAACAACCCCACCGGGACACCGTTGTCGCTCGAGACCGTCACCGCGGTGTACGAGGCGTCGCGGGGCATGGTGATCGTCGACGAAGCGTATGCGGAGTTCGCACCCGACGACGAGGCGAGCGCGCTCACCCTGCTGGAGGGGCGTCCGCGCCTGATCGTCTCCAGGACGATGAGCAAGGCCTTCGCCTTCGCCGGGGTCCGTCTCGGGTACCTCGCCGCCGACCCCGCGGTCGTCGACGCGCTGAGACTCGTCAGGCTCCCGTATCACCTGAGCGCCCTGACGCAGGCGGCCGCGACCGCCGCACTTCGGCACGCCGACGAGATGCTGGCGATGGTCGACGACATCCGGACTCAGCGCGATCGTCTCGTCGTCGAGCTCGCGCGTCTCGGCTATGACCCGAAGCGGAGCGGATCCAACTTCGTCCTGTTCGGCGGCGTCGCCGATCCGCACGCGGCGTTCGAGGCGCTCTTCGCGCGGGGGATCCTCATCCGCGACGTCGGCATCCCGAACCACCTGCGGGTCACCGCAGGCACCGAAGCGGAGACGACCGCGTTCCTCGAAGCCCTGGCGGCGATCAGCCCCGCCTGACCAGGCCATCGGCGGGCGGAGGTGGCGCGCCGCTCACGGCAGGCGGGAGATGGCCTCCTCGGCCGCGACCCATGGGAGCATGGCGCACTTGACGCGCGCGATGTAGCGCGAGACGCCACTGAACGCCGCCGCGTCTCCGAACCGTTCCTCGTCGAACTCGAGCGTGCCCCGCGAGCGGATCACCGTGCGGAACTCGTCGATCAGAGCCTCGAGCTCGGCCGGGGTGAGGCCTGCCGCGAGGTCGCTCAGGCAGGAGCTCGACGCCTGCGAGATCGAGCAGCCGTGCCCCTCCCAGGCGATCGGTGCGAGACGACCGTCGGGCCCGGGATGGAGCTGCAGGGTGACCTCGTCGCCACAGGTGGGGTTGAGCTGATGCGACTCGGCGGCGGGCGCCTCCCGCAAGCCGAAGCCGTGGCGCTGGCGGGCGTGGTCGAGGATGAGCTCCTGGTAGAGGCTCTCCAGGCCGCTCATCGGGACACCCCGAAGAACGGACCGACGAGCGTGGCAGCCTCGAGGAAGGCGTCGATCTCGGCCTCCGTCGTGTAGAGGTAGCTGCTGGCGCGGGTGGACGCGGTGAGCCCCAATCGGCGGTGGAGTGGTTGTGCGCAGTGGTGACCGACGCGGACCGCGATGCCGCGATCGTCGAAGAACTGACCGACGTCGTGAGCGTGCACGCCGGCGAGGTCGAAGCTCGCGAGCCCGGCGCGAGGTGTCCCGGGCGGCGGGCCGATGAGCGTGACGCCGGGGGTGGCGGCGAGTCCGGCCGCGAGACGCTGTCCGTAGGCCGCCTCGGTGGCGTGGACACGGTCCATGCCGACCGCTTGCAGGAACCGGACGGCGCTCGCGAGGGCGATCGCCTGCGACACCGGCTGGGTCCCCGCCTCGAACCGCTGCGGCGCGGGAAGGAACTCCGCACCCTCGAGTGTGACGGTCGTGATCATCGACCCGCCGGTGAGGAAGGGCGGAAGGGCGTCGAGCAGCTGACGGCGACCCCAGAGCGCACCGATCCCGTTGGGACCGAGCATCTTGTGGCCGGAGAACACGAGGAAGTCGACGCCGAGGGACGCGACGTCGACGGGCAGGTGCGGCACGGACTGGCAGGCGTCGAGCACGGTCAGCGCGCCGACGCGTTCGGCGAGGCCGACGAGCTCGGAGACCGGCGCGATTGCCCCGGTGACGTTGGACACGTGCGCGAAGGCGATGATGCGCGTGCGTTCGCCGATGATGTCGTCCACGGCGTCCAAGCGCAGCACGCCGTGGTCGTCGACCGGGAGGTGACGGAGGGTCGCACCGGTGCGTGCTGCGAGTTGCTGCCAGGGGATGAGGTTCGCGTGGTGTTCGAGTTCCGTGACGACGATCTCGTCGCCTGGACCGAGTCGGAACCGCTCGGCGGCAGCACCGCCGAGACCGGCGCTCGCGTTCCCGATGGCCCCGGCGATGAGGTTGAGGGCCGCGGTCACGCCGGAGGTCCAGACGAGTTCCCGCTCATCGGCACCGATGAACGCGGCGACGGTCGCGCGAGCGTCCTCGAAGAGCTCCGTCGCCTCGGCGGCCAGGAGGTGGGCTCCACGGTGGACGGCGGCGTTCCGGTGCGTCGCGTAGTCGCGCTCCGCGTCGATGACCTCGATCGGACGTTGCGAGGTGGCGCCGGAGTCCAGATAGACGAGCGGGTGTCCGTTCATCTCCCGGGCGAGGATCGGGAACCGTTCACGGAGAGCGGCGATCTCCGCCTGGTCGAGTGGGACGGCCGGGGCGATGCTGGGTGTGGAAGTCATGACCTCTCAACGATAGGCGTCGGCAGAGCCTGGTGCAGCCGGATGACGCGACGATCCACACCCGTCGACACACGGCGTGCAGCTTCGGTGCGCTCGATACACTGGATCCCATGACCACCCAGCAGCGCACGGCCCGGATCCAGCGCGCGACGAGCGAGTCCAGCATCGAGCTGGAACTGGACCTCGACGGCACCGGCACGAGCAGCATCGAGACCTCCGTCCCGTTCTACGACCACCTGCTCACGGCCTTCGCGAAGCACTCGCTGACCGACCTGACCGTCCGGGCGACGGGCGATGTCGACATCGACGTCCACCACACGGTCGAGGACGTCGGGATCGTCCTGGGCCAGGCGATCCGTCAGGCGCTCGGCGACAAGGCCGGCATCTCCCGGTACGGCGACGCACTGGTCCCGCTCGACGAGGCCCTCGTGCAGGCCGTCGTCGACATCTCCGGTCGTCCGTACCTCGTGCACGGCGGGGAACCGGCCGGATTCGAGTTCCACCTGATCGGTGGGCACTTCACGGGTTCGATGGTGCGTCACGTCTTCGAGGCGATCACCTTCAACGCGGGCCTCACCGTGCACGTGAACGTCCTCGGCGGACGCGATCCGCACCACATCGCCGAAGCGGAGTTCAAGGCGTTCGCGCGGGCCTTCCGGCAGGCGAAGGCATTCGACCCGCTGGTCCAGGGCATCCCGTCGACGAAGGGCGCGTTGTGAGTGCACGCCCGTCGGTGGTCGTCCTCGACTACGGCTCCGGCAACGTGCACTCCGCCGTCAAGGCCCTCGAGCTCGCCGGCGCAGACGTCGTGCTGACGGGCGACCGTCAGGCGGCCCAGGCCGCCGACGGTCTCGTCGTGCCAGGTGTCGGTGCCTTCGACGCGGTGATCGGCGCACTCCGTTCGTCCCACGGCGACGAGGTCATCGACCGCCGTCTCGCGGGAGGGCGTCCGGTCCTCGGCATCTGCGTGGGGATGCAGGTCATGTTCGAGCGTGGCGTGGAGCGCGGGTCCGAGGCCGACGGCCTGGGGGAGTGGCCCGGTGCGGTCACGGAACTCGAAGCGCCCGTCCTGCCGCACATGGGCTGGAACACGGTGTCGCCGGACGCGGGGTCCGTGCTCTTCGACGGCCTCGCCGACGAGCGCTTCTACTTCGTCCACTCCTATGCCGCACAGCAGTGGACCCTCGAGGTCATGCCGCCGTTCCCCGAGCCGCGCCTCACCTGGGCGACCCACGGCGTGCCGTTCCTCGCAGCCGTCGAGAACGGTCCGCTGTCGGCGACGCAGTTCCACCCGGAGAAGTCGGGCGACGCCGGTATCCGCCTGCTGTCCAACTGGCTCGGCACCCTGTAGCCGACTAGGATCAGGTGCTTGTGCCGCGAGGCATGCTGTGCGCCGGGAACCGAGGGGCTCGCAGCTCCCGAAGAGACGGTGGATCATGAACGAGTTCAACACGACGGCCGGACTGACGCTGCTCCCCGCGATCGACATCGTGGACGGCAAGGCCGTCCGGTTGACGCGCGGCGAGGCCGGTTCGGAGACGAACTACGGTGAGCCCGTCGACGCAGCCCTGGACTGGGCCCGTCAGGGGGCGGAGTGGATCCACCTCGTCGACCTCGACGCCGCGTTCGGTCGTGGTGACAACCGGTCGATCATCCGCAAGGTCATCTCGAAGGCGCGCGGCGTCAACATCGAGCTGTCGGGCGGCATCCGCGACGACGCCTCCCTCGAGCAGGCGCTCGAGACGGGCGTCGCGCGCGTCAACCTCGGGACCGCGGCGCTCGAGAACCCCGAGTGGGCCGCGAGCGTCATCGCCCAGTACGGCGAGGCGATCGCGGTCGGCCTCGACGTCCGTGGCACGACGCTCGCCGCTCGCGGCTGGACGCAGGACGCCGGCGACCTGTGGACGGTCCTCGACCGCCTCGAGGAGGCGGGCTGTGCACGCTACGTCGTGACGGACGTCACGAAGGACGGCACGATGCAGGGGCCGAACATCGACCTACTCCGACAGGTGCTCGAGCGCACGGAGCGGCCGGTGGTGGCCTCCGGCGGCATCTCGAGCCTCGACGACCTGGTCGCACTGCGCGAGTTGGTCCCCCTGGGGCTCGAGGGCGCCATCATCGGGAAGGCGCTCTACAACGGCGCATTCACCCTGGCCGAGGCGCTGGATGTCTCGGGCCGCTGACGAATCCTCCGCGCCCGACCGGCACGGTCCCTCAGGCGGGCATGCCCACCCGGCGGCAGGTGGTGCCGACTCTGCCGGCCAGCCCTGGGCGGGTCGGAGCTTCCAGCCGAACGCGAGTTCCGGTGACGACGGCAGTGCGCCCGAGCGGCTGATCGAGTCCCTGCGACGCTTCCGAGCCGGCGAGGTCGGCGAGGCCGAGGTCGTCGACGCGTTCCGGGACTCCCGCCTGCTCATCCCGCTCGTGGCCCACCTCGGCGAGGCCGGCGAGAACGAGCAGGGTCAGCTGGTCGACAAGTCGCAGGAGCTGTCCATCGTGACCGTGACGGGTCCGGACGGCCGTACCGTGCTCCCGGTGTTCAGCTCGGTGCAGGCGATGTCCGCGTGGAACCGGACGGCGAGGCCGATCCCGGCCGACGGCGTCAGGGTCGCCCTGGCGGCCGCGAGCGAGCAGACGGACGTCGTGGTCCTCGATCCGACGTCGAGCACCGAGTTCGCCGTACGCCGCCCCGCGCTATGGGCGATCGCGCAGTCGCAGCCGTGGACGCCCAGCTTCGCGGACCCGCTGGTGCGCGGCGCGTTCGAGCGGTCGATCGAGCAGGAGCTCGCCGTCGTGAGCGTGCGCCTGCGAGCCGGAGACCCGGAGGCGAAGCTCACCGGATCCGAGCTCGTGGTCGAGCTCGGCCTGCTGCAGGGACTGACCCAGCAGGAGCTCGACGCGGTGCTCGCGCGGCTCGCTCAGCGCTGGGCCGCGGACGAGGTCATCGCGACGCGCGTCGACTCGCTCGCGGTGTCGCTCCGCCCCGCCGACTGATCGGCGAGGCGGAGCGCCGCGCTGCGATCAGGTGACCGGCCCGGTCCACTTCTCGCCGGGACCCTTGCCGATGGGATCCTGGATGGTGGACGCCTCCCGGAAGGCGAGCTGGAGGGATCGCAGGCCGTCGCGCAGCGAGCGGGCATGCATGTCGCTGATCTCCGGGGCTCCCGCGGTGATGAGCCCGGCGAGGGCGTTGATGAGCTTGCGGGCCTCGTCGAGGTCCGTCTGGGCGTCGGGCGCGTCCGCGAGGCCGCACTTGACCGCTGCAGCGCTCATGAGGTGCACGGCGGCCGTGGTGATGACCTCGACGGCGGGGACGTCGGCGATGTCCCGGGTGGCCTGATCGGCCCCTCCCGACTCGTCGTCGTGGTCGTACGGGCTGGTGGTGTTGTTCACGTGGATCCTCTGTTAGACTCGTGCGGTGCTCCGAGACATGTCTCGGTACGAAAGAGGAGATTCTCCCACCCGCGCTCGACCGCTTCACAAGGTTACCGGGTTGTCACGCTCCGCCTGTCGCTTCACCGCTTCGGGTAGCAGGGCGTGGTGCCTTCCGACAGGTGTTCTGAACACCGGCGGAGGGTACGGGTGTGTGGTGAACCGATTTCGTCGCGTCGCAGGTATCGGACCTGGTCGCGTGGCATCCCACCCAGTCAGAGGAGCTCCGCATCAGCGATCCCCGTACCAATGACCGTATCCGCGTCCCGGAGGTCCGACTCGTCGGTCCCGGCGGAGAACAGGTCGGCGTCGTCAAAATCGAGGTCGCCCTTCGCCTCGCGCAGGAAGCGGATCTCGACCTCGTCGAGGTCGCACCCAACTCCAAGCCGCCCGTCGCGAAGATCATGGACTACGGCAAGTTCAAGTACGAGGCTGCGCAGAAGGCCAAAGAGGCCCGGCGCAACCAGGCGAACACGATCCTCAAAGAGGTCCGGTTCCGCCTCAAGATCGACCAGCACGACTACGAGACCAAGCGCAAGCGCGCCGAGGGCTTCCTCAAGGCCGGTGACAAGGTGAAAGCCATGATCCAGTTCCGCGGCCGCGAGCAGTCCCGCCCAGAGCAGGGCGTCCGCCTGCTCCAGAAGTTCGCCGAGGACGTGTCCGAGTGGGGCACCGTCGAGTCCACCCCCATGGTCGACGGTCGCAACATGGTGATGGTCGTCGGTCCGCTCAAGAACAAGTCCGAGGCGAAAGCCGAAGCCAACGCACAACGTGCGGCATCCAAGGCACGTCCGGCTGAAGCCGACGAAGCCGACGAGGCTGCTCCGGTGGAGTCATCCACCGACGAGAACCGATAAGAAACGAGGAATCCCATGCCGAAGCAGAAGACCCACTCCGGGGCCAAGAAGCGATTCAAGGTCACTGGCAGCGGCAAGCTGATGAAGCAGCAGGCCGGTATGCGACACAACCTGGAGAGCAAGTCCAGCCGTCGCACCCGTCGCCTGAACCAGGACCAGGTGCTGGCGCCCGCCGACGCCAAGGTCATGAAGAAGCTGCTCGGTCGCTAGACCGTTTACCCGTAAGGAACTAGGAACATGGCAAGAGTCAAAAGGGCGGTCAACGCTCACAAGAAGCGTCGCGTCATCCTCGAGCGCGCCGCCGGTTACCGCGGTCAGCGTTCGCGTCTGTACCGCAAGGCCAAGGAGCAGGTCACTCACTCCCTCGTCTACTCGTACCGCGACCGTCGTGCGCGCAAGGGTGACTTCCGTCGCCTCTGGATCCAGCGCATCAACGCGGCTTCGCGTGCCAACGGCATGACGTACAACCGCTTCATCCAGGGTCTCGGCCTCGCCGGGATCGAGGTCGACCGCCGTATCCTCGCGGACCTCGCGGTGCACGAGCCCGCCACCTTCGCGGCCCTCGTCGCGTCGGCCAAGGCCGCACTGCCCGCCGACACCTCGGCACCCAAGGTCTCCGCCTAGTCGGAAGCCCTGCGTCCGACCGGACGACGTGTTCGAACGGCCCGATCCCACCAGGGATCGGGCCGTTTCGTCTGTCCGGAGTGCGACCCATAGGATGGGTGCGTGCTTGACAATCCGCGGTCACCGCGCGTCCGTTCCGTCGCCAAACTCGCCAAGCGTCCGGCGAGACAGGAGACCGGCCTGTTCCTCCTCGAAGGACCGCAGGCGGTGTCGGAGGCCCTGCAGTTCCGGCCCGACCTGATCCTCGAGCTGTACGCGACGCCGACGGCCCTCGAGCGCTACACCGACATCGGGGCCGCGGCCACCGATGCGGGACTCGAGGTCGAGTTCGTCACCGAGCAGGTGCTGGAGTCGATGGCCGACACCGTCACCCCGCAGGGGTTCATCGCGGTCGCGCAGCAGTTCCCGACCTCCATCAAGGACATCTTCGCCGGGGAGCCGCAGCTCGTCGTCATCCTGGAGGAGGTCCGGGATCCGGGCAACCTCGGGACGATCATCCGAGCCGCCGACGCCGCCGGAGCGGACGCCGTCGTCCTGAGCGGACGGACCGTGGACCTCTACAACCCGAAGGTCGTGCGCTCCACGACCGGCTCGCTCTTCCACCTGCCCGTCGCGGTCGGTGTCGAGCTGCCCGCCGTGCTGGAACGGGCCCGTGCGGCGGGACTGCAGACGCTCGCGGCCGACATCAAGGGCGAGGACCTCCTCGTGGTCCGGTCGGAAGGCGTGCTCGCGAAGCCGACGGCATGGGTGTTCGGCAACGAGGCCAGGGGACTCACCGACGAGCACCTCGAGCTCGTCGACCGTGCGGTTACGGTACCGATCTACGGCCGTGCCGAGAGCATGAACCTGGCCACCGCGGCGTCGGTGTGCGTCTTCGAGAGCGCGTTCGCGCAGCACGCCTGAGCGTCTGAGGCGTCGACCGTCGAGGTTACGAAACGGTAACCGTAGCGCTTCCGTCATGCGCACGAAACACACGGTCACCTAGTTTGGGTTACATGGAGCCAACAGTGTCCCCGAACTCCGGCCCGACGGAACCCGATGCAGCAGCCTCGCATGGTGCCGCCGGCGTATACGAGACCACGAGCAACCCGATCCAGGCAGGGCGCGGCGAGCCCCTCGTCGTCATGGAGAACGTCGAGAAGCACTACGGCGAGTTCCACGCCCTGAAGGACATCAACCTCACCGTCAACAAGGGCGAGGTCGTCGTCGTGATCGGACCGTCCGGGTCCGGCAAGTCGACCCTCTGCCGGACGATCAACCGGCTCGAGACGATCAGCTCGGGGGAGATCCGGATCGACGGCAAGAAGCTGCCGGAGGAGGGCAAGCAGCTCGCCGAGCTGCGCGCCGACGTCGGCATGGTGTTCCAGTCGTTCAACCTGTTCGCGCACAAGACGATCCGCGAGAACGTCACCCTCGGCCCGATCAAGGTGCGCAAGCAGAAGAAGCGCGACGCCGACGATGCGGCGAAGGTGCTGCTCGAGCGCGTCGGCATCGGCGTGCAGGCCGACAAGCTGCCGGCACAGTTGTCCGGCGGGCAGCAGCAGCGCGTGGCGATCGCCCGCGCCCTCGCGATGAAGCCGAAGGTCATGCTGTTCGACGAACCGACCTCGGCCCTCGACCCCGAGATGATCAACGAGGTCCTCGACGTCATGGTGCAGCTCGCCGGTGAGGGCATGACCATGATCGTCGTCACCCACGAGATGGGCTTCGCCAGGAAGGCCGCCGATCGCGTCGTCTTCATGGCCGATGGCGAGATCCTCGAGGACACCGACCCCGAGTCGTTCTTCACGAACCCGCAGTCCGAGCGGGCGAAGGACTTCCTGTCGAAGCTGCTCACCCACTGACCCATCCGACTCCGGATCGCGCGACCCGCGCGGCGACCCGGAACTGACCAACCGATCGGCCCGTCCCGGGCACCAAGGAAGGAAGGACAACATGCGCAAGAGGCTCATGTTCATCACCGCGGGAGTCGCTGCAGCAGCGCTCGCGCTCAGCGGGTGCAGCGGCGGCGACGCCGGCACCGGATCGACCGACGGCGCGTCCGACGGCGGCGCACTCTTCGAGGTCGCCACCGACGTCCAGCTCGAGGGCAGCCCCACGTACGACGCGATGGTGAAGGCCGACAAGGTCCGCATCGGCGTCAAGGAGGACCAGCCCGGTCTCGGTTACCTCGACGCCGCCACCGGCGAGCGTTCCGGCTTCGACGTCGAGATGGCCACCTGGATCGCCGCGTCGCTCGGCTTCGACGCCGACAAGATCGAGTTCAAGGCGATCCCGAGCGCCAACCGCGAGTCGGCCATCGTGAACGGTGACATCGACTACTACGTCGGCACCTACTCGATCACCGACAAGCGCAAGGAGCAGATCGACTTCGCCGGACCGTACTTCGAGACCGGCCAGGGCCTGCTCGTCGCCGCGGACAACGACGACATCAAGGGCGAGGACGACCTCGCCGGCAAGACCGTGTGTTCGGCGACGGGCTCGACGCCCATCCAGAACATCAAGGACAACTTCCCCGACACCAAGACGGAGGAGTTCGACACCTACTCGCAGTGTGTCGAGGCCCTGAACGACGGCAAGGTCGACGCGGTCACGACCGACCAGGCGATCCTGATCGGGTATGCGGCGCAGTTCCCCGACGAGCTCAAGGTCGTGGGCGAGCCGTTCAGCACCGAGCTGTACGGCATCGGTCTGCCGAAGGGTGACGACGCCCTCCGCCACTTCATCAACACGATGTTCACCGATGGCGGCGACACCTGGACCAAGATCTACGACGCCACCCTCGGCGCCTCCGGCACCAAGGTGACCCAGCCGGCGGTCGACGACTACTAAGCAGCGCCCCGGGCGGCCGCCGACCAGCGGCCGTCCGGTGGAGCTGTCCCGTCGACTCCGCCCAGGCGCCCGCCACGGGCGTCCCCCTCCCGAAAGGCGTGCGCGACATGAACGTCCTGCTCGACAACCTCGACCTCTTCGTCACGGGCTTCCGCAACACCCTGCTGCTCTTCGTGGTGTCGGGGTTCTTCGCGCTCGTCCTCGGCACCATCGTCGGTGCCATGCGGGTCTCGCCGGTCCCGGCGATGCGCCTCTTCGGCACCGTGTACGTCAACACGGTGCGCAACACCCCGCTGACCCTCATCCTCTTCTTCTTCGCGTTCGGCTACCCGAAGCTCGGGCTCCCCGAAGTGAGCTACACGACGCTCGCGATCATCGGGCTGAGCCTCTACACCGCCACCTACGTCGCGGAGGTCCTGCGGTCCGGCGTCAACACGGTGCCGATCGGGCAGGCCGAGGCCGCACGCGCGATCGGGCTCCCGTTCGGACAGACCATGACGCTCGTCATCCTGCCCCAGGCGTTCCGTGCCGTCCTGCCACCGCTGTTCAGCGTGCTGATCGCCCTGCTCAAGAACACGACGGTCGCCGCCGGCTTCTCCGTCGCCGAAGCGGGCGCGATCCGCGCGAACCTGTCCGAGCGCGGCGAGCCGCTCCTCATCGGACTGCTGTGGGTGGCCCTCATCTTCGTGGCCCTCGTGTCGCTCCTGTCCCTCGCCCAACGGGCCTTCGAGAAGAAGTGGAGGATCGCGCGATGAGCTCCGTCCTGTTCGACACCCCCGGCCCGAAGGCCATCGTCCGCTATCGCTGGATCGGTGCGGCGACGGTGCTCGTCGTCGCCGGCATCCTCGCCTTCGTCGTCTTCCGCTTCATCGAGACCGGACAGTTCACCGCCTCGAAGTGGAAGCTCTTCACCTTCCCGCGCGTCTGGGAGCAGATCCTCCAGGCGACGGGCGCGACCCTGTCCGCGTTCGCGGTCGCCGCCGTCTGCAGCGTCGTCCTCGGACTGGTGCTGGCGATCGGCCGACTGTCCGACCACAAGGTCATCAACGTCCCCTTCACGATCTTCATCGAGTTCTTCCGGGCGGTCCCGGTCCTCATCCTGATGATGCTCATGTACTACGGGTTGCCGCCCCTCGGCTTCACCTTCGTGACGCCGTTCGTCGCCGTCGCCGTCGCGCTGACGCTGTACAACGGCGCGGTGTTCTCCGAGATCTTCCGAGCGGGCATCGAGTCGCTGCCGAAGGGACAGGGCGAGGCCGCCTACGCCATCGGCCTGCGCAAGTCCGCGGTCCTGCGCCTCATCCTGTTCCCGCAGGCGATCCGCGCGATGCTGCCGGTGATCATCGCCCAGCTCGTCGTCGCGCTCAAGGACACGGCGCTCGGCTTCCTGATCACCTATCAGGAGCTCCTCTACCTCGCGAAGCAGTTCGGGTCGCAGGCGCTCTACGGTAGCCCGATCATCCCCTCGATCATCGTGATGGGTTCGATCTACATCGTGCTCTGCCTGATCCTCTCGGGCGTCGCGAAGATTGTCGAGGTGCGCACCCGACGGTCGCCGCGGACGCCGAAGGAACAGGCCGTGACCGAGGACACGACGACGAAGATCCTCGGCATCCAGGCGGGGAACCAGTCGTCCGGCGCGAGCATCTGACGTCGTCCCGACGGTGACCGGTCGACCGGCTCGCCGTCGGGGCGAGGACGGTCGCCCATGCGGGCCGACCGCCTGGGTAGACTTGGCTCTCGTGTCCGACGCATCCCCAATCTCCGAACCAGCGGTGAACGCCGCGGTCGACGCCGCTCTCGAAGCGATCGCCGCAGCCACCGACTCGGCCGCCCTGAAAGCGGTCCGATCAGCCCACGCCGGCGAGGCGTCACCGCTCGCCGCCCTCAACGGATCGCTCCGCAGCGTGCCGAACGACCAGAAGGCCGCGCTCGGCAAGCTGGTCGGTCAGGCTCGCGGGCGCGTCTCGAAGGCGTTGAGCGAGCGCGAGGGCGAGATCGTCGCCGCCGAGACGGAGGCACGCCTCGCCGCCGAGGCGATCGACGTCACCGCCGTTCCGCTGCGTCGCGTGCCCGGTGCCCGGCACCCGCTCACGCTGCTCCAGGACCGCGTGTCCGACATCTTCGTCGGCATGGGGTGGGAGATCGCCGAGGGCCCCGAGGTCGAGAGCGAGTGGTTCAACTTCGACGCCCTGAACTTCGACGCCGACCACCCGGCCCGTGCGATGCAGGACACCTTCTTCGTGGAGCCGCTGGAGTCGCACCTCGTCCTGCGGACGCACACCTCGCCGGTCCAGGTGCGCTCGCTGCTCGAGCGCGAGCTCCCCGTGTACGTGCTCGCCCCCGGGCGCGTGTACCGCACCGACGAGCTCGACGCGACGCACACGCCCGTCTTCATGCAGTTCGAGGGTCTCGCCGTCGACAAGGGCCTGACGATGGCGCACCTGCGCGGAACGCTCGACCACTTCGTGAAGAGCGTCTTCGGCGACGACGCGAAGGTCCGCCTGCGTCCCAGCTACTTCCCCTTCACCGAGCCGAGCGCCGAGCTCGACTTCTGGCACCCGACCTTCAAGGACGGACCGCGTTGGATCGAGTGGGGCGGGTGCGGCATGATCAACCCGAACGTGCTCCGGTCCGCCGGTATCGACCCCGAGGTCTACTCGGGCTTCGCCTTCGGGATGGGTGTCGAGCGCGGCCTGATGCTGCGCGACGGCGTGCAGGACATGCGAGAGATGGTGGAGGGCGACGTCCGCTTCTCCCAGCAGTTCGGGATGGTGGTGTAGTCGTGCGTGTTCCATTGAGCTGGCTCGGGGAGTTCGTCGAACTCGCCCCGGGGACCACCCCTGAGGACGTCCACGCAGCGCTCGTGCGCGTCGGACTCGAGGAGGAGGACGTCCACCGCTTCGAGCTGACGGGTCCCATCGTGGTCGGCGAGGTCCTCGAGTTCGTCGAGGAGCCGCAGTCCAACGGCAAGACCATCCGCTGGTGCCAGGTCCGCGTCGCCGAGGGTGACGCCGAGGGGGCCGTGCGCGGCATCGTCTGCGGCGCCGGCAACTTCTTCGTCGGCGACCAGGTGGTCGTCACGCTGCCCGGCGCCGTGCTGCCCGGTCCGTTCCCAATCGCCGCTCGCAAGACCTACGGCCACGTGTCCGACGGGATGATCGCCTCGGCTCGCGAACTCGGTCTCGGTGAGGACCACGACGGGATCCTGCGCCTCTCGACGATCGGGGTCGAGGCGCCTGTCGGCACCGACGCGATCAGCCTGCTCGGTCTCGACGACGCTGCAGTCGAGCTCAACGTGACGCCCGATCGCGGCTACGCGTTCTCGATCCGAGGGGTCGCACGCGAGTACTCCCACGCGACCGGTGCGGTCTTCCGCGACCCGGCCGGGAGCGTCCCCGAGGCGTTCACCGGGCCACTCGACGGCTTCCCCGTCACGATCGAGGATGCAGCGCCGATCCGCGGTCGCGTCGGGTCGAGCGTCTTCGTCACGCGCGTCGTGCGTGACGTCGACCCGACGAAGCCCACCCCGCCGTGGATGGTGGCCCGGTTGAAGCTCGCGGGCATCCGCTCGCTGTCGCTCGTCGTGGACATCACGAACTACGTCATGCTCGAGCTCGGGCAGCCGATCCACGGGTACGACCTCGACAAGCTCACGGGCGGCATCGTCGTGCGGCGCGCGCAGTCCGGCGAGACCTTCGTCACGCTCGACGGCCAGGAGCGGAAGCTCCACGACGAGGACCTGCTAATCACCGACGACTCGGGCCCGATCGGGCTCGCCGGCGTGATGGGTGGCCTCGACACCGAGATCACCGATGCCACGCGCAACGTCCTCATCGAGGCCGCGAACTTCGACCAGGTGTCCATCGCGCGGAGCGCACGTCGCCACAAGCTGCCGAGCGAGGCGTCCAAGCGGTTCGAGCGCGGTGTCGATCCACAGATCGCCGTTGCGGCCGCCGGTCGCGTCGCGCAGTTGCTCGTCGACCTGGCCGGTGGCCGGACGGACGACCTCGGCTCCACCGTCACCACGGCGCCCGATCGCGAGCCGATCCTGCTCCCCGACGACTACATCAACGGCCTCATCGGCGTCACGTTCGGAGCGGACGAGACACGATCCGCGCTCGCCGAGATCGGCGCGGCCGTCGAGGCGACCGATGGCGGCCTGCTCGTGACGCCGCCGAGCTGGCGCCACGACATCACCGGCAAGGAGGACCTCGCCGAGGAGGTGGCGCGGATCCTCGGATACGACCGCATCCCGTCGGTGCTCCCCGTCGCGCCTCCGGGACGCGGGCTCTCGCGTTCGCAGCGGCTGCGCCGCGGGGTCTCCGATGCGCTCGCCTACGGCGGCGCCACCGAGGTGTTGGCCTACCCGTTCGTCTCCGCCGAGGAGAACGCGCGGTTCGGCGCACCGCAACCAGGTGAGTTCCCGGCCGTGAAGCTCGCGAACCCGCTCGACGCGAAGGCCCCCTTCCTCCGCGCGTCGATCCTGCCCGGTCTCCTCGCGGTGGCCCACCGGAACGTCTCGCGTGGTCTGACCGACCTCTCGATCTTCGAGGTCGGCGCGGTGTTCCGCCCGTCCCGTCACGGTGCGTTCGGCCAGGCCGAACTCCCGCAGGCGGCGGTCCGTCCGAGCGAGGCCCAGCTCCAGGAGCTCGAGGCGGGCGTCCCGGCTCAACCGCGTCATCTCGGCTTCCTCGCGGTCGGCAACGCCGTCCCGAAGCAGCCGGGCCAGCCCGCGGTCGCGGCCGGTATCGCCGACGCGCTCGAGGCCGTCCAGGCCGTCGCGGTGGCGACCGGCGTCGACATCACCGTCTCGCAGGGCAGCCACCAGGCACTGCACCCCGGACGGACCGCGGCCTTGCACGTCGGCGACGTCCTGGTGGGGTATGCGGGGGAGGTGCACCCGGCCGTCGCCGAGGAGGCGAACCTGCCGCGCGTCGTGGCGGTCGCGGAACTCGACCTGGATCGCATCATCGCGCTCGGCAACGCACTGCCCGAGGCCGTCGGCATCGGCACCCTGCCTGCGGCGACGCAGGACCTCTCGCTGCTCGTCCCCGCGACGGTCGCAGCGGGTGAGGTCCTCGACGCCGTCCGCGTCGGCGCCGGTTCGCTGCTCGAGCACATCCGCCTCGTCGACGACTACCGCGGCTCGGGTGTCCCCGAGGGCGGCAAGAGCCTGACCTTCGCCCTGCGGTTCCGGGCGCCGGACCGCACGCTCACCGCGGCGGAGGCGAGCGACGCGAAGCTCGCCGGCGCGGCAGTGGCGGCCGAGCGTTTCGGCGCGAGCATCCGGGACTGAGCCGGTCGTACCGGACGACAGCGGCCCCGCGGATCGACGATCTGCGGGGCCGCGTCCGTCTGGCGGGACGGACTCAGTCGCGGAAGGTCTCGATCGACGCACCCAGGGCGATGAGCCGCTCCTGCAGCTGCTCGTACCCGCGAGCGATGATGTCGACGTTGCGGAGCACGCTCGTACCCTTCGCGGCGAGCATGGCGAGCAGGATGACGACGGCCGGTCGCAGCGCGGGAGGGCAGCTCACCTCGGCGCCGGACCAGTGCGTCGGCCCGGAGACGTCGATGCGGTGCGGGTCGCGCAGACGGACGTTGGCGCCGAGCCGCGTCAGATCGGTGAGGTGGATCGCCCTGCCCTCGTACACCCAGTCGTGGATGAGCGTGTCGCCCTCGGCGCAGGCCGCGATGACCGCGAAGAACGGGAGGTTGTCGATGTTCAGCCCCGGGAACGGCATGGGGTGGATCTTGTCGATCGGGGCGTGCAGCTTCGAAGGGTGCACGGTGACGTCGACGAGTCGGGTCCGACCGTTCGCCGCCGCGTACTCGGGGGAGCGGGTGTAGCGCAGTCCCATCTCGCCGAGCGTCGCGAGCTCGATCTCCATGAACTCGATCGGCACGCGAGTGACGGTGATCTCCGAGTCGGTGACGATCCCCGCGGTGAGCAGACTCATCGCCTCCACCGGGTCCTCACTCGGCCAGTAGTCCACGTCCTCGTTGATGACGCTGCGACCGGTGATCCGGAGCGTCGTGCTCCCGATGCCCTCGATGGTGATGCCGAGGAGCTCCAGGTAGAAGCACAGGTCCTGCACCATGTAGTTCGGGCTGGCGTTGCGGATGATCGTCACGCCGTCGCGCACCGCGGCGGCCATGATGGCGTTCTCGGTCACGGTGTCGCCCCGCTCGGTGAGCACGACGCTCAGCTCCTCGGGCACGTCGGGGGCGACGGTGGCCTGGTACCAGCCGGCGGTCGCCTCGATGGACAGGCCGAACGGCCGGAGCGCGATGAGGTGCGGTTCGACGGTGCGGGTCCCGAGGTCGCAACCACCGGCGTAGGGGAGGGCGAAGGTGTCGTAGCGGCCGAGCAGCGGACCGAGGAACATCAGCACACTGCGGGTCCGGCGACCAGCGTCCTCGTCGATGCTCTCGAGCGAGAGGTCGTCCGGGACGTGGATCTCGACGTCCTGGCCGTCGGGCGACCAGACCACCGAGACGCCCAGGCTGCGCAGGACGTCGATGATGCGGTCGACCTCGACGATCCGGGCGATGCCGTGCAGCGTGGTGCGGCCGCGGTTCATGAGTGCGGCGCACAGGAGCGCGACCGAGGCGTTCTTGCTCGAACGCACCGCGATCGTCCCGTGCAGCTGTCGGCCGCCCTGGACGCGGAGGTGCGAGTTCTTCTTCTGTTCGCCGAAACTGACGATCTCGCTCTCGAGCGCGGTGCTGATCCGGCTCAGGAGGTCGATGCTGATGTTCTGACTACCCTGCTCGATCCGGTTGATCGCGCTCTGGCTCGTGCCGACGCGTTCCGCCAGCTGGGCCTGGGTGAGTTTGCGTCCCTGTCGGGCGCCGCGGATGAGTGCTCCGACCTGCCGGAGCGGTGCCGCAGGGTCCGTTCGTTCAAACGTTGCCGTGTCTTCCATGTCGTCACTCTATCTCAGATATGAGATAGAACGCCGTTAGGGGCGCCCCTGAGGTGACTCGGCTGCATTCGAAACCCGCTCCGTGGTGTCAGGCGCTGGCGCGGAGCTCCGGAAGACGGCGGCGTAGACCGGGCCTGCGACGAACCAGATGGCCGTGATCGCGACGAGCTTGATGATCATGCCCCAGATGACGTCCTCGTTCGCGAGGGCGAAGGACGCGGGGACCCTCCAGCCGATCATGGCCTGCATCGCGAGGAGCCCGGTGATCGCGATCACGACGGCGAGGACCACCCGACGCCACTCCGACCAGGCGGCACGGACGTACGCGGGACCGGACTTCGGCTTGGGCCGGGGTGCTGGACCGCCCGCGAACCGGTGTGCGAACCAGACGTCCGCCTTCGTGATGAGCGCGTGCCCGAACGCCACCGTGAAGCCCAGGTAGATGGTCGCGAGGAGGTGCGTGACGTTGGGCTCCTCGCCGGACGCGAGGTCGATCGCGGTCAGGACGAGGAGGACGAGGTCCACGATCGGTACACCGATCAACATGATCGCGCTGAGCCGCCGCCGCCGGAGGAGGTAGCGGACCGCGAGCCCGCCGAAGAGGAGGATCCAGAACGCGGCCTCCGCGCCGAGGATGGCCCAGATGAGCGGGCTCGTGCCGAAGAGTTCAGTGAAGCTGTCCATGTTCCGATGGTGTCGCGGGATGATGCCGTGCCACATCGACCGTGCTGCTGATCCTCCGGCGACGGGGTCAGCGGAACTGCGTAGGCGGGTTCGTCCCTCCGACGCTCGCGCCGCGCGGCTCGAGCTGATGTGATGGAGGCATGGCTGCTCTCGAAGGACCGCGCGCATGGGTGGATCGACACCGCGAGCCGGTCATCACCACGGTGTGCGCAGCCATGGGACTCCTGTTCGCCCTCCTCGGGATCCATGTCCCCTGGGGGACGACCGTGTCGGAACCGCCGCTCCTCCTGACGCTCGTCTTCCTCACGGCCATCCTGGCGGTGCACCTGCTCCGCCGCCGACGCCCGTTGACCACGCTGGCCGTCGGCATCCTGATCGCCCTCGCCGAGGCGCTCACCACCGGAGGCAGCGGCCTCGGGATGCTCATCGTCGTGTCCGACCTCGCCTACGCGGCGGCGCTCTACTCGCGGTCCCGGGTCATCGACGTCGCCGCGTTCGCCTGCACCGCGCTCGCCGTCGTGTCGGTCGGTGTCTTCGCGGTGATCTGGTTCACCGACGACGTCGAGGCCATCGCCCGGCTCGGTCGCGGAGTGGTCCTCGGCTCGCTCATCATCGTCCCGGTCATCCTGGCGAGTTCGATCTGGTACGGCAGGATGGTCCGGTACCCCCGCCTCGAGGCCGAACGCCAGCGCGAGCGCGCGGACACGATCGCCCAGGCAGCGGCTGCGCTCCGGCAGGACGCCGTGACCCGTGAACGGCTCGAGCTCAGCCGGGAGCTGCACGACGTCATCGCCGGTCACCTCTCGGCGATCGCGATGCAGTCGGCGGCGGCACTGGAACGACGCGACGGCACCGACCCGGTGGCGCTGCGGCGCAGCCTGGCACTCGTCCGGACCAGCAGTCTCGACGCGCTCGCCGACATGCGCACGATGATCGACGTGCTCCGTGGTGACCAGTCGACCGACGACCTGGCCCAGGCACCAGACCGACTCACGGCCGAGTCGGTGCGCCGCGCGGTCGAGGTCGCCCGTGCCAACGGACTGGAGGTGGAGGTGCGGGCGCCGGACGACGCGGCGCTCGCCGAGGTCCCCGCGCAGACCTCGATCGTCGGCCTCCGCACGCTCGTCGAAGGCCTGACGAACACCGCGAAGCACGCTCCGGGTGCCTCCGTGCGGGTGGAGGTCTCGCTCCCGCCCGGTGCCCTGTCGGTCACGCTCAGCAACCCGCTGCCGACGGCGACCGTGTCTTCGGTGCTCGCCGGGTCCGGTGGGGTCGGCCTCGTCGGCCTGGCCGAGCGGGCACGCCTGGTCGGAGGCGACCTCGCCGCGGGGCCGGACGGTCCCGACTGGCGGACGGCGCTCACCGTGCCGACCCTGGCGTCGCCGGCCACCCCCGCGGTCGTCACCGCAGGAGGGGCGTCATGACCATCACGGTCCTCATCGCGGACGACCACGCGGCCGTCAGAGCGGGTCTGGGGGCGCTGCTCGACGAGCCGGACGACATCCAGGTCATCGCCGAGGCGGCGGACGGGGAGGCCGTCGTCGCGCAAGCCGTGCGACACCGACCGGACGTCGTGCTGCTCGACGTCCAGATGCCGCGTGCCTCCGGGATCGACGCGATCCCGGCCATCCTCGCCGCGGCCACCCCACCGCCGAGCATCATCATGCTCACGACCTTCGCGCTCGACCGGTACGTCGACGAGGCGCTGGCGGCCGGGGCGAACGCCTTCCTGGTGAAGACGGTCTCCGCTGCCGGCCTCGTCGATGCGATCCGACGAGTGCACGCGGGCGAGGCGGTGCTCGCGCCGGAGGTGACCCGCCGAGTCATCGAACGTCTCGCCGCGGCCAGACCTCCGGTCGTGCCGGCACCGGCTCCGGAGCACCCCGGTCTGGCCACGCTGACACCGCGGGAGCGTGAGGTCCTCGAGCGACTGCGCGAGGGCCTGAGCAACGCGGGGATCGCGACCGTGCTCGGGCTGTCGGAGGCGACGGCCCGGACGCACGTGTCCCGGATCCTCGTGAAGCTCGACGCGCGGTCGCGGGTGCAGGCGGCGCTCATCGCGGAGCGGGCTGCGCCGGGCGCGGATTCGTCGGCATCCTCGTCGTCGTAGTACGCTCTCGACATGGCACGTTTCCAGGCACAGGGTTCTTCGCGGGCGATCACGCTCCGCGCCCTCCGCCGTCCCGTGTCCGCGCGCGCTACCGCAGAGCGACGATAGGCGACCCCGGTGCTCGCACGGTCCAGGTGATCGTGCCGTCGTCCAGGAGTCGCCGCCTCCGCCCCTCGAGCGTCCACTCAATAAGGTAGAGCCATGTCCTTCTCTGTAGCGGTGGCCGGAGCATCCGGCTACGCAGGAGGCGAGCTGCTTCGGCTGCTCGCCGACCACCCCGACTTCGACGTCAGGACGGTGACCGCGCACGCGAACGCCGGTCAACCGCTCGTCGACCACCAGCCACACCTCCGCTCCCTCCGGCATCTTGTCCTCGAGGCGACGACGCCGGAGGTGCTGGCGGGACACGACGTCGTCTTCCTCGCCCTGCCGCACGGCAAGTCGGGTGAGGTGACGGCATCGCTTCCACCGGAGACCCTCGTCGTCGACTGCGGAGCCGACCACCGGCTCGTCGACGAAGCCGACTGGGACGCGTTCTACGGCGGCGACTACTTCGGCGCCTGGGCCTACGGCGTGCCGGAGCTCCAGACGTCCACCGGTCGGGGGCGCGACGCTCTCGCCGGCGCCAAGCGGATCGCCGCTCCCGGATGCAACGCCAGCACGGTCGCCCTATCCCTCGCGCCCGGCATCGCCGCGGGGGTGATCGAGCCGCTCGACCTCGTCTCCGTGCTCGCGGTCGGGCCGTCCGGTGCGGGGAAGAGCCTGAAGGTCAACCTGCTCGCGAGCGAGGTGCTCGGCACGGCCAACCCCTACGCCGTCGGCGGTACCCACCGGCACATCCCCGAGATCACGCAGAGCCTCCGGGCGGCCGGTGCCGATCGCGCCTCCATCTCGTTCACCCCGGTCATCGTCCCGATGTCGCGCGGCATCCTGGCCACCTCGACGGCACGCATCGTCCCGGGCACCACGGCGGCAGCCGTCCGCGAAGCCTGGGAGACGGCCTACGCCGACGAACCGTTCGTCCAGGTGCTGCCGGAGGGCTCGTTCCCACGGACGGCCGACGTCCTCGGCGCCAACACCGCGTTGATCGGACTCGCCGTCGACGAGACGGTGGGACGGGTCGTCGTCGTGACCGCCGTCGACAACCTCGTGAAGGGGACCGCCGGCGCGGCGATCCAATCGGCGAACATCGCGCTCGGGCTTCCCGAGACGACCGGCTTGAGTGTGAATGGAGTGGCACCGTGAGTGTGACAGCAGCAGCAGGATTCCTCGCGGCGGGCGTCGCCTGCGGCCTCAAGACCTCCGGGGGCCTCGACCTCGCGGTGGTCCACAACGTCGGTCCGCTGCAGCACGCGGCGACGGTGTTCACGAGCAACCGGTGCAAGGCCAACCCGATCCTCTGGAGCGAGCAGGTCATGCAGGACGGCATCGTCTCGGCGATCGTCCTGAACTCCGGCGGCGCGAACTGCTACACGGGGACGCGCGGTTTCCAGACGACGCACGCGACCGCGGAGGCCGTCGCCGAGCGACTCGCGGTCTCGGCCGGCGACGTCCTCGTCTGCTCCACGGGGCTCATCGGCGAACAGCTCGACCTCGACAAGTTGACCGCAGGCGTGTGGGACGCCACCCGCGCGGTCGCCGGCCAGGACGGTGCGAGCGAAGCGGCCGGGCTCGCCGCGGCGACCGCCATCATGACGACCGACACGAAGCCGAAACAGGCCGTGCGGAGCGCGGACGGATGGACCGTCGGTGGCATGGCGAAGGGCGCGGGCATGCTCGCCCCCGGGCTCGCGACGATGCTCGTCGTCATCACGACCGACGCCGTGCTCGAGCCGTCCCAGCTCGATCAGGCGCTCCGCAGCGCGACCCGCGTCACCTTCGACCGCCTCGACTCCGACGGCTGCATGTCCACGAACGACACGGTGTCGCTCCTCGCCTCCGGGTCGAGCGGCGTCACCCCGGAGCTGTCCTCCTTCACCGAGGCGCTGACGGAGGTCTGTCGCGACCTCACCCTGCAGTTGCAGGCCGATGCCGAGGGCGCGGCCCACGACGTCGCGATCGAGGTCGTCGGCGCGGTGTCCGAGGACGACGCGGTCGAGGTCGCCCGCGCGGTCTCCCGCAGCAACCTCTTCAAGGCGGCCATCTTCGGCAACGACCCGAACTGGGGCCGGGTGCTCGCGGCCGTCGGGACCACGGGCGCAGAGTTCGACCCGTACGGGATCGACGTGGCCATGAACGGCGTCCAGGTGTGCACGGCCGGCGAGCCGGATCAGCCGCGCGACCTCGTCGACCTCTCACCGCGCGCAGTGCACGTGCTCATCGACCTCCATGCCGGTGACACGGGAGCCACCATCTGGACGAACGACCTCACGCACGACTACGTGCACGAGAACAGCGCCTACGCGAGCTGATGATGACCCAGTACCGAGACAATTCTCCCGAGGAGGCGGCGATCAAGGCCGCCACCCTCATCGAGTCCCTTCCCTGGTTGAAGACCTTCCGCGACCAGACGATCGTCGTGAAGTTCGGTGGCAACGCGATGGTGAGCGACGAGCTCGCGCAGGCGTTCGCCGAGGACATGGTCTACCTGCGTTACGCGGGGCTGAAGCCCGTCGTCGTGCACGGTGGTGGCCCGCAGATCTCCGCGATGCTCGACCGGCTCGACATCCACAGCGAGTTCCGCGGCGGGTACCGGGTCACGACGCCCGAGGCCATGGAGGTCGTCCGCATGGTCCTCACTGGCCAGGTCAACCCCGAGCTCGTGGGGCGGATCAACGAACACGGCCCGCTCGCCGCAGGACTGTCCGGCGAGGACGCGGGCCTGTTCGGCGGACGTCGTCGCTCGATCGTCGTCGACGGCGAGACCGTGGACATCGGGCTCGTCGGCGACGTCGTCAGCGTCGACCCCACCTCGGTGCAGGCCTACCTCGACGCCGGCAACATCCCGGTGGTCTCCTCGATCGCCCCCGACCTCGACCAGCCCGGCCAGACGCTCAACGTGAACGCCGATGCGGCCGCCGCGGCGCTCGCCGTCGCACTCGGTGCCGCCAAGCTCGTCATCCTGACCGATGTCGCCGGCCTGTACAGCGACTGGCCCGACCGCGACTCGCTCGTCTCGCAGATCACGACGAGTGAACTCCGAGCCATGCTGCCCTCGCTCGAATCGGGCATGATCCCGAAGATGACCGCCTGCCTCGACGCCGTCGACGGCGGGGTCGCCAAGGCTGCCATCATCGACGGCCGCGTACCCCACTCCATCCTGCTCGAGGTGTTCACCCAGAACGGCTCAGGCACCGAGGTCGTCCCGGAGGACTCATGAGCGACTGGAAGAGCCGCGTCGACCGCGACATGATGCGCACGTTCAACACGCCGATCGCCATGCTGACGCGCGGTGAGGGATGCCATGTCTGGGACGCCGAGGGCAACCGCTACCTCGACTTCCTCGCGGGCATCGCGGTGAACGCACTGGGACATGCGCATCCGGCGTTCGTCGGTGCGATCACGCGACAGGCGGGCACGCTCGCGCACGTCTCCAACTACTTCTCGAGTCCGCCGCAGCTCGAGCTCGCGGCCCGACTCAAGCGTCTCGCCGGAGCGGACGAGGGCGGTCGGGTGTACTTCGCGAACTCCGGTGCCGAGGCGAACGAGGCGGCGTTCAAGCTCGCCCGACTCAACCACGGCGACGGATCGCGGACCCGCGTGCTCACCCTGGAGAACTCCTTCCACGGGCGGACCTTCGGCGCGCTGGCCCTGACCGGAAAGCCCGCGCTGCAGGAGGGGTTCCATCCGCTCCCGGGCGGCGTCGAGCACATCCCGACTACGATCGAGGCACTCGAGGCGGCGATCGACGACCGGGTCGCCGCGCTGATCATCGAACCGATCAAGGGCGAAGCCGGCGTCATCGACCTGCCGGAGGGCTACCTCGCCCGTGCCAGGGCACTCACCGAGGCACACGGCGTGCTGCTCATCATCGACGAGATCCAGACCGGGGCCGGTCGGACGGGGGAGTGGTTCGCGTTCCAGCGGGACGGCATCGTCCCGGACGCGATCACCGTCGCCAAGGGGATCGGCGGTGGCATGCCGATCGGCGCCCTGGTCACCTTCGGCGCCGCCTCCGAGCTGTTCGGACCCGGCCAGCACGGCAGCACGTTCGGCGGCAACCCGCTCGCGACCGCGACGGCGAACGCGGTGCTCGAGGAGATCGAGCGCGCCGGTCTCGTGCAGAACGCCGCCGCGCGTGGTGAGCAGTTGCGGGGCGTCATCACCGCCATCGGTTCCCCGCTCGTCGAGGAGGTCCGCGGACACGGGCTGCTCATCGGCATCGGCTTGAGCGCCCCGGTGGCGGCCGAGCTGTCTGCTGCTGCGTTCGACCGTGGGCTCATCATCAACGCCCCGAACGCGACGAGCATCCGGATCGCGCCGCCGCTCATCATCGGCGACGCAGAGATCGACGAGTTCACCTCCCTCTTCCGCGCGGCGCTCGACGCCGTCCAGGCCTGACCGGCCATCGACCCACACGAACAGGACCACCAGCCATGACCCGTCACTTCCTCCGCGACGACGACCTCAGCCCGGCCGAGCAGGCCGAGATCCTCGATCTCGCCACCGAGCTGAAGCGTGACCGCTGGTCTCGCAAGCCACTCGAAGGCCCGCAGACCGTCGCGGTCATCTTCGACAAGTCCTCGACGCGGACACGCGTCTCCTTCGCCGTGGGGATCGCCGACCTCGGCGGATCACCGCTCATCATCTCGACGGCCAACAGCCAGCTCGGCGGCAAGGAGACGGCCGCCGACACCGCCCGCGTCCTCGAACGTCAGGTCGCGGCGATCGTCTGGCGGACCTACGCCCAGTCCGGTCTCGAGGAGATCTCGGCCGGGACGACCGTGCCCGTCGTCAACGCGCTCTCCGACGACTTCCACCCGTGCCAGCTCCTCGCCGACCTCCTCACGATCCGCGAACACAAGGGCCGGCTCGCCGGTCTGACGATGTCGTTCTTCGGCGACGGAGCGAGCAACATGGCCCACTCCTACCTGTTGGCCGGCGCGACGGCGGGGATGCACGTCCGTATCGCCGCCCCGGCCGAGTTCGCCCCGGCTGCGGACGTCGTCGCCGACGCGGAGCGCATCGCCGCGACGACGGGAGGATCAGTGCTCGTGACCACCGACCCCGACACTGCGGCGACGGATGCCGACGTGATGATCACCGACACCTGGGTGTCGATGGGCAAGGAGGACGAGAAGGCGCAACGCGTCGCCATCTTCGGCGGCTACCGGGTCGACCGCAGGCTCATGGGGCTCGCAGCCTCCGACGCCGTCTTCATGCACTGCCTGCCCGCCGACCGCGGCTTCGAGGTCGAGGCCGAGGTCATCGACGGGGCACAGAGCATCATCTGGGACGAGGCGGAGAACCGCCTCCACGCGCAGAAGGCCCTGCTCGTGTGGCTGCTCGAGCAGCAGCACGCCGGCTCTGCGGCCTGACCCTTCCCCGGCTGCGGCCGACCGACCAGTCCGGAGCACTCCGGACGCCAGCAGTACAGGAGGCCCATCGTGGCAGATCAGCAGAATCGAGCAGGCGAATCCGGGGCCCTCTGGGGTGGACGCTTCGCGAGCGGCCCGTCACCGGAACTCGCCCGTCTGAGCAAGTCCACGCAGTTCGACTGGGTCCTCGCCGCATACGACATCGCGGGTTCCCGTGCCCACGCCAAAGCGCTCGCGTCGGCGGGGTACCTCGACGAGGACGAGCTCGGTGGGATGCTCGCCGCCCTCGACGTCCTGGACGCCGACGTGGCCGACGGGACGTTCGTCGCGGCGGCGAGCGATGAGGACGTCCACTCGGCGCTGGAACGCGGGCTCGTCGAACGGGCCGGCAAGGAACTCGGTGGGAAGCTGCGTGCCGGCCGGAGCCGGAACGACCAGATCGCGACGCTCGTGCGCCTCTACCTCATCGATCACGGACGGGTGATCGCCCGCGACGTCATCCACCTGGTCGACGCGATCGTCTCCCAGGCCGAAGCACACCCGGACGCGGTCATGCCCGGCCGCACGCACCTGCAGCACGCCCAGCCGGTGCTGCTCGCCCACCAGCTGCTCGCGCACGCCTGGCCGCTCACCCGCGACCTGGAACGGCTCCGCGACTGGCTCGCCCGGGCGAGCGCATCGCCGTACGGTTCCGGAGCGCTCGCCGGGAGCTCCCTCGGGCTCGACCCGGTGCTCGTCGCGCACGAACTCGGGCTCGACCGGCCGACGGAGAACTCGATCGACGCCACCGCCAGCCGCGACGTGGTCGCCGAGTTCGCGTTCATCACCTCGCTCATCGGGATCAACCTGTCCCGGTTCGCCGAGGAGATCATCGTCTGGAACACCCGCGAGTTCGGGTTCGTGACCCTGGACGACGCCTACTCGACCGGCTCGAGCATCATGCCGCAGAAGAAGAACCCCGACATCGCCGAACTCGCCCGCGGGAAGTCCGGGCGACTCATCGGGAACCTGACCGGGTTGCTGGCGACGTTGAAGGCGCTGCCGCTCGCGTACAACCGCGACCTGCAGGAGGACAAGGAGCCGGTGTTCGACTCCGTGAACCAGCTCGAGGTGTTGCTGCCGGCGTTCACCGGGATGGTGGCGACGCTCCGCTTCGACACGGCACGGCTGCGCGAGCTCGCACCGGAGGGGTTCTCCCTCGCGACGGACGTCGCCGAGTGGCTCGTCAAGCAGGGTGTCGCCTTCCGTGACGCGCACGAGATCAGCGGCGAGCTCGTGCGGTACTGCGAGGAGCGCGGCCTTGCACTCGACGAACCGGACGACGCCGCACTGGCTGGTGTCTCGGAACATCTCACCCCGGCCGTGCGGAGCGTCCTGACCGTCGACGGCTCGATCGGCAGCCGACTCGGCGCCGGCGGGACTGCGCCGGAGCGGGTCCAGGACCAGCTCGTGACACTCGTCGGGCGGGTGGGCGCGCTGTCACAGGCCCTCTCGCTCTAGACGGGGCGGGGTCCGATGACGACGGCCGGTCCGCTGCGGGCACTGACCTCGGGATCGGCCCTCGAGGTCGCGCCCGCGCTGCTCGGAGCGGTGCTGTCCCACACGACGCCCGAGGGCACCGTGTCGGTCCGTCTCACTGAGGTCGAGGCCTATCTCGGGGTCGGTGAGGATCCCGGATCCCATGCGCACCGTGGTCCGACCCCGCGCACGAGTCCGATGTTCGGTCCGCCCGGGCATCTGTACGCCTACTTCAGCTACGGCATGCACGTGTGCGTCAACGTCGTGTGCTCACCCGTCGGCACGGCGTCGGCCGTCCTCCTGCGTGCCGGCGAGGTCGTCGCGGGCCTGGAGCTCGCGCGGCTGCGACGCGGTGAACGGGTGCCGGATCGCGACCTGGCCAGAGGACCGGCGCGGCTCACCGTGGCGCTCGGGATCGCGCTCGACCAGTCGGGTGACGACCTCGCCGAGCCGCCCTTCGATCTGCTGCTGCCCGAGCGCCCGCTCGCCTCGGCGGCCGGTCCGCGGACTGGCGTCAGCGGGGTCGGTGGGGGAGCCGCCTACCCGTGGCGGTTCGTGCTGCCGGGGGAGACGACCGTCTCGCCCTACCGCCGCTCTCCCAGGGCCGTGGACTGATCCGCCGACTCAGCCTCGCGCGAGCAGCAGGATCGACGCCACCCCGGCAGCCCAGAGGATGCTGGCGAGCGAGCCGATGATGAACCGCTCGCGCGCCTCGGCCGAGTCGAGTTCGGTGAGGCGTCCGACACCCTTCACCGCGACGATGACCGCGATCGCCTCCGGATAGCCGGAGAACAACGCGGCGACGAGGGCGAGCCGTTCGAGGATCCCGATGGCGGTCCCGCCGCGCAGCACTTCGATGGGACGTCCGACGACCTGCGAGGCGCTCGGGTTCCGGCGCTCCACGAGGATGCCGCCGTGGATTCCGGGGGCGACGCTGCCCTTCGTCGCGAGGGTGAGGACGAAGGAGGCGACCGGACCACCGCCGGCGACCGCGACGGCCAGGACGAAGACGCCGAGGAGCACGAGTGCAGGACCGGTCGGCGGGACCGAGGGGACGAGCGCGATCAGGAAGGCCCCGACCACCATGAGGGCCGCCGCCACGACCATGAGACGATCCGCGAGACGCGCGCTCAGCATCCGGGCCAGCAGGAGGAAGACGAGCGCGCTTCCGAGAAGGCCGATGACGGTCGGCCAGGTGATGGGCGTGAGCGTGACGAGGTTCATCGCTCGTCCTTTCGGTCGTCGGGGTGGTGCACGGAGGCGTCCTGGTCGAGCTTCGCCAGGAGGCGGATGAGCGCGGTGGTCGCCGCGGCTTCGGCTCGGACTCCGGCGGCCGCGACCCGGCGACTGACCGAACTCTCGGTGATGCCGAGTCGTGCCGCGGCCTCGGACTGGGTCGCGCCGGCCGCGAGCAGGTCGGCGACCTCCCATCCGCCCTCGGTCCTCCGGTCGCGGAGGTGGAGGAGGAGCACGATGAGCGCTTCGACATCGGCGCCGCCCTGCTGGTCGGCCGCCTCGAGCGCGAACCGGAAGGGCGCCCGCTTGGCCCGCGTGACAGCCTCCCTCGCAGCGTAGAAGGCCTGACCGGTCGCGGCTCGGGTGGAATCAGGGAGCGGACGTCGGACGTCGCCTTGTCCGATGCCCACGCTCCAGCCGCGATCCCGGAGGAGGTCGAAGGCGATGGCGAGCGCGATCCCGGCGTCATCGGTGGCGAGCTGGAACTCGTCGCCTGCCGTGCGTTCGGCCTGCAGGAGCAGGTGGTCCGGGAACCGGTCGTTGATCGACTCGATGACACCGGCGGCGCGATCGGGGCCGGTCCGGCTCGCGATCTGATCGACGGTCAGGACGTACACGGCTCTCCTCTCGGCGGTGGGTCGGCTCGATCACCCTAGTCGCAACGTGCAGGTATTTCCACAACTCCGAAGAATGAGAGGAATTCCTGCACATCACGATCGCCGCGATCGCGCCGGTGCCGATGCACCCGATCCAGCCGCCGATCCTGCGCTGATAGCCTTGCAAGCGTGTCGAACCTCGCTCTTCCTGACCAGCGCAACGATCCGACCTTCGAGGACGTCTGGGACGAACTCGTCTGGCGCGGGCTCGTCCATGTGTCGACGGATCAGCAGGAGCTGAAGCGCCTGCTCGGTGGAGCGCCGATCACCTACTACTGCGGGTTCGACCCGACTGCTGCGAGCCTCCACCTGGGCAATCTGGTCCAGCTGCTCGTCATGCGTCGGCTGCAGCTGGCCGGACACCGCCCGCTCGGGCTCGTCGGCGGTTCGACCGGCCTCATCGGCGACCCACGTCCGACCGCCGAGCGCACACTGAACACGCCGGACACTGTCGCCGAGTGGGTGCAGTCCCTCCGCGCGCAGATCGAACGCTTCCTCAGCTTCGAGGGCGACAACGCCGCGCGCATGGTCAACAACCTCGATTGGACCGCACCGCTCTCGGCGATCGACTTCCTGCGGGAGATCGGCAAGCACTACCGCGTCGGCACGATGCTGAAGAAGGACGCGGTCAGTGCCCGCCTCAACTCGGAGGCGGGGATCAGCTACACCGAGTTCAGTTACCAGATCCTCCAGGGGATGGACTACCTCGAGCTGTACCGCGAGTACGGCTGCGTCCTGCAGACCGGCGGGAGCGACCAGTGGGGCAACCTCACGAGCGGAACCGACCTCATCCACCGGGTCGAGCGGGCGACCGTCCACGCGATCGGGACCCCGCTGATCACGAACTCGGACGGCACGAAGTTCGGGAAGAGCGAAGGCAACGCGGTCTGGCTCGACCCGAGCATGACGAGCCCGTACGCGTTCTACCAGTTCTGGGTCAACACCGACGATGCGGACGTCATCGCCCGGCTGAAGGTGTTCACGTTCCTCGATCGGGTGGAGATCGAGCGACTGGCGGCCGCGACCGAGTCGGAACCGTTCAAGCGGGAGGCGCAGAAGACCCTCGCCTACGCCGTCACCGCGCTCGTCCACGGGGTCGCCGCGACGGATGCGGCCATCGCCGCGTCGGCCGCGCTCTTCGGTCAGGGCGATCTGGACGCTCTCGACGCGGACACGCTGCGGTCGGCCGTCACGGAGTTGCCGAACGCGCGGGTGACGGCGGAGACCCTCGTCATCCAGGCGCTCGTCGACACGGAGCTGTGTTCGAGCCTCGGTGAGGCTCGACGCGCGGTCGCCCAGGGAGGCGTCTCGGTGAACAACCGCAAGATCGACGACGTCGACGCGACTCTGGACGACCGGTTCCTGACGGGCGGGGTGGCCGTGCTGCGCCGCGGCAAGCGCACCCTCGCCGGGCTGTTCCTCGACGGAGCGCCCGCCTGATCCGCCGACGACGGCATCGTCGTCGTCATCGAACCTGAAGGGGATGCTCCGAGTGCAGCTCTGCGAGGCGTGCGGGACCGAGATCGTCGACCGTCGCGACGGTGTGTGCCCGAGTTGTGGGGCCATGCTGCCGCTGCGCACGGGCGAGCTGTCGACCGTGCAGACGCCGGCCGAGGCGGCGGCCGAGCCGGAGCCGGCGGACGAGCCCGAGTCGGAGTCGACGGACGACCGGTCCACGCCGGCCGATGACGGCGACCTCGTCGAGACCGATGCACCCCACGTCGAGACCGGTGCCCCAGCAGCGGAAGCCGATCGACCGCCGTCGCCGGACGTCGACACGGTCGAGCCCACGAACCGCGGTACCGCGACGTCGATCGCGCCGAGCGCGGTGCCGACACCGGTCCCGGATCCCGAATCCACCAACCCGGCGCCGGCGCAGGCGTCGACTCCGCACCCGGCGACAGCCGCTGCGGACGAGCCGGCTTCGGCAAGCTCCGCAGGGGAGGCACCTGGGGAACCGGCCGCGCCCCGTGCCCTCTGGCACCCCGATTCGTTGCCCAGCACGGTCAAGCGGACCCCCTCGCGACGCCGATGGTTCATCCTCGGCGGATTCGCACTCGCCGTGGTCGCTGCGATCGTCGCGGTCGTGCTCATCGTGGTCGCGGCCGTTCCCCACCGCGTCGAGGGGCTCGCGCTCCTCCGCGACCTCCCGACGAAGCCGACCGTCGGAACGTGGGAACTCGCGCATCCGCTGGACGACGAAGTGCCCGCGGGCGACGAGCTCTACCTCAACGGGTACACCGCGAGCCCCAACACCGCGCTGCTCGTGTGGTCGACCGACCGGCCACTGGATCAGACGACCCTCGACGACGCTCCGGGCGAGACGGTGGTCTCCCTGGTGAACACGGCGAACGGCCACACGCTCTGGGACCGTCGCGTCACCGAGCTCTCGCCGGAGTTCGACCGGTTCGACGCACCGGTGGTCGTCTCCCCACCGGATGCGGCCGCGATCGTGCTGAGTCAGGGGGACCTCATGGTCGCCGTGAGCCGTCGGGACGGGCACGTGGTGTCCACCTCGCAGGAGCACTCGAGTGTCGAGGGGATCGGCTTCGCCGACTTCGCTGCACCGGCGGCGTTCGTCCCGGGTCTCGAGGGTGATCTGCTCATCTCGTCGACCACGGCCGACGGCACCGGGACGGTCGGCCGCTATCGGTCGACGGACCTGACCGACCCGGTCTGGGAGGTCAGCGGTGACGCCGGCGAGCGGGCGACCACCGCAGGCGACAAGCTCTTCTACGACGGAGCGGTCTTCTCGCTCGACGACGGATCGACCATCGACTGGCAGGGCGATCTCTCCTGGTACTACCAGCAGGTGGGCGGCGATCTCGTCGCGATCGACTACTCCGGCAACGACACCACGATCCGCGGGGTGGACGACCGCACCGGCGCCGAGCGCTGGAAGGCGACCGGGGCACTGCCGGTGGTGCTCGACGCGAGCGGACTGTTGGTCGTCGCCGACCAGTCGGGGGAGCGGGTCCGCCGCCTCGACCTGCGATCCGGCGAGGTCGAGTGGCGCAGCGGACTGACGAGCACCTGGGACGGCGCCTACACCGTGGGCGACACGATCATGCTCGGTGACGGCGACGGCGGATACACCGGGGTCGGCGCTCGAGACGGTGAGATCCGATACGAGGAGCGGGACGCCGAGGGCAGCCTCGTCGGATACAGCGACCGGACCCTCCTGCTGACGCTCGACGACACGCTCGTCGGCATCGACGCGACCACGGGCGAGCGCAGTTGGTCGGTCGACTCCGCCGGAGACGAGTACTCGTTCACCGCCTGGGGCGGAAGCCCGCTCGCCGTCGCGACGGTCGTCGCGGCCGGTTCCGACTCAGCGGCCGTCCTCGGCATCGGTGACGCCGATCGGGACTGAAGCGCGTGGATCCGGGCGACACGCCCGGGATGCAGCGAGGATTTGCCAGCCCCTGGCGGTCTGCGTAAAGTAATCACTCGTCACCCCAAAGGTGCGGGAAGCGGAAGAGCTTCCCGGCCTCAAGTGGGACTGATACCCAGCCAAAAGTCGAGCATCTCCACGTGAGTCAAACTCACACTTGAGATCGTCTCACTTCAAGACTAGGTTGGTACTTCCCAGCTCTCGGGTCATCGAAGCGGTGAGGATCAAGCGAACTCCGGTCCGCTCAGATCAGCTCCTGATTCGACTTGACAAGAACCGAAGAAGTGGTAAGTTAGAGAAGTTGCCCTGCAGGGCGGTCGTGATGGCCAAAGGCAGGAGCATCCGATCCTTGAGAACTCAACAGCGTGCACAATGTCAAATGCCAAAAACCTCGTGCAATTGATGCCTTCCTTTTCGGTTGGTTGATGTTGTAAGAGATTCCTTTGGAAAACATTTAAACAAAACAAAGCAAGTCAGTAATGATTTGTTCTGTCAGTTTCAAACTTGCATCGTGTTCACCTATTCCGGTGGCATGGTGCGCGAAATGTGCCGGTCTTCGGATCGTGCAATTCAACATTTACGGAGAGTTTGATCCTGGCTCAGGACGAACGCTGGCGGCGTGCTTAACACATGC
>NZ_JARVSA010000010.1:0-231127 GCF_030209415.1 Plantibacter sp. lyk4-40-MEA-4
GCAACGACGCGGAACGCCTCGTGAACGAAGCGCCGGCCGTGCTCGCCTCGCTCGAGGCCGGTCGTATCTCGGCACGGCACGCGCAGACGATCGTCGACCAGCTCAGTGACGTCCCGACCGCGGGGCGGGCGGTGTTCCTCGCGGAAGTCCTGCCGGTCGCGGAACACTCCACCAATGCGTACCTCCGGAAGCGCGCCCGCGTTCTGCGCGAGCGGCTCCACCCGGAATCGATCACTGCGAGAGCGGTCCGGTCCGAGGCGGACCGCCGGGTCGAGTTCGAACCGGCAGCGGACGGCATGGCGTGGGTGCACCTGTTCACAACCGCCCCGATCGCCCAGGGCATCATCGAGCGGGTCGAGGCAGCGGCCTCAGAATCACGCGCATCTGGCGAAACCCGCACCTGCGCCCAACTGCAGGCCGACGCCCTGGCGGCGCTCGCCCTCACCGGTGTGACGCCTGAAGACGTCCTGTCGAGCCCGGTGCTCCCGCACCCGATCGAGGTCCAGGAACACATCACACCGACCGTGCAGATCACCGTCCCGGCACTCAGCATGGCCGGCGTCTCCGAGGCCCCGGCAACCCTCGACGGCTACGGCCCGATCGACCCCGAGACCGCGGCGCGTATCGCGGTGAACGCACCGAGCTTCACCCGGATCCTCGTCCAACCGGAAACAGGCGCGGTCCTCTCCGTCGGCCGAAACCAGTACCGCGTCCCGGCCGATCTCCAACGGGCGGTGCGCCTTCGGGACGGCACCTGTCGCGCACCAGGCTGCGGCAGACGGGCCAGAGCGTGCGATCTCGATCATTCGGTCGCGTGGGCGGACGGCGGCACCACGGATGTCGCGAATCTCGCCTGCCTGTGCCGACATCACCACCGGATGAAGCACCTCCCCGGATGGAACCTCGACCACGGACCCGGTGGGGTGCTCGAGTGGACGACACCCGACGGCAGATACCACCGGACGGCACCCGATCCCGCACCGTTCTGAACCCGCCGGCGAAGGGTTCCTCGTGGGCACTTCGACAAGCTCAGTGACCGGGAGGAGGCTGTCCGCACCGCTTCGGTTCCCGAGCCGTGCTGCACATCGACAAGCTCAGTGACCGGGGGAGGTTGTCCGGGAACGATTCGGTCCCTGAGCCTGTCGAAGGGCACTCGGGTCGCGCTGCCCCGGCTCGGGGGAGAGAGGTGTGCCCGGATGGACCTGGAGGAGGGACCCACTCGAAGCCGACAGGTGCTGTCTCGGACAGCTGTCCGAGAAGTCGTGGTACACTGGTGGGAATGCCTCGCACATCAGGAGTTCCCGCCCTCGGTGTCGAGCAGTCCACCACAGAACGTCCCGCTCCGCCGTCGCGCGTCGAGCGCTTCACTCCCGTCCTCCGAGCGACGGGCGACCCACGTGCCGAGCGCACCAGGCAGACGATCTTCGACGCCGTCGCCACCATTCTGGCGGGTCGGCCGGAACGCGTGTCCGTCGGCGACATCGTCCGCGTCGCCGGGATCAGCCGCAGCTCGTTCTACGCCCACTTCGCCAGCCTCGACGACCTCACCGCGGCCTACCTGCGGGTGCAGTTCGCCGGCCTTGCCGCGTCCGGAGTCTCGGTGCGGCCCGCGGGCGAGTCGCTGGGTAGCGCCGAGCGCGCCCGCGAAGCCTACCGACGCCTCGTCGCCCAGCTCCTCGAAGACGCACCGCTCTACTCGAGCGTGCTCGAGCTCCCCGTCGCCCGCAGCGCATTCGACGACCTCGTCGGCGAGCACGCCGACCACCTCATCGGCTCGCTGCTCGAGCGCACCGAGGTCCCGGTCGGCATCCCGGCGGGCCTGGTCTCCGCCTATGTCGCCGGTGGCACGCTCTCCCTCGTCGACGGCTGGCGCCGCGGACGCATCGACGTCTCGGACGACGAACTGGTCGAAGCCCTGGTCGCCCTGCTGCCCGCCTGGCTGCTCGACGAACGACCCGTCGGCGCGTCACCGCCACCACCGACCCCCGAACCATCCGGCCGCTGAACCGCCGGAGCACGACGACGCCGGTGCGCGAGTACCGGTGACGACCTGAGAAGAGAAGAGGAACCATGCAGTTCATCGTTGGAGAGACCCTGGTCTACCCGCACCACGGAGCGGTCACCATCACCGAGTTGTCGAAGGTGACGATCAAGGGTGTCGAGCAGGACGTCATGACGCTTCGCGTGCACACGTCCGAGCTCACCATCAAGCTGCCGATCGCGAACGCCGACCTCGTCGGTGTGCGCGACGTCATCGACCACGACGGCGTCCAGGCCGTCTACGGCGTGCTCCGCGAGCCGTTCGTCGAGGAGCCCGGCAACTGGTCGCGTCGATACAAGGCCAACCAGGAGAAGATGGCCAGTGGCAACGTCCACCGTGTCGGCGAGGTCGTCCGCGACCTGTGGCGTCGCGACCAGGACAGCGGCGTGTCGGCCGGCGAGAAGCGCATGCTCCAGAAGGCGCGCCAGGTGCTCGTCTCCGAACTCGCGCTCGCGCAGTCGATGACCGACGAAGAGGCGTCCGCGGGCCTCGACGAGGTGCTCGCCTCGTCGATCGCGACCCCCGAGGCCGTCGCAGCCAAGTAGGACCCATGCAGACGAAGAGCGCCCCGCCGGTTCGGCGGGGCGCTCTTCGTCGTCGTGGAGGGTGCCTCAGCTCCCGGTGTTGCCGCTGACGATCGCCAGCACGCCGACGACCGCGATGGCGATGATCGGCCCGAAGGACAGGGCGGCCTTGGTGATCGTCCAGGCGCGGCTCTCGCGTTCCGGGGCCGGCAGTTCGGCGGGCGACACGTAGACCGGAGCCTGCCCGCCGTCAGCGGACGCGCCGCCGCTGAGCTGCAACACCCGCGTGTCCGTCCATGCTCGTCCGTCGAAGTGGACCTGGCGTTCCTCGTCGGTCGGGTGCGGGTACCAGCCCGCGGCGTCGGCCTGCGACGGCTTGTCCCGCTGGAACCGCAGCACCCTCGAGTCGCCCCAGGTCTCGCCGTCGAAGTGGAGTTCCTTCGTCGGGTCGTCGGGGTGCGGGTACCAGCCTGCGGTCGTAGCCATCCCTCAAGTATGACAGCGGGATCGGGGATGCCGAGACCGTCCGATGGGCGGCAGAATGGAGACAATCATGACGACGACACCGCGACCTCGAGCCCCACGTCCACAGATCATCCTCGAGGTGGTACGCAGTTCCTGGGTCACACCGCACCTCGTGCGCCTCACCCTCGGCGGTCCAGGCTTCGCCGACTTCCAGCCCAAGGACGCCACCGACAGCTACGTGAAGATCTCCTTCGCCAAGCCCGAACTCGGCCTCGAGCCACCGTATGACCTCGCGGCGCTCCGTGAGACGCTGGCACCCGCCGACCTCCCGGTCACCCGCACCTACACGGTGCGACGCGTGGACCAGGCGGCGGGCACCATCGACATCGACTTCGTGGTGCACGGCGACGAGGGCATCGCCGGCCCGTGGGCCGCTGCCGCTCAGCCGGGAGACCGCGTCGTGCTCGCCGGCCCCGGCGGTGCCTACCGGCCCGACCCGACTGCCGACTGGCACCTCTTCGCGGGCGACGAGTCGGCGATCCCCGCGATCGCCGCCGCCCTCGAGGCGCTCCCAGCGGAAGCGAAGGGGCTCGCGTTCCTCGAGATCGGTGGGCGGGACGACCTCGTCGAGCTCGACCACCCGGCCGGGGTGCAGCTCATCTGGGTCGGCCGTGCGGCCCGCGACGAATCGACGGCCGCGCTCCTCGCGACCGCCATCACCGGACACCCGTGGCCTGACGGACGCGTGCAGGTCTTCGCCCACGGCGAGCGGGAGTCGATGAAAGCACTTCGTGAGGTGTTCCTCACCCAGCGCGGGCTCGACCGCTCCCAGCTCTCACTGTCCGGGTACTGGGCCTACGGACGCACCGAAGACCGCTTCCAGGCGGAGAAGCGCGAACCGATCGGGGTCGTCCTGCCGGCCTCGTGACGCCCGCCCCGGCGCCGCGCTGCGGGCGGGCGCCTGACTCAATGTGAGGGGTCGGCCGGCTTGCTGCGCGTCCGGCGGACCCGCGACGGACGCTCGACGCGTGCCCGGATGTCCGGTGGAACGAGGTCGAGCAGCTGATCGCGACGCAACGGGAGGTCGAGCAGGCTGAGTTTCATCCGGCCCTTGCGCGAGTGCCGGCTCGGGTCGAGTCGCACGACGTTGGCTGCGTCGCGCACGAGCCGGACGGTCACGACCGCGCCACTTGCGACATCGGACAGGACCTGGCCGTCGATCTCGACGGCGGCCTGCTTCGTCGCCGTGCCGATCGAGAACTGCAGGCGCTCCGCCGGCCCGAGGATGAACGAGCGGTCGATGCCCGACATGGGCGCGACCGGCGTGACGACGGTGGCGGCGACGGCGGGGGAGAGCACCGGCCCGCCGGCCGCGTAGTTGTAGGCCGTCGATCCGGTCGGGGTGGCGATCACGATCGCATCGGCTTTGAAGTACCCGTAGGCGGTGCCGTCCACGGCGAGGTCGGCCATGACCACGCCGGTTCCCGGGCGCCGGGCGATGGAGACGTCGTTGAAGGCGAGGAGATGGGCGACCTGCTCGCCGGTGGTGATCGTCACCTCGAGGCCGTGGTGCGGTTCGAGGGAGAACTCGTTGTCGCTGACCCGTTGGAGTGCCTCAGCGAGCGCGGCCGGCTCGACCTCGACGAGGAAGCCGACGTTGCCGTAGTTGACGCCGAGCACCGGTGCGGATCGGCCGGCGAGCAGCCGCATCGCGCCGAGCATCGTGCCGTCGCCGCCCATCGCCACGGCGACGTCGACCGACGACGCGAAGGCGTCCTCGTCGAGCAGTTCGACGTCGTCGCCGAGCCGGTTGGCCTCCGCGCGGAGTCCGACGAGGCGCGCGCCGTGTTCGAGCTGCCATGAGCGGAGGATGCGGACGGAGTCGTCGATGTTCTTCGTCGGGTGCGTGATGAGGCCGATCGTCATCGACGGCCCGGTGGGGTGCTTCGTGCGAGTGGTGGTCACCCGTCGAGCATAGGCCGATCGCCTGGCAGCACGACCGGGACGCGGGCTCCCGGCGGGCAGTGGCGTGCCTCGCGACCGACGCGCCCTGGGCCGCGTTTGGGATACTGGAGGGAGCCGGTCCGCCGTGATCCTCGCGGGGCGCCGAGCGTGGAGGAACGACATGAGCGATGTGACCGAGCACCCTGGCCGACCGCGGCGGGCGGGGCGGCTGAAGTCGATCCTCATCGGAATCCTGTGCACGGTGCTCGTCGTCGTCCTCGGGTTCGTCGTCTGGACCCAGATCGTCATGCAGGGCACCCGTCCCGCCGCACTCGCGGTGTGGGAGGACCCTGCGGTCTCCGTCACCGACGTCGGCGACGCCGTGGTCCTCGCCCCGACCGCGGACGCCGAGCGTCCGGCCTCCGGTACCGGTCTCGTCTTCATCCCCGGGGCGAAGGTCGACCCCTACGCCTACCTGTACAAGCTGTCCGGCGTCGTCGAGGAGGCCGGCGTGACCGTGGTCATCACGAAGCCGACGCTCAACCTGGCGTTCTTCGATCAACGGCCGCTGGAGACGTTCACCGCCGCCGCCCCGGACGTCGACACCTGGTTCGTCGGCGGCCACTCGCTCGGCGGGGTGCGCGCCTGCCAGCTCGCAGAGGATCCCGCGGTGACGGGTCTCGTCCTGTTCGGGAGTTACTGCGCGAACGACCTCTCCGGCTCGGCCCTCGAGGTGCTGAGCCTCGCGGGGAGCGACGACGGACTGAGTACCCCGGAGAAGGTCGCCGACGCGCGCGTCCGGCTGCCCGCCGACGCGACGATGGTCGAGATCGGCGGGGCGAACCACGCGAGCTTCGGTGACTACGGGGTACAGCCCGGTGACGGTTCGGCGACGATCTCCAGTGATGAGGCCCGCTCCGAGATCACGCGGAATCTGGTCGAGCTGCTCGGCTGAGCGGGCGGGGTGGGCCCCGGCGGTCCGCAGGGACCCTGACGATCAGCCCTTCGGGACCGGCGGCCCGACGACGAGCAGCGCCGTGAAGACGGCGACGACCACGAGGCCGCCGACGACCACGAGCAGGATCGGGTGTCGGACGAGCCAGCGGGTCAGGCGGTCGAGCACGCGCTGGTCGCGCGGGTCGGCACCAGCCTCACGGCGCCACGCCCCGTCGAGTCGGCCGGTGCGGTCCGCCCAGAGGTCGAAGGGGATGGTCGCGTACGGGACGACGGCGCTCACGAGGCCCACGAGGATCGTGCCGATGGGCCAGCGCTGGTTGATGCCGATGAGCAGGACCGTCGCGCCGTAGACGAGGAACACGAAGCCGTGCAGCGCGCCACCGATGCTCACGCCGAGGTCGGTCGTCTTCGTGACGTACTTGAGGATCATCCCGATGATGAGCAGGGTCCAGGTGATCGCCTCGGCGATCGCGATCAGGCGGAAGAGGCGGCGCGGCGACACAGGGGCTCCAAGGCTCGGGGTGCAGGTCTTCCAGCTTGCCAGGCACTGCTGAGAGGGTGCTCCCAGCGGGCGCCCGGTTCTGCCACCCTGGGTGGATCGGGAATACGCGTCAGAGCGACGCGGTTCACCGAGATGTATGCAAACACATACAATCGCCGTGACAGCTCGCGGCGAGCCACACGACGTTGGAGAACCCCATGACCACACCCCTCGAGTTCGGCATCGACACCTTCGGTGACGTCACGGTCGACGCCGACGGCGCACCACTGTCCCAGGCGCAGGTCCTGCGCAACGTCGTGGAGCAGGGTGTCCACGCCGAGGCGGTCGGCCTCGACTTCATCGGGGTGGGGGAGCACCACCGTGAGGACTTCGCGGTCTCGTCACCCGAGGTCGTGCTGGCGGCGATCGCGGCCCGCACCGAGCGCATCCATCTCGGATCCGCCGTCACGGTGCTGAGTTCCGACGACCCGGTGCGCGTCTACCAGCGGTTCGCGACGCTCGACGGCATCTCGGGAGGGCGGGCCGAAGCCATCCTGGGCCGCGGATCCTTCACCGAGTCGTTCCCGCTCTTCGGGTACGAGCTGTCGCAGTACGAGGAACTCTTCGAGGAGAAGCTCGAGCTGTTCGTCGCCCTCCTCGAGCAGGGACCGGTCACCTGGTCGGGCAAGACGCGCGCGCCGCTCCGGGAACAGTCGGTCTACCCGCGGGTGGAACACGGGAAGCTGAAGACGTGGGTCGGTGTGGGCGGAAGCCCCGAGTCGGTCGTGCGGACCGCTCGATACGGCCTGCCGATGATGCTGGCCGTGATCGGTGGTGGGCCGCTGCGGTTCGCCCCCTTCGTCGACCTCTACCACCGCGCACTCGCGCAGTTCCAGCTGCCGACCCAGCCCGTGGGCATGCACTCTCCGGCCCACATCGCCGAGACCGATGAGCTCGCGCAGGAGCAGCTCTGGCCGCACTACCGGGCGATGATGGACCGGATCGGCCGCGAGCGGGGCTGGAGCCCGATGACCCGTGGGCACTTCGAGCAGGAGGCCGGCCCGGAGGGTGCCCTGTTCGTCGGTTCGCCGGAGACGGTCGCACGCAAGGTCGCGACCGCGGTCGACGGCTTGGGGCTGTCCCGCGTGGATCTGAAGATCAGCAACGGTTCGCTGTCGCACGAGCACCTCATGGACAGCATCGGTCTGTACGGCTCCGCGGTCGTCCCGCGCGTCCGCGAACTGCTGACCGAGGCCTCGACCGCCTGATCCGGTTCAGCGGATCGCCGGCGGGCGGTAGGGCATCGTCAGCGTCAGGACGGTGCCGCCGGTCTCGTCGGCTGCCGGGCCGACCCTGAGGGACCCGCCGAAGGCGCCGGCCCGTCGATCCAGTTGCAGCAGGCCGCCGGACGGTTCGGCGTCGTCGCGGATTCCGGAGCCGTTGTCGACGACGCGCAGCTCGACGGCGCCCGCAATCGTCCCTCGCCGCTCGGTGGCTGGCGACGAGACCCGGAGGTCCACGACGAGTCGATCGGCCGCCCCGTGGGTCAGCGCGTTCGTCACGCCCTCCTCGAGCGTGCGGACGACCACCGCGCGCTCCGCCGTCGTGAAGACGTTGTCGATCGGGTCGTCGAGGAGCCGGAAGTCCGGAGAGACGTCGAGACTGGTGGTGATCGACGGGGGGAGCCGTTGCAGGATCGCGCGGATGCTCGGTGCGATCCCGACCTCGAGCAGCGGCGGCGACAGGAGCCGGCTGAGCTCGCGCACGTCGCGCTCGCGCACGGTCCGGAGTTCCTCGCCGAGGGACCGAAGGGTCCTGGCCGCATCCGACCCGACGTCCGGGCCGCCCCGTTCGAGTGCTGTCGTGACGGACGCGAGCTGGGCGCTGATCAGGACGAGGTGCTGCTGCAACGTGCCATGCAGCCCTTCCGCGACCTCCCGCTTCACCCGCAGCTCCTCACCCTGCAGGGATTGGAGGGCGAGGTCGGCCCGGTGTCGCTGATCGGCGTGCGCGCGCTCCTGCTCGCGGGCGCGTCGCCGGGCGGCACTGAGGCTGAACCCGAACGTCGCGCAGACCGCCAGGGCGAGCGTCGTCGTCCCGGCCTCGACGAGGACCGTCTGCAAGCTCGGGTCGCGGTACACGCCCAGCAGCAGCTGGAGGCCGCTCCGCAGCAGCCCCGTCAGCACCGCCACGAGGAGGACACCCCCGAGCACCTTCGGGCGCCACCACTCGTGGAGCGACGGCCCCCACCTCGACCACAGCAGGAGTGCGAGTACGAGGATCGCCGCGCTCAACGAGACGAGGTTGGCGGTGACCCGTTCGGCGAGCATGCCACGCGTCCCACCCGGGGCGACCCAGGTGTAGATGTAGACGCTCTGGAAGGACACCGCGAGTCCGAAGACCGCTGCCATGGCACCACTGGCCGTGATGAACGCCCGGCTGTCGCTCCAGCGCTCAGCGCGAGCGGTCCGGGCCTCCTGGGTCATGGCTCCATTCTGACCTGCCGTGCGCGCCACCGCCGACATCGACGTGCGGTCGCTCGGGAGCTTCCCCCTCGGTCGTTCCCATCTCGATCCGGGATACTCGGAACATGCACCACCAGTCGCACTCCGACCCTTCGCCCGCCGCGCTGTCCACGGTCGACGATGCGACGACGGACGCCGCGACCACCAGGCCGCTGCGTGTCGGGGTGATCGAGGACCAGCCGCTGCTCGGCGGCATGCTCGCCGAGCTGCTCGACGGGGCGCCAGGCGTGACGTTCGTCGGGCGTGCGGGTACGGTCGCCGAGGCCCGCGGGCTGTTCCTCCCGGGGACGGTGGACGTGCTGACCATGGACATCGAGCTGCCCGACGGCAACGGGGTGAGCCTCGGCGTCTCCCTCCGCCGGGCGCAACCCGGCCTCGGTGTCGTCCTGCTGTCCGCCTACGACCTGATGGACATGCTGCTCGAGATGCCGGCCGACGTCCGCGAAGGGTGGAGCTACCTGTCGAAGACCTCGTCACTCACGCGCGAGATCCTCCTCGAGGCCATCCGGGTTTCCGCTCGCGGCGAGACGATGCTCGATCCCGAACTCATCGACCGGACCAGGCCCAGGGCGGGGTCGAGTCTCGAGTCGCTCACTGACCGGCAGTACGCCGTGCTGCAGCTGCTCGCGACCGGTCGATCGAACACGGGGATCGCGACCAGGCTCGGGATCGCGGAGAAGTCCGTTCAGAACCACCTCACGGCGATCTACGCCGCACTCGGGATCGAGCATGACACCTCGAGCAACCCGCGGGTGTCGGCCGTTCTCGCCCTCCTCTCCGAATCCGGCCGCTTGTCCTGACCCGACGTCCGCGGTCGGTGCGCGGGCTCAGCGTCCGCGGTCCGGCGCTTCGAGATCGTCCACCGTCCGATCAGGGCGCCATCCGCGCCAGACCGGATGCCTGAACCGTCCATCCGGTGTCCACTCGCTGAAGCGGACCTCCCCGATGAGGACCGGTTCCACCCAGTTGGCGTCGGCCGCGTCGGCCGGCGGGACACCCACGAGAGCCGTCGACGCCCGACCCAACCGTTCGAAGCGCAGCGCGGTCGCCGCCAACTCCCGATCGCTGAAGCCGCTCCCGACCCGCCCCGCGTAGTGCAGCAGCCCATCCGCGCCCGGCACCCCGAGCAGGAGCGACCCGATCCCACCCGAGCGCCCGCCCCGACCGGGACGCCAGCCCGCGACCACCACCTCCTCCATGCGTTCGTGCTTGAACTTGACCCAGGTGCTGCTGCGCCGACCCGGTCGGTAGCGGCCGTCGAGCTCCTTCGCCATCACCCCCTCCAACCGCAACCCCCGACTCACCTCGAGCGCATCGTCGAGCGAACCGTCGATCGTCGGCGGTACCTGGACGACGGTCCCGGACGCGATCGTCCGCTCGAGCAGCTCCCGACGCTCCCGGTACGGCAGTTCCGTCCGATCCGTGTCGTCCAGCGCGAGCAGGTCGAACAGCAGCAGACGGACCGGTGTCCGACGGCGCTCCCGTTCGACGTCCCGCTCCGCGGTGAGCTGCATCCGACGCTGCAGGAGCGAGAAGTCGGGACGGCCGTCAGGCCCTGACGCCACGATCTCACCGTCGAGGACGACCGCACGGCCGGCGAGCGACGTCGCGAGCTCCTCGACCACCTCCGGGTACGCCATCGTGAGGTCCTTGCCGTTCCGGCTCGACAACCGCACCCGCCCCGTCGAGCCGTCGACGCTCGCGATCGCACGGATGCCGTCCCACTTCATCTCGAACGCCCAGGATCCGTCGTCGACCAGCTCGCCGGGTGCCGCGACACTCGCGAGCATGGGGGTGGGTATCCCACGAGGCCGTACGACCGGTGGAGCGGGCGGGTCACCCGGCGCGCGCATCCGGTGGATGAGCCACGACGGCGCCTCCCGTCCCGTCCCGCCCGCGGTCCGGATGAGCGCGAACCGCATCGGCCCGCCGAGCGCGCCTCCCGCCCGGCCGTGCAGGGTCCCGATGACCTCGTCGTCGCGCCACTTCTCCAGCTCGTAGGTGCCCGCGTCCCAGATGGTCACCTCACCGGCCCCGTACTCCCCAGCCGGGATCGTCCCCTCGAAACTGCCGTACTCGATGGGGTGGTCCTCCGTGCGCACCGCCAGGTGGTTGCTGCTCGGATCCGTCGGGACCCCCTTCGGCAGGGCCCACGACACCAGCACACCGTCGTGCTCGAGCCGGAAGTCATGGTGCAGTTTCCGCGCCTCGTGTCGCTGGATCACGAACGAGGGCGGTGTCCCGGCAGCGGCAGGCGACGGCGGTCCGTCCGGGACGGGCTCGGGCGTCCGCTCCGCGTCCCGCTTCCGCCGGTACTCCGCGAGCCGGTCCTCGTGCTCCGACGGGAGGATCGTGATCGACGGACGCGGGTCGCCGAGCACCCGCAGCGGGTCCTCACCGTCCGCCAGACGCTCGAGAACCGCAGGGAACTCCAGCTGCACCAGCCCCGGATCGTCGAGCTCCTCCCACCGGCGGGGAGCCGCCACCGTCGGCCGCGACCGACCACGCAACGAGAACGGCGCGATCGTCGTCTTCGACCCGTTGTTCTGACTCCAATCGACGAAGACCTTCCCCGTGCGTCGCTGCTTCGACATCTCGCTCACCACGAGGCCCGGCTCGTCCGCGGCCAGCGCCCGCGCGAGCTCATGCGCCACGAGCGACACCTCCTCGGAACTCTGCCGGCCGTCCAACGCCGCATACAGGTGGATCCCCTTGCTCCCACTCGTGAGCGGGACCGGATCCAGCCCCATGTCCACCAACACCGCCCGCGCCAGGCCCGCGACCCCAGCGCACTCTACGAGGGACACCCCCTCACCCGGATCGAGGTCGAGGACGAGACGGTCGGGCGGACGGCGCTCGCCGGATCGGTCGAACCGCCACTGCGGCACGTGCAGCTCCAGCGCACCCAACTGCGCCAGCCACGTGAGGGTCGCGAGATCGTCGACGATCGGGTATTCGTTCGTGTGATCGCTGTGCTCGATGGGGAGCCGCTGGACCCAGTCGGGAGCCGCTGTGCCCAGATCCTTCTGGAAGAACCCGGACTCCGGCGCCGCAGCCGTCCCGACGCCGTGCACCCAGCGTTTCCGGGTCACCGGCCGATCGGCGAGGTGCGGGAGGAGGTGTTCGGCGACCGCGGCGTAGTAGGCGAGGACCTCGGCCTTCGTCGTGCCGGTCTCGGGGTACAGCACCTTGTCGAGATGGGTGAGTTGGATCCGGCGTCCGTCGACGTCGACCCACTGCGTCTGCGCGCCGCCACCGCTCGTCCTCGCCATGGCGATCAGCCTGCCGCCCACGGGCGTCAAGGGCTAGCCCTTGACGATGTTCCGGGTGTCTACTGGTCACCACGACAGCGCGGGCGGAACCGCCGGCGGACGGGAGCGGTCATGCGCGCGATCTGGAAGGGTGCGGTCACCTTCGGTCTGGTGAACGTCCCGGTGAAGGTGTACAGCGCCACGGAGGACCACGACCTGTCGCTGCACCAGGTCCACGACGCCGACGGCGGGCGCATCCGGTACCAGCGCAAGTGCGAGGTCTGCGGCAAGGTCGTCAGCTACGACCACATCGACAAGGCCTACCAGGACGGCGAGCAGACGGTGGTCCTCACCGCCGACGACCTGGCATCGCTCCCCGAGGAACGCAGCCGCGAGATCGAGGTCGTCGAGTTCGTGCCGAGCGACGACCTCGACCCCATCATGTTCGACCGCAGTTACTTCCTCGAACCCGACTCCTCCTCGTCGAAGGCCTACGTCCTGCTCCGGCGGACGCTCGAGGAGACCGACCGCACGGCCATCGTGCGGTTCGCCCTCCGCCAGAAGACGCGTCTCGGCGCCCTCCGGGTGCGCGAGGACGTCATCCTCCTGCAGACGCTGCTCTGGGAGGACGAGGTCCGCGAGGTGCGGTTCCCGGCACTCGAGGAACGCGTGCGCATCTCCGCGAAGGAACTCGAGATGTCGGAGGCGCTCGTCGAGTCGTTCTCGTCGCGCTTCCGCCCGGACGCGTTCGTCGACGAATACCAGGCACAGCTCCGGAAGCTCATCGAGGCGAAACTCGAGCAGGGCGACGCACTCGACACCGCCGCCACCTTCGGCGAGCAGCCCGAGCCCGACGACGACACGGGCGCCGAGCCGATCGACCTCATGGAGGTGCTGCAACGCAGTATCGAACGGCAGCGCGGCACGACCGGCGCGAAGACGGCGAGCGGGGCGAAGCGATCCGGCACCGCCAAGCCCGCAGCGACGAGCCGCTCGGCGAAGACCGGTACCGCGAAGACCGGTACAGCGAAGACGGGTACCGCCAAGACGAGCGGCGCGAAGAGCGCTACCGCCAGGACCGCGCCGTCGAAGCCGTCGACCGCGACGAAACGCAAGAAGAGCGCCTGAGCGACGACGCCCGGGCCGAGAGGGAGCACGACATGATGGAGCACCGCATCACCCCGTTCCTCTGGTACGACTCACAGGCCGAGGAAGCGGCGACCTTCTACGTGTCACTGTTCCCCGACTCCCGGATCACCTCGGTGAGCCGCTACCCGGAAGGCGGACCCATGCCGGCCGGCCAGGCGATGGTCGTCGAGTTCGAGCTCGAAGGCCTCCCCGTCAGCGCGATGAACGCCGGGCCCATCTTCTCCTTCACCGAGGCGTTCTCCTTCTCCGTCAGAGCCGACACCCAGGACGAGATCGACCGACTCTGGGACGCCCTCATCGCCGACGGCGGCGCCCCGAGCCAATGCGGCTGGCTCAAGGACCGCTGGGGACTGTCCTGGCAGATCGTGCCCGGCATCCTCACCGAACTGCAGAACGACCCCGACCGGGAACGCGCGGCACGAGCCATGCGATGCATGATGGGGCAGACCAAGCTCGTCATCGCCGAACTCGTCGCCGCAGCGGACGGTCGATAGCGGCTCCTCCACAAGCGACCGACCGCCGGGACACCGCCCCTCCGAGACACCGACGCAGTCCACCGTCAGCAGCTCCTGACAGACTTGCCGCATGTCCCACCCCAGCGCGCCCACCCCCGCCCACCCCGAACCAGCCCCCACCGGATCGGTCGCCGAGGCGACGTCGGCGCTCGCCGCACTCACGGGCGTTCCGGGGGCCACGTTCCACGACGGTCAGCTCGAGGCGATCCTCGCGCTCGTCGACGAACATCGTCGTGCGCTCGTCGTCCAGCGCACCGGTTGGGGCAAGTCCGCCGTCTACTTCATCGCGACCGCCCTCCTGCGCCGACGGGGCGCCGGGCCGACCCTGTTGGTCTCGCCGTTGCTCGCGCTCATGCGCGACCAGGTGGCGGCCGCCGAGCGCGCCGGCGTGCGCGCGGTGGCGATCAACTCGGCGAACGCGCACGAATGGGACGACGTCCGGGCGCGGCTGGAGGCCGACGAGGTCGACGTCCTGCTCGTTTCACCCGAGCGGCTCAACAATCCGCGCTTCCGCGATGAGCAGCTCCCGACCCTCGTGGCCCGCACGGGCATGCTGGTGGTGGACGAGGCGCACTGCATCTCCGACTGGGGTCACGACTTCCGACCCGACTACCGGCGGCTCGCCGAACTGATCGGGCGTCTTCCTACCGAGGTCCCGGTCTTGGCGACCACCGCGACGGCCAACGCACGCGTCGTCCGCGACATCGCCGAGCAGCTCACCGCACCCGGTGCCGCAGGCTCCCGCGGAGCCGAGGTGCTCACCATCCGTGGCTCACTCGCGAGGGCGTCCCTCCGGCTCGGCGTGCTCCGGCTGCCGGAGTCACGGGACCGCCTCACCTGGCTGCTCAGCCACCTCGGCGGGCTCACCGGGTCCGGCATCATCTACACGCTCACGGTGTCGGCCGCGGAGGACACCGCGCGGCTGCTGCGCGAGGCCGGCCACGAGGTCCGGGCGTACACCGGCCGGACCGATCCCGACGAACGCGAGGAGTCCGAGCGGCTCCTCAAGGAGAACCGCCTGAAGGCGCTGGTCGCGACGAGCGCGCTCGGCATGGGGTTCGACAAACCGGACCTCGGGTTCGTCGTGCATCTCGGCGCTCCGTCCTCGCCGGTCGCGTACTACCAGCAGGTCGGCCGTGCGGGCCGTGCCACCGAGCACGCAGACGTCCTGCTCCTGCCAGGAGCGGAGGACGAGGAGATCTGGCAGTACTTCGCGACCGCGTCGATGCCGGACGAAGCGCGGGCCACCGCGGTCCTCGACGCACTCGACAGCCAGCCACGGTCCACGCCTGCGCTCGAGGCGCTCGTGAACCTGCGTCGCACACCCCTCGAACTCCTCCTCAAGGTGCTCGACGTGGACGGCGCGGTCCAGCGGGTGGCCGCGGGGTGGGTGTCGACCGGGCAGCCGTGGGTCTACGACCGGGAGCGGTACCGGCGGATCGCCGAGGCCAGGGTGGCGGAGCAGCAGGCGATGCTGGCCTACGAGCGGGGCGACGAGTGCCGGATGCTCGTGCTGCAACGCGAGCTCGACGACGCGAGCGCGGCGCCCTGTGGCCGATGCGACCGGTGCGCCGGGCCGTGGTTCCCCACCGAACTCGACAGTGCGGCGGCCGCTTCGGCGTCGGAGGCGCTCGGGCGGGTGGGCGTCGAGCTCGAACCGCGGGCGCAATGGCCGACGGGAGCCGACCGCCTCGGCGTCACCGCGGACGGCGCAGCGGTGAAGGGACGCATCGCGCTCGAGGACCGCCTCGAGGCCGGGCGCGCCCTCGCTCGGCTCACCGACCTCGGCTGGGGCGGTGTCCTCCGCGAGCTCTTCGCCGCGGGCGCGCCCGATGCTCCCGCCTCCCGCGCGGTCATCGACGCGAGCGTCCGCGTCCTGGCGGATTGGCCGTGGACGCAACGACCGGCCGCCGTGGTCAGTGTGCCCTCACGGTCGCGTCCGCAGCTCGTCGACTCCGTGGCGAGGGGTATCGCGTCGCTCGGGCGACTGCCCTACCTCGGGGAGCTCGACCTCGTCGGCGACGGCCCGCGCGGTGGTCCCGGCGGCAACAGCGCCTACCGGCTGGCCGGGGTCTGGGACGCCTTCACCGTCGGATCCGAACTCCGGGCGCAGCTCGCAGCGCTCGAGGGTGCGCCGGTCCTGATCGTCGACGACCGCGCCGACAGCCGGTGGACGCTCACCGTCGCCGGTCGCGCGCTCCGCCGCGCCGGATCCGGACCGGTCCTCCCGTTCGCGCTCGGGATCGTGGGCTGATCGCCCGTCAGCCCTCGTGGAGGCTGGAGCGGGTGTCCTTGGCCAAGTGCCGCGGCAGCAGGATCGTGCAGACGAGTCCGACGACGGCCGCTGCAGCGCAGATCGCGAAGCTCAGGCGGAAGGCGTCCGCACTGGGTGTCGTGACAGCTCCGTCGGTGACGACCTGGGAGGCCAGGATGGCGCCGATCACCGCACTCGCGATCGTGGAACCGAGCGTCCGCATGACGGAGTTGAGTCCGTTGGACGCCGCCGTCTCGCTGGGTGGGACGGCACCCATGATGAGCGTCGGCATGGCGGCGTAGGCGAACCCCACCCCGAAGCCGACCGCGGTGGCCGTGAGCACGGTGTGCCAGACCTCGGTCATGAGTCCGATCGCGATCGCGTAGCCGACCGCGATGATCGCGATGCCGATCAGCAGGCTCAACCGGGCGCCCTTGGCTGCGGTCAACCGCGCGGCGACCGGCGACATCGCCCACATGATGAGACCGCTCGGCATGAGGCAGAGGCTCGCGATGAGCATGTTCTGCCCGAGACCGACCCCGGTGCCGACCGGCGCCTCGAGGATGCCCGGGAGGACGACCGTGCTGCCGAAGAAGGCGAAGCCGACCGTGATGGACGCGAGGTTCGTGAAGAGCACCGTCCGCCTGGCGGCGATGCGCAGGTCGACGAGCGGGCTGGCGGAGCGTACCTCGAACCACCCCCAGACCAGGAGCACGACGATGCCGCCGATCAAGCAGCCGAGCGTCCCGGCACTCGTCCAACCCCACTCGTTGCCTTTCGAGACGGCGAGGAGGATGGGGACGAGGCCGGCGGCGAGACCGATCGCGCCGATCCAGTCGAAACCACCTTCACTCCGAAGGGTGCTCACCGGGACGAAACGCGCGACGAGGACGAAGCCGATGAGCCCGAGGGCGCCGGCGACCCAGAACAGCACGTGCCAGTCGAGGTACTGCGAGATCACCGCGGAGATCGGCAGACCGACGGCACCACCGATGCCGAGCGTGGCACTCACGAGCGCGACCGCGGGGCCGAGCCGCTTCGCGTGGAGCACGTCGCGCAGGATGCTGATGCCGAGCGGGATCACGCCCATCGCCATCCCCTGGAGGGCCCGGGCGACGATGAGCGGGACGATCGTGGACGAGAAGGCGGCGAGCACCGAACCGGCCATCATGATCCCGAGCAGGACGAGCACCATCCGCCGTTTGCCGTAGAGGTCGCCGAGCCGGCCGGCGATCGGGGTCGCGACCGCGGCCGACAGGAGCGTCGCCGTCACGACCCACATGCTGTCGGAGGCGTGCACGCCGAGGATCGTGGGGAGCGACGGCACGAGCGGGGTGACGAGCGTCATCATGAACGCCGCGACGAGACCGGTGAACGCGAGGCTCGTGACGACCGCGCGCTCCGGAAGCGGCTTGCGGAGCGCCGCGCGCTCCTCGTCGCTGAGCCAGGGACGCTCGGCCTCAGGCTGGTCCTCATCGTGGTCGTCGGGCTGCGCTGAATCCTGCGTCACGGGTCCTGTTCCTGTGGAGAGTCGATGCGGCCGAGGCCACTCGGAGTCGAACACCGTCCGTCGGTGCGGTATTCCCGGCTCGGCCACGCCGATGTCGTCCGGCCTCGTCGCCGGTTCAGCGCGGGAGGCGGGGGATCGCCGCGATGAGCTGCTTCGTGTAGGCCTCGGCGGGATCATGGAGGATCTGAGCGGTGGCGCCGGCCTCGACGACCTGCCCGTGTCGGAGGACCACCGTGCGTTCACACAGCGCTGCCACCGTGCCGAGGTCGTGCGAGACCATGACCAGGGCCAGACCGTTCGAAGCCCGCAGCTCGGCGAGGAGCTCGATGATCTGGATCCGGGTGCTCATGTCGAGGGCGCTGACGGGCTCGTCGGCGAGGAGGAGCCGGGGGTTCGGGACGATCGCGCGGGCGATGGCGATCCGCTGCCGCTGGCCGCCCGAGAACTCGTGCGGGAACCGCGACGCCGCGTCGGCGGGCAGTCCCACCGCCTCGAGCGCCGCGGACGCGCGGACGGCCGCCTGCTCGGTGGTCGCCAGCCGGAGGGAGCGCAACGGTTCGGCCACGATGCGCCCGATACGTTGCCGCGGGTCGAGCGAGGAGTACGGATCCTGGAAGACGGCCTGCACCGATGCGCGGAATCGACGGACCCGCGTCCGGTCGCGCGGGTCCAGCGCGCCACCGTCGAACCGGACCGAGCCCGAGGTCGGCCGGTCGAGGCCGAGCAGCAGTCGGAGGAGGGTGCTCTTGCCGGCGCCGGACTGACCGACGATCCCGACGGCCTCGCCTGCACCGACGGCCAGCGAGACGCCGTCCAGGGCCTCCTGACCACCGCGGTATCGGAAACCGACCGCGTCCAGCTCGAGGATCGGCGTCGTCGTGATCGGTGCATCGATCATCGCGGGTCCTCCAGCGCGTCGTCGAGCGCGCGGGCGCTGGCGACCAGACGACGGGTGTCCTCGTGCTGCGGTGCCGTCAGCACCTGCGCCACCGCGCCGCGTTCCACGGCCCGACCATCGCTCAGCACGACGACCTCGTCGACCATGGCCGACACGACGGCGAGGTCGTGACTGATGAACAGGAGCGCCATGCCGCGTTCCCGGACGAGCCGGTCGATGAGCGCGAGCACCTCCGCCTGGACGGTCACGTCGAGGGCCGTCGTCGGCTCGTCCGCGATCAGGAGCTGCGGGCGACCGGCGAGCGCGATGGCGATGGCGACCCGCTGCCGCTGCCCGCCGGACAGCTCATGGGGGTAGGAGGCGGCGATGCGCGCGGTGTCGGTGAGGGACACCTCCACGAGGGCCGCTTCGACGGCCTCCTCGAGCCGTTCGCCCCGGAGCCCCAGATGGCGACGCAGGGGCTCGGCGAGTTGGGCGCCGACCCGCATGAGCGGGTCGAGTGCGGTCAGCGGCTCCTGGAAGACGAGTCCCGCCACCCGGCCGCGGAGCGGCCGCAGCGCGCGGTCCGGGGCGCCGATCACCTGGGTGCCGGCCAGTTCGACGCTGCCGCTCGCGCTCAGCTGCTCGCCGAGCAGCCCGATCACTGCGAGGGAGGTCAAGGACTTCCCGGACCCGGAACCGCCGATGAGGCCGAGGCGACCCCCGGCGGCGATGGTCAGGTCCAGCCCGTCGAGGAGCGGCCGGTCCGTGCCGTCGGGAGCTCCGCGCCGGATGCCTCGGGTGATGGTCAGGCCGGAGATGTCGAGGAGATCGCTCATGCGCCGCGCCTCCTCGTCGGATCGCCGAGGTCCCGCAGGCCGTCCGCGATGAAGTTCACGCCCACCACGAGCATCACCACGGCGACGCCCGGAGCGATCGCGCCGATCGGTGCCGTCGTGACGGTGGCCTGGGCCTCCTGCAGCAGGCGTCCCCAGGAGGCGTTCGGCGGTGGCGCACCGAGGCCGAGGTACGACAGGCTCGCTTCGGCGAGGACGGCGATGCCGAACTGCAGTGCGAGGTTGACGCTCAGGGTGGGCCAGATGTTCGGGAGCACGTGCTGGCCGATGACACCGGCCCAGCTCGTCCCGGCGGTCCTGGCCGCGACGACGTACTGCTCGCTGAGGACCCGCTTCGTGAGGATCCGGGTCAGGCGGGCCACGATGGCCGACATGGCGAGTCCGATCGCGATGATCGCGGTGCCGAGTGACGCGCCCTGCGCGGCCACGATGAGCATGGCGAGCAGGAGCACCGGGAAGGCGATCACGACGTCGAGCGCGGCGGAGATCGTGTCGTCCAGCCAGGCCGATGCGAAGGCCGCGGCGAGTCCCACGGCGATCCCGATGACCGCCCCGACCGCGACGGCCCCGGCGCCGGTCACGAGCGCGATGCGCGCGCCGATCATGAGCTGGGTCATGAGGTCGCGACCGAGCTTGTCGGTACCGAGCCAGTGGGTGCCGGTCGGACCTTCGAGACGACCGCCGGCGGTGTCCGTGGGGGCGAAGGGCAACCACACGAGCGAGACGGCCGCCAGGACGGCGATGACGCCGACGAGGACCAGTCCGACGGTCAGCGTCGCGGACCTGGCGCGTCGCCGCACCGGGCGGCGGTCGGTGAGCGCGGTCTGGGCGTCGACGGCGCTCATCGGAGCCCGTTCCCCGAGATCGAGGTGCGCAGACGCGGATCGATGAGCCGTTGCGCGATGTCGGCGAGGAAGCCCGTCAGGAGGACGACGAGGGTCGAGACGAGGAGGATGCCCTGGATGTTCGGGTAGTCGTGCTGCTGGATCGCCGTCAGGAGCATCGACCCGAGGCCCGGCAGGCTGAACACGCTCTCGACCACGACGGCGCCGAGGAAGGTGGTGGCGAGCTCGATGCCGAGGATCGCGACGACGGGCACCGCGGCGTTCCGGGCGCCGTGTCGGAGCAGGGCCTCGCCGAAGCCGGCTCCCTGCGCCCGCGAGGACCGCAGGTAGTCGCTGCCGACCACGTCGAGCGTGGCGGAACGGACGTACCGGGTGATCGACGCACTCATGACGATGGCGATGGTGATGACCGGAAGGGCGAGGCTCGTGAGCGCCGCGGCGGGGTCGGCCCAGTCGTCGCGCGGGAAGCCGCCGGACGGGAACAGCCGGAGCGTCACCGCGAACACGCTGACGAGCAGGATGCCGACCCAGAACACCGGCACGGCTATCCCGAGCTGCGAGAGGCCGGACAACGCGATGCCGTACCAGCGGTCGGCTCGCAGCGCGGACACGACCCCGGCCACGAGGGCGAGCACCACGGCGAGGAGGAACGCGAGGAGCGTCAGCGGCACGGTGACCTGGAGGCGCGACGCGATCTCGGGCCCTACCGGGAGTGAACTCACGAACGAGGAACCGAGGTCGAGGGTCAGGACGCCGCCGAACCAGGCCGCGAACTGCTCGCCGAGCGGCCGGTCGGCTCCCACCTGCTCGCGTGCAGCGTCGATCTGCTCCTGCGTGGCGTTCACCGAGAGGAGGGCGTTCGACGGGTCGCCCGGCAGTAGGCGGAGCAGCACGAACAGCACGGTCATGGCGACGAGGAACGACACCACGAGGAACGCGGATCGGCGCAGCAGGTAAGCGAGCATGGTGGACCTCAGCGTAGCGAGGCCCGGGCCGACCAGGCGGTGCCGGTCGGCCCGGGCGACGACTACTTGCGGACGATGTCCGCCACGAAGAACTGCGAGTTCAGGCCGTTGACGCCGTATCCCGAGACATCACTCGCGGCGACGACGATCTGCGGGTAGAGGTACAGCCACACGCTCGCCGCGTCCTCGGCGATCTGCTCGTTGACGAGCTTCAGCTTCGCGGTCTGCTCTTCGGTGGTCGTCGCCTGTTCTGCCTCCGACACCCACTGGGTCACCTCGGGGTTGTCGTAGCCCCAGTAGAAGTCCGGGTTGCCGTACCAGACGACGTCACGGTCGTTCACGTGCTCCTGGAGCGTCGCCTGGAAGTCGCGTTCCTTGAACACCTTCGAGTACCACTCGTCCGCACTGATCGTGTTGATCTCGACCGTGATGCCGACCTTCGCGAGTTCACTCTGGAGGAACTCGGCGACGGCCGGGTGCGGGTCGTAGCTCGGGGTGTCGAGCGTGAACGTGAAGCCGTCGGCGAAGCCCGCTTCGGCGAGCTGCTGCTTGGCGAGCTCGGGGTCGTAGGGGTTCACCTGTGTGAGGTCTTCGTACCAGGGGTCCGTCGGCGGGACCATCGACCCGATGAGTGTGCCGTAGTCACCCCAGATGGACGAGAGCAGCTTCTTGGTGTCGATCGCGGAGTACACGGCCTTCCGGACGAGCGCCTGGTCGAACGGGGCGACCCGGTCGTTGAAGGCGAGCAGCTCCTTCGTCGTGGAGTCGCCGTCGGAGACGACGTAGTCCGCGTTGTCGGTGAACTGGCTCAGCTGGTCGGGGCTCTGCACGCTCGTGATGATGTCGATCTGCTTCGTGACGAGCGCATTGCTGAGCGCGGTCGCGTCGGTGAAGTAGGTGAAGACCACCTCCGCGTTCTTGGCGGGCTCGCCCCAGTAGTCGTCCCAGCGCTCGAGGCTCAGAGTGCTGCCGCGCTTCCAGTCGCCGAGCGTGTACGGACCTGTGCCGTCCTCGGTCGTCTTGAGGTCCTTCGCCGCGTCGTTGACGATCCAGACGTAGCTCAGGTTGTAGATGAAGGAGATGGAGCGCTCGGAGAGGGTGATGACGACGGTCTTGTCGTCGGGGGTCGCGATGTCCGAGATCACCGCGAAGCTGCTCTTCCGCGCGGACTGCGAGTCCTCGGCGGTCACGGCCTCGATGCTCGACTTCACATCTGCCGAGGTGAGTGGGTCGCCGGAGTGGAAGGTGACGCCGTCCTTGAGGGTGAAGGTGTACGTCAGGCCGTCGTCGCTCACGGTGCTGTCGGCGGCGAGCACGGGCTCGACCTCGCCGTCGTCCGTGAGGCGGTAGAGGCCCTCGTACACGTTGCCGGTGAAGGCCTCCGTGACGCCCTGGCCGCCGCCGCCGGTGTTGCTGAGGTTCTGCGGCTCGTAGAGCGAGCCGACGGCGATGGTCGCGTCGTCGCCCGTCGCCGAGCCGCCACCACCACCGGCGCAGCCGGCGAGGGCGACGGCGGCGGCGACGGACAGGGCGACGAGCCCGATGGTTCTCTTCACGGATACTCCTGTGGTGTGGGGGTGCTGGTGCTGGGTGCGGGCTGTGGGGTGTGGCGGTGTGGACGGGTCAGACGGCGTAGAGGTCGAAGCCCTCGCGGAACCGGACGATCCGTTCCCCGGCGAGGACCGCTCCGGCGAACCGGTTCTGCGGCGGCGGCATCGGACAGTTGTACTGCACGGAGAAGCCGCAGGGCGGGACGAACGCGCGGTTGAAGTCGAGGACGACCTCGCCCGCCGTGCCGAAGCCGCCGTCGTCGGTCCGCTGCACGAACAGGAACCGGCCGGCGCCGTAGGTGCCCGATTCGTCGTCGCGACCGTTCGTCGCGTCGCCGAACACGAGGAGCAGCGTGCCGCCGTCGTCGAAGGCGCTCATCGTGTACTCGACCCCGTCTCGCGTGAACACGATGTCGCCGGGGACGACGAGCTCCCGTGATCCGCCGTTGTCGCGGATGTGCTCGAAGGGCACGGTCCGCGAGCCGTCGACCGGCGTGAACCGCGCCGTCTGGACCCAGGCGGGGTCGTACGGGAAGACGTCGATGCCCTCGAACGCGCGGATGGCGGGTGCGTTCGCGTCCCAGCGGCGGACACCGACCTCGTCCTGGCCCGTGTCGAGGTGGGTGCGGCGGAGCGTCGTCACCGTGACGCCGCTCGGCTGCTCGGCGGCGATGGCGGCTGCGGCCTCGTCGACGGTGGCCGGCGTCTCCTCCGCGAGCCACCGTGTCTCGACGAGGGCGAGGTTGCCGAGCGGCGAGGTCACGGCGGCTCGGCGGTCGTCGCGCCAGGCGTCGTGCTCGGCGATCGCGTTCGGCTGCGGGGCGGTGTGGATCGGCATGTCTCGATTCTCCGGATGACGGCGGGCGGGTCCCAATCGTGTGTCCTTCGGAGTCCAGCTCGTTTCGGGCGGGAACTATTCCCGAGCCCGGCGACGACCCTGCGCAGGACGGCGAGCGACGGGGTCGCGCCGTTCTGGGAGGATGTCCTCATGAACGCCACGCTCGTCCGCATGCCCGCCGATCGACTGCGGGGGTGGATGCTCGCCGCGAACGCGCAGTACCGCCTCGAACGCATCGAAGCGGGGGAGACCGAGGCGGAGGCGACGGCGAAGGCGGCGCAGTCCCTCGCCGAGACGTTCCCGGCCGGCCGGCTCCAGGTCGGACACCTCGTCTTCGAGGTGGTCCTCGACGACGCCGCGGTCGGCGTGCTCTGGATCGGACCGCGGAGCACGAGCCACCCGGACGAGTGGTGGGTCTGGGACGTGGAGATCGACGAGTCGTTCCGTGGCCGTGGGCTCGGTCGGCAGGCCATGCAGCTCGCCGAGACGGCGGCCAAGGAGCAGGGCGCGAAGACGCTGGGGCTGAACGTGTTCGGGTTCAACCGGATCGCGCGCGGCCTGTACGAGTCGCTCGGCTACGAGACGATGGCCGTGCAGATGCGCAAGGCGCTCTAACGCGGGTCCAGCCCGTCGATCAGCTCGGTCATGACCCGGTCGGCGAGTGATGGAGGCTTCGGGTGCCCGTCGGCGGTGGTCCGCGAGGTCGTCGCGCGGTCGAGCGCGAGGACCTCTCCGTGGAGGTGCTCCATCTTCGCGTCGAGCCTGGAGGCCGCCTCGGCGGCGTGCTTGAGCTCGGCGAGCAGGCTGTCCGGCACGGCCTTGTCGTACTTGTAGTAGATCTTGTGTTCGAGGCTCGCCCAGAAGTCCATGGCGATCGTCCGGAACTGGATCTCGACGGGCACCTGCACGACGCCGTCGGACATGAACACCGGAACCTCGACGATCACGTGGAGGCTCTGGTACCCGTTCGGCTTCGGGTTCGCGATGTAGTCCTTGACCTTCACCACGGTGATGTCCTGCTGGCTCGTCAGGAGTTCGAACACCTTGTACGTGTCGGAGATGAAGCTGCAGGTGACGCGGATGCCCGCGATGTCGGTGATGTGTTCGCGGATGTCGTCGATGTCCTGCCCGTACTGCTTGCGTTCGATCTTGCCGATGATGCTCTCCGGCGACTTCAACCGCGAGCTGATGTGCTCGATCGGGTTGTAGTCGTGGATCTGCGTGAACTCCTCCTTGAGGATGTTGAGCTTCGTGGTGATCTCGTCGATGCCGAACTTGTACAGCATCATGAACCGCGTGAACTCGTCCTTGAGGCGCTTCAGCTCCTCGAGGTTGTCCGACGACGTTGGTCCGGTCATGGGCATGCACTCCAGCTCTGTCTCCGACGGGCCGACGGCCCGCTCGCACTCTACTGAAGCGGCCTTGGAACGCCTCTCAGCCTCCTGTGAATCAGGACCGTGCCGGGCGCTTCAGTGCTGCAGGGCCGCGCGGCGGCGTGACGAGGCCTGGAGCCGGCGGGCGCGCCCGGCGGTCAGCATCAGGCCGAGGACGACCCCGGCGACGGCACCGGACGTGTTCGCGAGGAGGTCGCGGGGATCGCTCACGCGTCCGGGGATCGCGAGCTGCGCGGCCTCGATGCCGACCGTCAGCGCCGCTGCGACGAGGATGGCGAGCCACCAGCGCCGCCGTCCGAGCAGGAGCAGGAAGAAGACGCCGATCGGGACGAACATGGCGATGTTCGCCCCGAACTCGAGGCGTTCGTAGGTGATCCAAGCCGTCGACTCCCACCGAGCGAGGACGTCGACGAGTCGGTACACGAGGGATTCGGTCCTGCCGTCGAAGGGCCGAGGGCCGAGGGTGATGGTCGCCACGAGCGCGAGGTACACCACGGTGAGGGTGCTGAGCACGGGATGGCGGCGGAACATCGGCCCAGCATGCCCGAGTCACCTTGGCGGCGCTTGAGTGTTCCCTGGACGGGGTCGATGCGTCGCCGATGAGGCCGGTCGGATCGTCAGCAGCGCGTCAGCGCCCTCGCAACCGCTCGATGTCGCGTCGTTCACGCTTCGTCGGTCGACCGGCGCCCCGGTCGCGGACGGCCACGACCTGCCGTTCCGCCGGCGTCGGCAGCGGGGGAGAGCGGTCGATGAGACATTCCGCCGCGACGTCCGCGCCGACCCGTTTCGCGATGAGGCGCCGGACCTCCACGATCCGGTCGAAGCCCGCCACGCGGAGCCGGACCTCGTCGCCGATCCTGACGGCCTGTGCCGGCTTCGCCCGATCGCCGTTGACCCGGACGTGGCCGGCTCGGCAGGCGGTCGCGCCGGCCGAGCGGGTCTTCGTCAGCCGGACCGCCCAGATCCATGCGTCGACGCGTACGCTCGACGGGCTGTCCATCCTCCGATGGTAGAGCAGCCCATCGGTAGACTCGACCCGTGACTGACGGGGCGGGGCGCGGGGCTCGACGGACCGGTGAAGACCGCGTCGTCACCCTCCCGAACGCGCTCAGCGTCTTCCGGATCCTCCTCGTCCCGGTCTTCCTGATCCTCCTCGTGCAGGGGCATGACCTGTTGGCCCTCGCGACGCTCGCGTTCTCCGGCGTCACCGACCTGCTCGACGGGTGGATCGCGAGACGGTTCGACCAGATGACGAAGCTCGGCCGTCAACTCGATCCGGCCGCCGATCGCCTCTACATCCTCGCGGCGTTGATCGGTCTCGCGGCCCGCGGACTGATCCCGTGGTGGTTGCTCGTCGTCGTCTTCGCCCGCGACCTGCTGCTCGTCGGGCTCGCCGTCGCGCTCCACCGGTCCGGCACCGGCGTGCTGCCGGTCATCCGTGTGGGGAAGTGGGGTACGGCGCTGCTTTTCATCGGGCTCCCGGTCCTCATGCTCGGCCAGGCGTTCCCAGCCGTCGCGATGATCGCGGCGCCGCTCGGTTGGGTGTCGGTGATCGCCGGAGCGACGCTCTACTGGTGGGCCGGCATCCTCTATCTGCTGCAGACCGTGCGCATCTCGGGGGATGCCCGTGCGAAGCAGCGGGAACGGGCCGGATCCGGTGGGTCACCCTCGACCGGGCGGCTCGACAGCGACGCCACATCGGATACGCTTGACGGAGAGGAGGTCGACGGTGGCTGAGCACGATGAGAAGTATCCCGCGACCGGGGCGTACACGCCGGGAGCCGTCGACGACGGTGCCCCGACGAGCGGCTCGGGCGATCGGGAAGTCGACACGACACTCACCTTCGGTGAAGACCTCGGAGCGGCCCTCGCGGCGATCGACTCCGACGTCACCGCTGAGGAGCACGAGGCGATCGCGGCCCTGCCGTCCGGTTCCGCCCTGCTGATCGTCCGTCGTGGTCCGAACGCCGGTGCGCGGTTCCTCCTCGACGCCGACGTCACGACCGTCGGACGTCACCCCGAGGCAGACATCTTCCTCGACGACGTCACGGTGTCGCGTCGGCACACCGAGTTCCACCGTCACGGGACCGCGTTCGAGATCCGCGACCTCAACTCGCTGAACGGCACGTACTTCGACGGTGTCCGCATCGACAAGGCGATCCTGCGTGACGCCGCCGAGGTGCAGATCGGCAAGTTCCGCCTCACCTTCTACGCGTCGCGGATCGACCTCGCCTCCCAGCTGGGAAGCTAGTGGCGGCAGCCAGCGCGAACGCGCGAAGCGATGGCGCTCCGCTGCTGAGCATCGGGCAGGTGCTCGCACGCCTCACTCCGGAGTTCCCCGAACTGAGCAATTCGAAGCTCCGGTTCCTCGAGGAGCAGGGGCTGGTGTCCCCGGCACGGACGAAGTCGGGCTACCGGAAGTTCTCGAGTGAGGACCTCGAACGTCTGCGGCTGATCCTGTCGATGCAGCGCGACCACTACTTCCCCCTCAAGGTCATCCGCACCTACCTCGTCGAGGTCGACGCGGGACGGTCGCCCCTGTTCCCGGGCAGCGGGCAAGCCGTCGGCGCGCCGTCGATCCATCCCGGCGTTCGCAGGTTCTCGCGGAACGAATTGATCCGCGAAGCCAGCGCCACCCCGATGCTCTTCAACGACGCCGTGAGCGCGTCGCTGATCCTGCCCGCCGAGAACTACGGCGAGGACGTCGCGTCCCTCCTGAGGATCCTGGTGGAGTTGCAGCGCTCCGGCATCGAACCACGGCACCTCCGCGGGTTCCGCGCCTCGATCGAGCGCGAGGTCGGGCTCATCGAGAGCGCGTTGAGCGCCGTCGCCAAGCGGAACGACGCCGCCGGCCGGGCACGCACCGCCGACCGGGCGCTGGAGATCGCCGCACAGCTCGAGGGCGTGCGGTCGAACCTCGTCCGCTCGGCACTCGAGCGACACCAATCCTCCTGATCGACGTCCCAGGGCGTAGACTGCCCTCATCCATCACGTCCAGGTCACAGTTCGATCACTCGTCACGACACGCCGTCCGTTTCGAACGGATGTCGCAGCGTTGACCGGGGCGGATCGGTAGCGTGGTGGGAGTGGTCAAGCCGTCTCGACGCCCCCGTCGAGACCGTACCGACCGTGCAGCGAACATCGAGGAGAAGCAGACATGAGTGAACTCAGTCGCGACGGGGCGTCACGGTACGGTGACCTCGGGCTGCTGTTCACCGACGGGCTTCCAGAACTCGAAGAGGGCCAGGGCTACCGCGGAGCGGTCGCCGCCCGTGCAGCCGGCATCAGCTACCGCCAGCTCGACTACTGGGCCCGGACGGGTCTGGTCGAGCCGACCGTGCGCGGTGCATCCGGATCCGGAACGCAGCGCCTCTACGGCTTCCGCGACATCCTCGTCCTCAAGCTCGTCAAGCGACTGCTCGACACGGGTATCTCCCTGCAGCAGATCCGCACGGCGGTCGACCAGCTCCGCGAAGCGGGCATCGTCGACCTCGCCCAGACCACGCTCATGAGCGACGGCGCGAGTGTGTACCTCTGCACCTCGAACGACGAGGTCATCGACCTCGTCAGTCGCGGACAGGGCGTCTTCGGCATCGCCGTCGGCAAGGTGCTGCGCGAGGTGGAGTCCACGCTCATCGAGTTCGACGCACAGTCGGCCGACCCCATGGACGAGCTCGCAGCACGTCGCTCCGCTCGCAGCGCCTGACCCGAGCCGAAGGCGCAGGTCCTGAGCCTGTCGAACGGTTCACCGACGCGCGCCACACGTTCCCTGAGCACGCATCTCGGGTACTTGGTGCTCCTGCCGGTCCCTGAGCCTGTCGAAGGGCGACCCGAGCGAGCGCCTGGGCCGGGAGGCGGCCGAACGTTCTCGCCGCGACCTCAGCTGTCGGTGGAGGGCGCTTCGACGGCGGCGGGGCTGGTGACGGCAGCCGGCTCCGGGGGAGCGCCGTCGGCGTACTCGCCGACGCGGCCCGTGCGCAACACGCGGTCGAGGAGTGAGTCGAAGTTCTTCGCCATCTCCTGCGCCGTGTCACCCGGCCACACGTGGACGGGCTTGGCGGCACCCTGAGCCTGCTGGAGGGACGTGCGCTCCAGCAGCTGCGGGTTGAGGATGAGGGGACCGAACATGTCGCGCAGTTCCTTGATGCGGAACTGGTGCTCCATCGACTGCGGACGCACCCGGTTGACGATGATGCCGAGCGGCTGCAGCCGGGGGCTCAGCCCGCGACGGATCTCCTCGACGGCGCGGAGGGCGCGGTCGGCTGCGGAGACCGAGAACAGGCCCGGCTCCGTGACGACGGCGACGCGGTCGCTCGCCGCCCAGGCGGTGCGGGTGAGCGCGTTGAGCGAGGGGGCGCTGTCGATCAGGACGAGGTCGTACTCCTCCTCGACGTGCGCGAGCGCCTCTTCCAGGCGCCAGATGTCGCGGATGCTGGGGTGCGGGCCGTCGAAGTTGATCGCAGACGGGCTGCCGATCATGACGTCCATCTTGCCCGGGTGGATCTTCGTCCAGCCGCTCGCCACGATCGCCTGCTCGACGATCTTCTTCTTCGGCGAGGTCAGCACATCCGTCACCGTGAGGTGCCCTGCGACGTCGACGGCCATGCCGGTCGAGACGTCGGATTGGGGGTCGAGATCCACGACCAGCGTGCGGATGTCCTTCGAGAACGCGGCGGAAGCCAGGCCAAGGGTGACGGTGGTCTTGCCGACGCCCCCCTTCAGGGAGCTAACGCTGAGTACATGCACAAGGCTCAACGTTACCGTGACTAGGCTAGGGAATCTCAACGTTTGCTGAGTTGGCTGTTGTGGGAAGGGTTCCATGTTCAGGAAGATTCTTGTCGCCAATCGCGGAGAGATCGCCATCCGGGCGTTCCGTGCCGCGTACGAGCTGGGGGCGAAGACGGTTGCGGTGTTCCCCTATGAGGACCGCAACTCGATGCATCGGCTGAAGGCCGATGAGGCTTACCAGATCGGCACGGAGGGTCATCCGGTGCGCGCCTACCTCGACGTCTCGGAGATCATCCGCGTCGCGAAGGAGTCGGGCGCCGACGCGATCTACCCCGGGTACGGCTTCCTGTCCGAGAATCCGGAACTGGCCGAGGCCGCCCGGGCAGCCGGCATCACCTTCATCGGTCCGCCGTCCTCCGTCCTGGAGATGGCCGGTAACAAGGTGACCGCCAAGGAGCACGCCATCGCGGCCGGGGTCCCGGTCCTGAAGTCGACGCCGGCCAGCCGCGACATCGAAGAGTTGCTCGCCGGTGCCGCCGACATCGGATTCCCGATCTTCGCGAAGGCGGTCGCCGGTGGCGGCGGCCGTGGCATGCGCCGCGTCGACAACGCCGAGGACCTCCGCGGAGCCCTCGAGGCCGCCATGCGCGAGGCGGACAGCGCCTTCGGCGACCCGACGATGTTCCTCGAGCAGGCCGTCGTCCGCCCCCGGCACATCGAGGTCCAGATCCTGGCGAGCGCCGACGGCGAGACCATCCACCTCTTCGAGCGCGACTGCTCGGTGCAGCGCCGACACCAGAAGGTCGTCGAGATCGCGCCGGCCCCGAACCTCGACGAGGACACCCGTCAGGCGATGTACCGCGACGCCATCGCGTTCGCCAAGTCGATCGGCTACGTCAACGCCGGGACGGTCGAGTTCCTCCTCGACACCGCGGGGGAGCGCGCCGGTCAGCACGTGTTCATCGAGATGAATCCGCGCATCCAGGTCGAGCACACCGTGACCGAGGAGGTCACGGACGTCGACCTCGTCCAGTCGCAGATGCGCATCGCCGCCGGCGAGTCGCTCGGCGACCTCGGCCTCACGCAGGAGTCCCTGCACCTCCGTGGCTTCGCACTCCAGTGCCGCATCACCACCGAGGACCCCACGGCGGGCTTCCGTCCCGACACCGGGAAGATCACGACCTACCGTTCTCCGGGCGGCGGCGGCATCCGACTCGACGGCGGTACGGTCGCCTCCGGCGCCCAGATCAGCCCCCACTTCGACTCGATGCTCGCGAAGCTCACCTGCCGCGGGCGCACCTTCGAGGCGGCCGTCACCCGCGCCAAGCGCGCCCTCGCCGAGTTCCGCATCCGCGGCGTCTCCACGAACATCCCGTTCCTGCAGGCGGTCCTCGAAGACGCCTCGTTCGTGGCCGGCGACCTCAGCACCTCCTTCATCGACGAGCGTCCGCAGCTCCTCCGCGGCCACGTCTCGAAGGACCGCGGGACGAAGATCGTGAACTGGCTCGCCGACGTCACGGTCAACCAGCCCAACGGGTCGCGTCCGTCCGGACCGGACCCGGTCGAGAAGCTGCCCGCGATCGACATCACGACCGACGCCCCGGCCGGCTCGCGTCAGCGGCTGCTCGAGCTCGGACCGAAGGGCTTCGCTGACGCCCTCCGCGCCCAGACCGCCCTCGCCGTGACCGAGACCACCTTCCGCGACGCCCACCAGTCGCTCCTGGCCACGCGCGTCCGGACGAAGGACCTGCTCGCGGTCGCACCGTTCGTGTCGCGGCTCACCCCCGAGCTGCTCTCCGTCGAGGCCTGGGGTGGCGCGACGTACGACGTGGCCCTCCGCTTCCTCGGTGAGGAGCCGTGGGAGCGACTGGCCTCCCTGCGTCAGGCGATGCCGAACATCGCGATCCAGATGCTGCTGCGCGGCCGGAACACCGTCGGCTACACGCCCTATCCCACAGAGGTGACGAACGCCTTCGTGCGGGAGGCCGCCGACACCGGGATCGACATCTTCCGGATCTTCGACGCCCTCAACGACGTGTCGCAGATGCGCCCGGCCATCGATGCGGTCCTGGAGACGGGGACGACCGTGGCGGAGGTCGCCGTCTGCTACACCGGCGACCTGCTGAACCCGGCCGAGGACCTCTACACCCTCGACTACTACCTCCGTCTCGCCGAGAAGATCGTCGAGTCCGGTGCCCATGTGCTCGCCATCAAGGACATGGCTGGGCTCCTCCGTCCGTCCGCGGCGGCCAAGCTCGTCGCGGCGTTCCGCGAGCGCTTCGACCTGCCGGTCCACGTGCACACGCACGACACCCCCGGTGGACAGCTGGCGACCCTCCTCGCGGCGAGCAACGCGGGCGCCGACGCCGTCGACGTCGCGAGCGCGCCGATGGCCGGCACGACGAGTCAGCCGTCCGCGTCCTCGCTGGTCGCCGCGTTGGCCCACACGGAGCGCGACACCGGCATCTCCTTGCAGGGGATCGCCGACCTCGAGCCCTACTGGGAGGCCGTCCGCGCGATGTACCGGCCGTTCGAGTCAGGACTCGCGGGGCCGACCGGTCGCGTGTACACGCACGAGATCCCGGGCGGTCAGCTGTCGAACCTCCGCCAGCAGGCGATCGCGCTCGGACTCGCAGACCACTTCGAGCTCATCGAGGACATGTACGCGGCCTCCAACCGGATCCTCGGTCGGGTGCCCAAGGTGACCCCGTCGAGCAAGGTCGTCGGCGACCTCGCCCTCCACCTCGCCGCCGTCAAGGCGGATCCGGCGGACTTCGAGGCCAACCCCGACAAGTACGACGTCCCGGACTCCGTCGTGGGGTTCATGGCGGGCGAACTCGGGGAGCTCCCGGGCGGATGGCCGGAGCCGTTCCGCTCGAAGGTCCTCGCCGGTCGTTCGGTCGACATCGGGATCACGCCGATCTCCGCTGAGGACCAGGCCTCGCTCGACGGCGGGTCCACCGAGCGCCGCTCGACCCTCAACCGCCTGTTGTTCCCGGCGCCGACCAAGCAGTTCGAGCAGCAGCGCGACCTGTACGGCGACCTCTCCGTCGTCGACACCGCCGACTACCTGTACGGCCTCGAGCCGGGCATGGAGCACGTCGTCGAGATCGACAAGGGCGTCCGGCTGTTCGTCGGGCTCGAAGCGATCGGTGCGGCCGACGAGAAGGGCATGCGCACCGTCATGGCGACCCTCAACGGTCAGCTGCGGCCGGTGTTCGTCCGCGACCGCAGCATCGAGGTCGACTCCCGCGCGGCCGAGAAGGCCGACACCTCCGTCCCCGGTCAGGTGGCCGCGCCGTTCTCCGGTGTCGTGACCGTCAAGGTCGCCGTCGGCGACCGCGTCGAGGCCGGCCAGCCGGTCGCCTCGATCGAGGCCATGAAGATGGAGGCGGCGATCACGACCGCCGTCGCCGGCGTCGTCGAGCGCCTCGCCATCCCGGCGACCCAGCAGGTCGAGGCGGGCGACCTGCTCGTCGTCGTGAAGCCGAGCGCCTGACCCTCCCGAGACCGGCCGCGTCCCTCCTCGAGGCGACGCGGCCGGTCTCCGCGTCCACCACACCTGTCCCGCCCGGAAGGATCCAACCCGTGACGACACGACCCATCAGACACTTCGGCGACCCGGTCCTGAAGGCTCCGACGGCCGAGGTCGTCACGATCGACGACGACATCCGCAGCCTCGTCCGCGATCTCGTGGACAGCGTGGAGCTCCCCGGCCGTGCCGGCGTCGCCGCGACGCAGATCGGCGTCGGACTCCGCGTGTTCAGCTACAACGTCGACGGCGTCATCGGGTACCTCATCAACCCGAAGCTCGTCGAGGTGCGCGGTGAACTCGAGGAGATCGGCGAGGGCTGCCTGTCGGTGCCCGGACTCTGGTTCCCGACGCCGCGCCATCCCTACGCCCGTGCCGTCGGCATCGACCTCGACGGGCAGGAGCTCGTCGTCGAGGGTGAAGGACTCCTCGCCCAGGCGTTGCAGCACGAGACCGACCACCTCGACGGCACGCTCTACCTCGACCGGCTGTCGAAGGAGCACCGCCGCGAGGCGATGAAGCAGGTCCGCGAGAGCGACTGGTTCTAGACGCCGGTCGACGGGCCCGGCGGTCGTCGACCGACCGCCGAGCCCGTCGAGGCGCTACTTCAGGGACATCCCCTGGGTCTCGGGCGAACCCGCTCCGAGGTACATGCCCTCGATCGTCTCCGCGAAGTCCTTGAGGATCACGTTCCGCTTGATGCTGAGCTTCGGCGTGAGGTGCCCGCTCGCCTCCGTGAGCTCGTCGTCGAGGATGACGAACTTGCGGATCGACTCCGCGCGGGACACCTTGGTGTTGGCCTCGTCGATGGCGCGCTGCACGGCGGCGAGCACCGCGGGGTTCCGAGCAGCCTCGGCGGCGCTCATCGAGGCGTCCTGGCCGTTGTTGGCGAGCCATGACGGCAGCATCTCGGTGTCGAGCGTGATGAGGGCGCTGATGAACGGCTTCTGATCGCCGACGACGACGACCTGGCCGACGACCGGGGTCGCGCGGATCGGGTCCTCGAGCGCCGCCGGGGCGACGTTCTTCCCGCCGGCGGTGACGATGATCTCCTTCTTCCGCCCGGTGATCGTGAGGAAGCCGTCGGCGTCGAAGGAGCCGATGTCGCCGGTGCGGAACCAGCCGTCGTCGAAGGCCTCCGCCGTCGCCTCGGGGTTCTGCCAGTACTCCTTGAAGACGTTGATGCCGCGCACCTCGACCTCGCCGTCGTCGGCGATGCGGAGGGAGACGCCGGGGAGTGCCGGTCCGACCGTCCCGATCTTCGACTTCTGGGCGAGGTTCACCGTCGCGGGCGCGGTGGTCTCGGTGAGGCCGTAGCCCTCGAGGATCACGATGCCGAGCGCGTGGAAGAAGTGACCGAGTCGCGGACCGAGTGGAGCGCTGCCGGAGACCGCGTACCGCACCCGGCCGCCCATGGCCGTGCGGATCTTCGACAGCACGAGGCGGTCGAGGACCCGGAACTTCACCTTCAGGCCGAACGGTACGGAACCGCTCTCGAGGGCCTTCGAGTAGGCGATCCCGGTCTCGGCGGCTGCACGGAAGATCTTGCCCTTGCCGCCGGCCTCCGCCTTCTGCTCGGAGGAGTTGTAGACCTTCTCGAAGACCCGGGGGACCGCGAGGAGGAATGTCGGCTTGAACGTGCCGAGCGAGGGGAGCAGCTGCTTCGTGTCGGGCTGATGGCCCGTCTTCACGCCGGAGTGCACGCACAGCACGGCGATGAAGCGCGCGAAGATGTGCGCCGTCGTGATGAAGAGGAGGGTGGAGGCACCGGGAGCGGACACGACGTCCTTGAGTGCGACTGCCGAGTTCCGCGACAGCTCGACGAAGTTCGAGTGGGTGAGGACGCACCCCTTCGGCCGACCGGTCGAGCCGGAGGTGTAGATGAGGGTCGCCATGTCGGAACCCACCGCGAGGTTCCGACGGCGTTCGATCTCCTCGTCGGGGACGTCGACGCCCGCGGCCGCGATCTTGTCGAGGTCTCCGAGGTCGATCTGCCAGACCCGCGCGACGTCGGGGAGGTCACCGTGCACCTCGTCGAAGCGGGCGAACTGGTCGGGTGTCTCGACCAGCACGCTGGTCGCTCCCGAGTCGCTGAGGATCCACTGCACCTGGCTCGGCGAGCTGGTCTCGTAGATCGGGACGAGGAGTGCTCCGGCGAACCAGACGGCGAAGTCGATGAGGGTCCACTCGTACCGGGTCTTGCACATGAGCCCGATCTTGTCGCCGGGTTCGATCCCCGCGGCGACGAGGCCCTTCGCCAGGGCGACGACCTGCGCGTGGAATTCGGCGGTGGTCACGTCCACCCACTCCGACCCGCGGGGAACGGCGAACAGCGCGGCGTCGGGCGCAGCAGCCAGGCGCTTCACGAGCAGATCGGTCGCATTGGCGGATGGGTCTGCTGCGACGACTGCAGGGACGTCGAACTGTTCCACGGCAACTCCTTCGGTACCAGGTCGGCAAGATGTTGCTCCATCCTAGAGCACGGGTGTTTGCGCGGTTTCTGTGGCGCGCAGACGCTCAGTAGACTCGACTGCGGCGCGCGAGCGACCGACTCGACTGACGGTCGGTCACACGCCGCTGCCGGTATCGGCGACATCAGGACAGGGAGACGGCACCGTTATGGCAAACGCGATCGGCATCGACATCGGCGGGACGAAGATCGCGGGCGGGGTCGTCGACGACGACGGCCGGATCCTCGCGGCCGGGCGCACGCCGACGCAGGCCTCCGATCCCGACGCCATCATCGACGACGTCGTCGCCATGGTCCGGTCCTTGGACGACGGCAGCATCTCGAGCGTGGGCGTCGCAGCGCCGGGGTTCTTCGACGCCACTCGCTCGACCGTCTACTACTCGCCGAACATCGCCTGGCGGAACGAGCCCCTGCAGGCCCGGCTGGCCGCGCGGCTGCCCGACAAGGTCGTGACGATCGAGAACGACGCGAACGCCGCGGGTTGGGCCGAGTTCCGGTTCGGTGCGGGGCGCGAGGAACGCAGCATGGTCATGGTGACGATCGGCACGGGTGTCGGCGGGGCGATCGTCCTCGACGACCGGCTGCTGACCGGTGGCTTCGGCAGCGGTGCGGAACTGGGACACATGCGCCTCATCCCGGACGGACTGCCCTGCGGCTGCGGCGCGCGTGGCTGCGTCGAGCAGTACTGTTCGGGGAACGCGTTGCTCCGGCTCGCGAACGAGGCCGCGGACGCCGGTGGCGACGGTGCCGCCCTCGCCCGAGCCCGGGCCGCGGCCGGCGGACTGCTGAACGGACACCACGTCTCCGCCCTGCTCGAGTCCGGTGATCCCGGCGCCCTCCGATGCCTCAACGAGCTCGCCGATCTGCTGGGGCAGGCCCTCGCGAGCATGTCGGCCATCCTCGACCCCAACATCTTCGTGATCGGCGGCGGCGTCGCCCAGGCCGGCGACCTCCTCCTGGACCCCGTTCGTGAGGCGTTCCTGACGCACCTCCCGGCGCGCGGATTCCACCCGGAGCCGTCCTTCAGCATCGCGCAGCTCGTGAACGACGCCGGGGTCATCGGCGCCGGCGATCTCGCCAGGAGCGCCCTCGTCCTCGGCTGACGACGACGGCAAGACGGAGGAGCACGATGTTCTACTGGTTCATGAAGTACCTGGTCGCCGGCCCGATCCTCAAGTCGATCTTCCGGCCGTGGGTGATCGGCGCCGAGAACATCCCGGAGCACGGCGGCGCGATCATCGCCAGCAACCACCTGTCCTTCATCGACTCGGTGATCCTCCCGCTGTGCGTCGACCGGCGGATCTCCTTCCTGGCCAAGAGCGAGTACTTCCGCGGCAAGGGATTCGGTGGCTGGGCCACGAAGACCTTCATGCTCGGCACGGGGCAGCTCCCGATCGACCGGTCGGGCGGCAAGGCCTCCGAGGCCTCGCTCAACACCGGGCTCGCGGTCCTCGGTGGCGGTCACCTGCTGGGGATCTATCCGGAGGGCACCCGCAGTCCCGACGGGACGATGTACCGCGGCCGCACCGGCGTCGCGCGGATGGTGCTCGAGGCCGGGGTCCCCATCGTCCCCGTCGCGATGATCGACACCGAGAAGGTCATGCCCATCGGCACGAAGCTGCCCCGGATCCGCCGGATCGGGATCGTCATCGGCAAGCCGCTCGACTTCTCGCGGTTCGAGGGCATGGAGGGCGACCGCTTCATCCTCCGCAGCGTCACGGACGAGTTGATGGTCGAGCTCCGCAAGCTCTCGGGCCAGGACTATCGCGACGTCTACGCCACGAGCGTCAAGGAGCGCGCCGCGTCGGCGTGACGCTAAGCTGAAAAACCGGGCCGCGATCGCGGTCCGTTCCCCCTTCCGGGCGGGCTCCGGAGCGCGTCCGGTCGAAGAGAAACAGGAAATCCGTGTCCCACGCTACAGAACCAGTCGTCATGGCCGAACCCTCGGTGATCGCCGGACTGGACTATTGGCGTGAGCTGCCGATCAAGCAGCAGCCGTCATGGCCGGACCAGGCCGCCGTCGCGCGTGCCTCCGCCGAACTCGCGACGCTCCCTCCGCTGGTCTTCGCCGGCGAGGTCGACATCCTGCGCGACCGCTTGGCCCGGGCGGCGAGCGGCAACGCGTTCCTGCTCCAGGGCGGCGACTGCGCCGAGACCTTCGCCGGTGCGACGGCCGAGCAGATCCGCAACCGCGTGAAGACGGTCCTGCAGATGGCCGTCGTGCTCACGTACGGTGCGTCGATGCCGGTCGTGAAGATGGGCCGGATGGCCGGGCAGTTCGCCAAGCCGCGCTCCAACGACTCGGAGACGCGGGGCGACGTCACCCTGCCCGCCTACCGCGGCGACATCGTCAACGGCTACGACTTCACCCCGGAGTCGCGCACGGCCGACCCCGCTCGGCTCGTCAAGGGGTACCACACCTCCGCATCGACCCTGAACCTCATCCGGGCGTTCACCCAGGGCGGGTTCGCCGACCTCCGCGAGGTCCACAGCTGGAACAAGGGGTTCGCCGCCAACCCGGTGAACCACCGCTACGAGGGACTGGCGCGCGACATCGATCGTGCGATCAAGTTCATGGAGGCGGCCGGAGCCGACTTCGACCAGCTGCGGGGTGTCGAGTTCTACTCGAGCCACGAGGCGCTGCTCATGGACTACGAGCGACCGATGACGCGGATCGACTCGCGGACCGGCACGCCGTACAACACCTCCGCCCACTTCGTGTGGATCGGGGAGCGGACCCGCGAGCTCGACGGCGCGCACGTCGACTTCCTGTCGCGCGTCCGCAACCCGATCGGCGTGAAGCTCGGCCCCACCACCTCGGCCGACGACATGCTGCGTCTCATCGACAAGCTCGACCCCGAGCGCGAGCCCGGGCGCCTGACGTTCATCACGCGGATGGGTGCGGGCAAGATCAGGGACGCCCTGCCTCCGCTGCTCGAGGCGATCAAGGGTGCCGACGCGACGCCGCTCTGGGTCACCGATCCGATGCACGGCAACGGGCTCACGACGCCCACCGGCTACAAGACGCGTCGCTTCGACGACGTCGTGGACGAGGTCAAGGGGTTCTTCGAAGCCCACCGCGCCGCAGGGACGCACCCCGGCGGCATCCACGTCGAGCTCACCGGCGACGACGTCACCGAGTGCCTGGGCGGCTCGGAGCAGATCGACGAGGCCACCCTGGCGACGCGGTACGAGTCGCTGTGCGATCCTCGCCTCAACCACATGCAGTCGCTGGAGCTCGCCTTCCTCGTGGCGGAGGAGCTCGCCGCCGCGAAGTAGGTCTCACACGACGAAGCGCCCGTGCCGGATCCGGCATGGGCGCTTCGTCGTGTGACAGCCGTGTGGGTCGAGCACGTGTCGCCGTGGCTACAGACCGAAGTCGGTGATGTTGACGGTCGAGCCCTTCTTGACGGACTTGCCCGCCGGGGGATCGGTCTTCTTCACCTTGAAGATGTCGCGGAAGGCCTCTGCCACGGCGATGTCACCGACGGTGAATCCGGCGTCTTGGAGTGTCGTGATGGCCTGATTGATCGTCTGGCCGGTGGTGTCGGGGACGGCGACCAACTCGACGCCCTTGGACACGATCAAGGTCACGTCGTCGCCAGGGATGAACGCCGTCTCGTTCCCGTCCGCATCGGTCTTGGCCTGGATGCCGATGACCTGCCCAGCGGGGATCGTGTCGTCGAACGCCTCGTCGGAGGTGCCCACGCCGAGCCCGACGGATTCGAGGGCGTCGCGCGCCTGATCCGGCGTCATCCCCGAGACCGAGGGCACCTGTCCGGCCGACACGAGCAGCGTCACCGTGGAGCCTTGGAAGGACGGCCCACCCTGGCTGTAGTCGGCTCCCGAGGTCGCGTCGGTCGCCGCGAGCACGATGTCCTTCGCGATGCTCGGGTCGAACTGCTGGTTCACGGTGCCGACGGCGACGCCGAGCGCGTCCAACTGCTGTTCGGCGTCGGACTGTGCGAGCCCGGCGAGGACCGGGATGTCCACCGGTTGCGGTCCCTGGGAGACGAGGACCGTGACGGAGCTGCCCTTCTCGATCTTCGAGCCGGACGGCGGATCGCTGCCGGCGACCGTGCCGGCCGGGACGGTGAGGCTGAACGTCGCGCCTTCGACGGGCACGAAGCCCAGCTCCACGAGTTTGGCTGACGCCTGGTCGAAACTCCCGTCGGCGACGTTCGGGACCTCGACGAGCGAGCCGGGGCCCTGGCCGAAGTACCATCCGGTCCCACCGGCGAGCGCGGCGAGCATGAGGACGATCGTGAACAGCGCGACGCCCGCGCGGCTGCGCTTGCGCGCCTTCGTGGCGAGCTTGCCCGGACCGTCCGTCGCGTCGGCGCGCACCGGGACCTGCTGCGGTTTGGTGTTGCGGCCGATGACCTGGGTGACGTCGTCGGCGTGCTCGCTCGAGTAGGAGGCCGGCATGACGATCGTGGGCTGCGCCCCGGTGGCGACCGAGGTGAACCCGAGACTGGACTCGATGGACCGCAAACGCTCGAGCATCTCGCCGGCGTTGGACGGACGATCGTCCGGTTCGCGCTCGGTGGCCCAGAAGACGAGGTCGTCGAGTTCCTTCGGGACGGCGGGGTTCTTGGCGCTCGGTGCGGGGACCGACTCGTTGGCGTGCTGGTAGGCGATCTGCATCGGCTGCTCGCCCTTGTAGGGCTGCTCGCCGGTGAGCATCTCGTAGAGCATGATCCCGAGCGCGTAGATGTCGCTCCGCGCGTCGGCCTGTCCACGGGTGACGAGTTCGGGGGAGAGGTAGGCGATCGTCCCGAGGAGTGCCTGGCCGGTGGCCGTGTTCGCGCTCGCGGCTCTCGCGAGGCCGAAGTCGCCGATCTTGATGCGCCCGTCGTCGGCGAGCAGGACGTTCTCCGGCTTGACGTCGCGGTGGACGATGCCGGCGCGGTGCGCGGCGGCGAGACCGGACAGCACGGCGTCGAGGATGTCGGCGGCCTGCCGAGGGGTGAGCGTGCCGTTGTCGCGGATGAGGTCGCGGAGGGTGATCCCCGGCAGGTGCTCCATGACGAGGTAGGCCATGTCGGAGTCCTGGCCCTGGTCGAACACGCTGACGACGTGCGGGTTCGCGAGCCGGGCGGCGGAGCGCGCCTCCTGGATGAAGCGGTTCTTGAACGTCGTGTCGTCCGAGAGATGGCCGTGCATGACCTTGATCGCGACGCGTCGTTCCAGCCGGAGATCGGTGGCGAGGTACACCGTCGCCATGCCGCCCCGGGCGATGCGTGAGCGCACCTGATATCTCCCGTCGAGGAGACGGCCGATCATCGGATCGGTCTGCTGGTTGCTACTCACCAGTCGAGTGTATGGAACGTCGGGCGCGAAGAGCTGTCAACACCCCGGGAGGGCGGCGAGGCGCCTGGATCGTTACCCGAACGCGATCCGATGGCGCCGAGCGGAGCGCGGTCGTGGCAGACTGCTGTGCGTGACTGAGCAGAATTCCGAACTCGTGTGGTTCACCCTTCCCGATCTGGCGACCGAACTCGGGCTGCCGATCCGACGCATCCGCCAGTACCTCGAGGAGCGCGACCTCCTCGCCGTCCGGCGTGACGGCGTGCTGCAGGTGCCGTCGTCGTTCATCGCGGACGGCGGGCCGGTGCACAACCTGCGCGGCACGCTCACGCTGCTGTCCGACAACGGCTTCGACGACGAGGCCGCGATGGTCTGGATGCTCGAGGACGACGACGCGATCGGGACCTCCCCGATCCAAGCCCTCCGCGAGGGACGTCGTTCCGAGGTCCGCCGGGTGGCTCAGGCGCTCGCCTGATCCCGTGCCGTCCGAGCCGGACGGCTCAGGTCTCGCGGCGTGCGACCGCGACCGCGAGGCCGCGCAGGTGGGCCCGGGCGTCGTCGTTGATCGGAGCCTCGCCCAGTGCGGAGAGTGCCCGTGCGACGTGGTCCTGGATGAGCTTCTCCACCTGGTCGACGGCCCCGCTGTCGCGGATGGTCGCCTGGAGCAGGCCGATCTGGTCGTCGTCGAGTTCGGGATCCCCGAGCATCTCGTCGAGGATGGCGCGCGCGCCCGGCTGGAGGGCCTCCCTCGTGAGCGCGATGAGGATGGTGCGCTTCCCCTCGCGGAGGTCGTCGCCACTCGGCTTGCCGGTCACAGCGGGATCGCCGTAGACGCCGAGGAGGTCGTCGCGCAGCTGGAAGGCGATGCCGAGGGGGAGGCCGTACCCGCGGAGCGACGCGAGCTGCTGCTCGTTCCCGCCGCCGAGGAGTGCCCCGAGCGCGAGCGGGGACTCGATGCTGTACTTGGCCGATTTGAAGATGAGGACGCGCTCGGCCCGGCGGCGCTGTTCGTCGTCGGCGGCGTCGCGCCAGGCGCGCTCCTCGAGGATGTCGAGGTACTGGCCGGCCGTGACCTCGGTCCGCATCCGGTTGAACTCGGCCCGCGCTGCGCGAGCGGCGGTGCGGTCGTCCAGCTGGTCGAGTCCGTCGTCGAGGAGTTCGTCACTCCAGCCGAGGAGCAGGTCGCCGAGGAGCGTGGCGGCTCCGGTGCCGAAGGTGGTCGGGTCGCCGTCCCATCTGCTGCGGCGGTGCAACTCCGCGAAGGAGACGTGAGCCGACGGTGCACCCCGGCGGGTGTCGGAGTTGTCGATGATGTCGTCGTGGACGAGTGCTGCGGCGTGGAACAGTTCGAGCGCTCCACAGGTCGCGATGACGGTCTCGAGGCCGCCCTGACCACTGGCGTGCCTGCCGGTGGAGACGGCCTGCCAGCCCCGGAAACAGAACTGTGCTCGGAACCGCTTCCCACCGCTGAGAAATTCCCGGGAGAAGTCGAGGAACGGGGAGAGCTCCGGGCCGATCTGCGCGACAATGGAGCTTCGCGAGGAGAGAAAGTCGGAGAGCCCGCGGCCCACCAGGGTGGCGAGTTCATTGCTTTCGATCACGCACCTAGCCTAGTCATGCTTCGGTGGCTAGACTCGATCAACAACGTCGCGTCGTGTGACCTTGAGGGGAATCAGATGCCACTTTCAGAGCAGGAGCAACGGCTCCTCGATGAGATGGAACGCCACCTCTACCGCAGCGATGCCGATTTCGTCTCCAAGGTCAGCGCTGGAGCGGGCAAACCGAGTTACCGCGGAATCGCGCTCGGCTCCCTCATCGCGGTGGTCGGGGCGATCGGCCTCGTGCTCGGAGTCGTGATCCAGCAGCCCATCGTCGGTCTGCTCGGGTTCGCGATCATGCTCACGGGCGTGCTCGTGGCGACCAAACCGACCCGGGCTCCACTCGAACAGCCGCGGCCTCGTCAGGCTGCTCCGGCCGGTCAGAAGTCGTCCCGTCTGATGGACCGCTTCAACGACCGCTGGGACAAGCGTCAGTCTGGCGACGAGCAGTAACGATGCCGCGCCTCCCGGTCGCTCCGCGTCCGGCCGCCTGACTCCACTTCCCTCCCTCGCGGCGCCGCCGCACCACGACTCCGAACGGGGCCGATCTTCGGATCGGCCCCGTTTCGTCGTTTCAGGCCCTCCCTGACCGTTCCGGATAGGGCGAAGTCCCTCCATTTCCCTCCACCCCGCAAAGCGCTGACTTTGCGGGGTTTTTTCGTGGGTAATCGAGCCAATGTGGGGGAATGTGCTGCATTGGTGGGGCAAAGTGGAGTAAAGTGGAGCCCAACCAAGATGTTGGCCAGAACGATTGGGGGCGGGGGCGTATGTTCCTCGGTAGTCACGCCCCCAAACTCGACGAAAAAGGCCGCATCATCCTGCCGGCGAAGTTCCGCGATGAGCTCTCCGGCGGGGTCGTCATGACCCGAGGCCAAGAGCACTGCATCTACGTCTTCAGCACGCGAGAGTTCGAGGCGCTCCACGAGAAGATCCGCCAGGCTCCGGTCACCAGCAAGCAGGCCCGCGACTACCTGCGCGTGTTCCTCTCCGGAGCGAGCGCCGAGACCCCCGACAAGCAGCACCGCGTGACCATTCCGTCCAACCTCCGCCAGTACGCCGGGCTCAGCCGCGACCTCGTGGTCATCGGCGCCGGCAGCCGCGCGGAGATCTGGGACGCCGAGGCATGGGAGTCCTACCTCGCCGAACAGGAGAGCGTCTTCTCCGAGACCGCCGAGGAGGTGATCCCCGGACTCTTCTAGTGCCCTGCCCCCTGACTCCCAGCCGTCCCGCCCTGACACACTTCCCCGGTGCCAGGTCGGAGCCCGCCCTGACACACTTCCCCGGTGCCAGGTCGGAACGGATGGGGATCAGGGGTCAGGGACCGTCCGGATTACGCATATGGCCATCGACGACATCCACACCCCGGTCCTCCTCGAGCGATGCATCGAGTTGCTCGCCCCCGCCGTGTCACACGAGGGCGCGGTCCTCATCGACGCCACGCTCGGCATGGCGGGGCACGCCGAAGCGATGCTCGAGCGGTTCCCGCAGTTGACCCTCATCGGGCTCGACCGCGACCTCGATGCACTCGACATCGCCCAGGAGCGGCTCGAGCGCTTCGGGTCGCGAGCCCGGTTCGTCAAAGCCGTCTACGACGACATCGACGAGGCCGCTGAGGAGCTCGGCTTCCCACAGGTGGACGGCATCCTGTTCGACCTCGGTGTCTCCTCGCTGCAACTCGATCGGACCGAACGCGGCTTCTCGTACTCGCAGGACGCTCCTCTCGACATGCGGATGGACGCCTCGAGCGAGCTGACGGCGGAGACGATCCTCGCCACCTACGACGAGGTCGCGCTTCGGAAGATCTTCTGGGAGTACGGCGACGAGAAGTTGGCGCAGCGCTACGCGCGCCGCATCGTCGAGGAACGCCAGCAGCGACCCCTGACGAGTTCCGGTCAGCTCGTCGAGCTCATCGATCGGGCCACGCCGGCGGCCGCACGTCGCACCGGCCATCCGGCCAAGCGGGTCTTCCAGGCGCTGCGCATCGAGGTCAACGCGGAGCTGTCGGTCCTCGAGTCCGCCGTGCCCCGCGCGCTCGACCTGCTTCGGGTCGGAGGACGGATCGTGTTCCTGTCCTACCAGTCGCTCGAGGACCGGATCGTCAAGCGCGAGCTCCAGGCCCGGGCGAAGTCGACAACTCCGGCGGGTCTGCCCGTCGAACTCCCGGAACACAGTGCGGAGCTGAAGCTCCTTGTCAAGGGCGCCGAACTCGCCACCGAGGCCGAGATCGACGAGAACCCCAGAGCGAAACCCGTGCGACTCCGCGCGGCCGAACGGCTGAGGAGGCCAGCATGAGCGGAGCGACCGCAGCACTCGATCTCGCACCAGAACGGCTCGGACGCGCTCGGCCGCAGCCGACCCGGACGGCCCCCGAACGGCAGCACATCCGTGCGGTCACGACCGGGGCGCGCTCGAAGCTCCGACCACGGCCGATGTACGCGGTCGTCGTCGTCGGTGCGGTCGTCGCCATCGTCGTCGGTCAGTTGCTCCTCAGCGTCGGGTTGAGCCAGGGCGCGTACCAGATCCAGCAGCTCGAGGGGAAGCAGGTCGAACTCGGCCGCACCTCGGCCGCGCTGGCCGAGGACCTCGACCGCCTGGCCTCGCCCCAGTACCTCGCCGTGAACGCGCAGGCACTCGGCATGGTGGGCAACTCGCTCCCGACCTACCTCCGACTCTCCGACGGTGCCGTGCTGGGGACGCCCACGCCGGCGTCGGCGAGCACGAGTCCGATCTTCAACGCCGCCCTCGTGCCGAACGCACAGGCCGCGACGCTCCCGCTCGTCGGCGGGCAGAACGCCGCCGCCGCAGACGGCGCGTCGAGCCAGGAAGCGGTCACCCCGCCCGTACCGTTGCAGGACGGGCTGCCGTCGCCGACCACACGATGACCGGACGGCTCACGGTGGAGGACGACGCCCTGCTCGGAGGTGCGACGTCGGGAGAGGACGCGGTGCGGGCATCATGGTGAGACACACGAAGACCACGCGCCGACGCCTCGCGTTCACCATCGTCGCGGTCTCCATCGTGATGACGCTCTTCGTCCTGCGTCTGGTGGACATCCAAGTGGTCCGCGCGAGTGCCTTGAGCGCCGAATCCCTCGAGAAGACCGAGACGGGTGACACGATCCTCGCCACCCGCGGCAACATCCTCGCCTCCGACGGTTCGGTGCTCGCCGAAGCGGTCATGCGGTACAGCATGGCGGCATCTCCGAAGGACGCCGGTCCGTTCGAACGCGACGTCGACGGCGCTGAGCAGACGATCACCCTCGAGCAGGCGACGAACGAGATCGGCGCGATCATCGGCAAGCCCGGTCCGGAGGTCCTCGCGCTCATCACGGATGCCCTCGCCGCGGACAAGGACTCGCTTTACGCCCTCATCGCGAAGAAGCTCACGCTCGACCAGCTCCGAGCGCTCAAGGCGCTGGAGATCCCGTGGACGACCTTCAAGGAGGAGCCCTACCGGGTGTACCCGAACGGTGCGGTCGCCGGCAACATCGTCGGCTTCGTGGGCGAGGAGGGCGAGGCCCAGGCGGGCGTCGAACTCATGGAGAACTCCTGCCTCGCCGGCAAGGACGGTCGCACGACGTACGAGAAGGGCAGCGGCGGTCTCCCGCTCCCCGGCACCACGGTGACGAAGCCGGCGAAGGACGGCGGCGACGTCGTGCTCACGCTCGACAAGGACATCCAGTGGTTCTCGCAGCAGTCGCTCGCCGCACAGGCCGAAGCGGTCGGTGCGAGCTGGGGCGTCGTCACGGTGATGGAGGTCAAGACCGGCAAGCTCCTCGCCGTCGCCGAGTACCCGGCCGTCGACCCCGGCAACGTCAGCGCGACGCCGTCCGAGGACCGAGGCTCACGGGCCTTCGCCGCGCCGTTCGAACCGGGATCGACGTACAAGTCACTCACCGCCGCGGCGCTCATCGACCAGGGTGTCGCGAATCCGAACTCCCAGGTGGTCGCTCCGTTCCGGTACAAGCCCTCGAACGGTGCCGACATCAACGACAGCGAGTTCCACGCGGATCTGAACCTCACCCTGTCGGGTGTCATGGTCGAATCGTCCAACACGGGGATCTCGCAGTTCGGCGAGAAGATGAGCGCCGACACCCGCTACGCGTACTTCCAGAAGTTCGGTCAGCTCCAGAAGACCGAGGTCGGCTTCCCGAGCGAGTCCGGTGGCCTCATGGCGGACCCTGCGGACTGGGACAACCAGACGGACTACGCGACCATGTTCGGTCAGGGCTTCTCGACGACCGCGATCCAGGGCGCCAGCCTGTACCAGACGATCGCGAACGGCGGTGTCCGCATGCCCGTCCAGCTGGTCGAGGGGTGCCGGAACGCCGACGGCACCATGACCGACGTCCCCGACGCGACCGGGACCCAGGTCGTCTCCGCCGACGCGGCGAAGCAGGTCAGCGACATGCTCGAGATGGTCGACCAGGAGAGCTGGGTCGCCAAGAACGTCGACGTCCCCGGCTACCGGGTGGCCATGAAGACCGGTACCGCACAGCAGCCCGACGGCGACGGTGGCTACAGCTCGAGCTACCTCGTCTCGATGGCCGGTTTCGCGCCTGCGGAAGCGCCGCAGTTCGTCGTTTCGGTGAACCTGGCCGACCCGGTTAAGATGAATTCATCGGCTGCAGTCGCTCCCATCTTCCGGGATGTGACCACCCAGGTGCTGAAGAGCAGGGGAGTGCAGCCGTCCACGGAGCCGGCACCGAACCTGCCGCTCAGATTTTGAACGACCTCATGAAGGATGGGCTCAGCGTGAACAATCAGGGCCCGATCAGCCTCAGGCCGGAACATCCGCAACGGCGGGCGCTCTCGCAGCTGGTGACCGAATTCGACCTCGACCTGCACGGCTCGGCCGACGGCGTGGAGATCAGCGGCGTCAGTCTGAGCTCCGGTGCCGTCGAGCCCGGTGACCTCTACATCGGCATGCCGGGTGTCCGCGCCCACGGTGCCGCGTACGCCGAGCAGGCGAAGGAACGCGGCGCTGTCGCAGTGCTCACGGACGACGCCGGACGAGACCTGGCCGCAGCGGCCGGTCTGCCGATCATCGTCGTGCCGGAGCCGCGTGCCGCCCTCGGCCACCTCGCCGCCTGGGTCTACCGCACCGCCGAGGAGCCGCCGACGCTGTTCGGCGTGACCGGCACCAACGGCAAGACGAGCGTGGTCTACCTCCTGAGCGGCATGCTCGCGCAACTCGGGATCGTCGCCGGGCTGAGCTCGACCGCGGAGCGGCGCATCGGCGACCTCGCGGTGACGAGCTCCCTCACCACGCCGGAGGCCAGCGAGCTCCACGCGCTGCTCGCGCGCATGCGCGAGTCCGAGGTGCGCGCGGTCGCCATCGAGGTCTCCGCCCAGGCGCTGACGAGGCACCGCGTCGACGGCATCGTCTTCGACGTCGTCGGCTTCACCAACCTCAGTCACGACCACTTCGACGACTACGGCGACTTCGACGAGTACTTCGCGGCCAAGCGGGAGCTGTTCGAGCCCGATCGCGCCCGACGAGGAGTGGTCACGATCGATTCCGAGTGGGGCGGTCGACTCGTCGAGCAGAGCCGGATCCCGGTGACGACCCTGACGACCCGCCCGGAGGTCGACGCCGACTGGCGCATGACGATCCTCGAGGAGACCGCCGGTTCCACGACGTTCCGCCTCGACGGCCCCGGCGACCAGGTGCTCGTGACGAGCGTGCCGCTGCTCGGCTGGTTCATGGCGGCGAACGCCGCGCTCGCGATCGTGATGCTCGTCGAGTCCGGTGTGGAGTTCGACATGATCGCCCAGGCCCTCGAACGGGACGGTGGGATCGACGCCTACATCCCCGGGCGTGCCGAGCGGATCAGCGGCGACCGCGGCCCGGTCGTGTACATCGACTACGGGCACAGCCCCGACGCGTTCCTCAACACCCTCGCGGCCATCCGCGCCGTCACGCCGGGCCGCGTCATCATGGTGTTCGGCGCCGACGGAGACCGCGACACGACGAAGCGTCGCGACATGGGCGCGATCGCGGCCCGGGGTGCCGACATCGTGGTGGTCACCGACTTCCATCCCCGGAGCGAGAACCCGGCGTCGATCCGACGCGTGCTCCTCGAGGCCGCCCGCGAAGCCGCACCGGACGGCGAGCTGCACGAGGTCGCCGACCCGGCGACCGCGTTCCGCACGGCGCTGGCGCTGGCCGGTCAGGGCGACACCATCCTCTACGCCGGACCCGGGCACGAGGACTACCACGAGGTGGCCGGCGTGAAGCTCCCGTACTCGGCGCGCGACGACTCGCGCGACGCGCTGCGTGAGGCAGGGTGGCTCTGATGATCGACCTGACCCTCACCGAGATCGCCGCGGCGACCGACGGCCGACTGATCCCCGGTCCGGCGGACCCCGGCCTCGTCGTGTCCGGCGTCGCCGACACCGACTCCCGACTCATCACGCCCGGCGACATCTTCGTCGCGAAGCCCGGCGAGGAGACCGACGGACACCTGTTCGCCGATGCGGCGGTCGCCAACGGCGCCGCCCTGCTCATCGTTGAACGGGAACTGGCCGTCGCCGTGCCGCAGATCGTCGTCGAGAACTCCGTGACCGCGCTCGGTGCCCTCGCCACCGAGGTCATCACGAGGGTGCGCGCGCTCGGACGACTCCGGATCGTCGGTATCACCGGCTCCAACGGCAAGACCACGACCAAGAACCTCCTCGCCGCGGTCCTCGAGCGCGTCGGGGAGACGGTCAGCCCCAAGGCCTCCTTCAACAACGAGGTCGGAGCGCCGATCACCATGCTGCGCGTGACGAACGACACGCGATTCCTCGTCGCGGAGATGGGTGCCAGCGGCATCGGTGAGATCGCCCGACTCATCCGCATGGCGAAGCCCGACATCGGCGTGGTCCTCAAGGTCGGACTCGCGCACGCGGGGGAGTTCGGCGGGATCGAAGCGACCGTCACGGCGAAGACCGAGATGGTGTCCGAGCTGCTCCCGGAGGACGTCGCCGTCCTCAACCTCGACGATCCACGGGTGGCCGGTATGGCGCATGCCACCCAGGCACGCGTGCTGTGGTTCGGCCTCGACGACCGCGCCGCCGTTCGCGCGACCGACATCGTCGCGACGGCGTCCGGAACCGCGTTCACGCTGCACCTGCCCGACGGTTCCTCTGCGCCCGTCCGGTTCAAGGTGCTCGGTGAGCACCACGTCATGAACGCCCTCGCCGCGGCCGCAGCCGCCCACGAACTCGGTGTGGAGATCGACCTCATCGTCGACGCCCTCGAGAGCGTGAGTCGGGCGGAGCGCTGGCGGATGGAGCCCCTCGGCGGACGCGACGACGTGTCCATCATCAACGACGCCTACAACGCCAGCCCCGACTCGATGTCGGCCGCCATCCGGACCCTCGCCCAGATCGGTGCTGAACGTGGCCGGACCATCGCGGTCCTCGGCGCCATGAGCGAACTGGGCGACTGGGCGGGCGAGGAACACGACCGGATCGGGCTCCAGGTCGTCCGGCTCGGTATCGGCCGCCTCGTCGTGGTCGGCCCCGAGGCCCGCCGCATGCACATCACCGCGATCAACGAAGGGTCGTGGGACGGGGAGTCGGTGTACTTCGCGACCGCGGACGAGGCGTTCGCGTACTTGAGCGCGGAGATCGCCCCGGGCGACACCGTGCTCGTCAAATCGTCCAACGCGGCCGGACTCCGGTTGTTGGGCGATCGACTGGGGGAGTTGTACGCATGAGAGTCCTGTTGGCTGCGGGAGCGATCTCGCTGGCGTTCTCCCTCTTCCTGACCCCGCTGTTCATCAGAGCGTTCCGCAAGCTGGCCTGGGGCCAGTTCATCCGTGACGACGGGCCGCAGAGCCACCACACGAAGCGCGGGACCGCGACGATGGGCGGCGTCATCATCATCGTCGGCACCCTCGTCGGTTTCTTCGCGAGCTATCTGATCTTCCAGGAACAGGTCGGCGTCTCGGCGCTCCTGGTCCTGCTCATGATGGTCGGCCTCGGCATCGTCGGATTCATCGACGACTTCCTGAAGGTCCGGAAGAAGCAGAGCCTCGGCCTCGGCGGGTGGGCGAAGGTCGCCGGGCAACTCATCGTCGCGACGGTCTTCGCCGTCCTCGCGATCAACTTCCCGAACACCGAGGGGTTCACCCCGGCGTCGACGAACATCTCGATCATCCGCGACATCCCGATCAACTTCATGGCGATCGGCATCCCGGTGATCGGCATCCTGCTGTACATCCTCTGGACCTCGGTGATCGTGGCCGCGACGTCGAACGGCGTGAACGTCACCGACGGGCTCGACGGGCTCGCCACCGGCGCCTCGATCCTCGCGATCGGCTCGTACATCATCATCGGCTTCTGGCAGTTCAACCAGTCGTGCTTCAGCTCCTCGCTCGCCTCCGACGTCGCCTACAAGTGTTACGACGTCAGGGATCCACTCGACCTCGCCGTGGTCGCAGCGGCGATCGTGGGTGCGCTCATCGGGTTCCTCTGGTGGAACACCTCGCCGGCGCAGATCTTCATGGGTGACAGCGGGTCGTTGGCGCTCGGTGGAGCGCTCGCGGCTCTGGCCATCCTCAGCAAGACCGAGCTCCTCCTGGTGCTCGTCGGTGGTCTCTTCGTCATCGAGGCCGGTTCCGTGATCGTCCAGCGGGTCTACTTCAAGGCGACCCACGGCAAGCGCATCTTCCTCATGAGCCCCATCCACCATCACTTCGAGCTCAAGGGTTGGGCCGAGGTCACCGTCGTCGTCCGCTTCTGGATCATCGGCGGTCTGCTCGTCGCCGCGGGTGTGGGTTCCTTCTACCTCGAGTGGCTGAGCCGATGAGCGCTGAGCGCCTCGACGGGCTCCGCAGCTGGCACGCCGACTGGCGTGGTCTGCGGGTCGCCGTCCTGGGACTCGGGATGACCGGGTTCTCCGTCGCCGACACCCTCGCCGAGCTCGGCTCGGAGGTATTGGTCCTGGCAGGCGAGGCGGCGGACGAACGCGCCGAACTCGTCGGCGTCATCGGTGCGCGGCTCATCCAGCGGGACCTGTCGACCGTGCCGTCCGAGCTCGTGGAGTTCGCTCCGGAGCTCGTCGTCGTCTCACCCGGATTCCACCCCGACCACGCCGTGGTCACCTGGGCGCAGGCGGCGGGGGTCGCCGTCTGGGGCGACATCGAACTCGCCTGGCGGGTCCGCGACAAGGTCGGCACGCCGGCCGAGTGGATCTGCGTCACCGGTACGAACGGCAAGACCACCACCGTTCAGCTGACGGCGTCGATGCTCGTCGAGGCGGGTTTCCGCGCGGCGCCCTGCGGCAACATCGGTGTCCCGGTCCTGGACGCCGTCCGTGATCCGCAGGGCTTCGACTTCTTCGTCGTCGAGCTCTCCAGTTACCAGTTGCACACCCTCGGCCTGCAGGGCGGTCGGAGCATCGTCTCACCGCTCGCCAGCGTCTGCCTGAACCTCGCCGACGACCACCTCGACTGGCACGGCTCCGCCGAGGCGTACCGGGCGGCGAAGGCCGTGGTGTACGAGAACACGAAGGTCGCGTGCGTCTACAACCGCGCTGACGCGGCGACGATGTCGATGGTCGAGGAGGCCGAGGTCGTCGACGGCGCCCGCGCCGTCGGGTTCGGCCTCGACGTCCCCGGACCGAGCGACTTCGGCGTCGTCGACGGCATTCTGGTCGACCGCGCGTTCCTCGACGACCGTCGGACGAGCGCCCTCGAGATCACGACGGTCGAAGCGCTCGCCCAGCGCGGGCTCGCCGCCCCGCACATCGTCGCCAACATCCTGGCGGCAGCCGCACTCGCCCGGGCCGCCGGCATCACGGTCGAGGCCGTGCGCGACACCCTGCTGTCGTTCGGCCTGGACGCGCACCGGATCCAGCTCATCACCCGGAGACTCGAGGTGGACTGGATCGACGACTCGAAGGCCACCAACCCGCACGCCGCCGACGCATCGCTCGCCGCCTACCGCTCGGTGGTGTGGATCGTCGGAGGCCTGTTGAAGGGCGTCTCGATCGATCGCCTGGTGGAGCGGCACGCCGACCACCTGCGCGCGGCCGTCGTGATCGGCGCCGACCGCTCGGAGGTCCTCGCGGCATTCGCGCGACACGCGCCGACGCTGACCGTCATCGAGGTCGACGCAGCGGAGACTGAACACGTCATGCCGGAGGCCGTTCGCCGGGCCGCCGAGGTCGCGCAGGCAGGGGACACCGTGCTCCTCGCTCCTGCAGCCGCCTCGATGGACCAGTTCACGGACTACGGGCACCGTGGTCGCCTGTTCCAGGCCGCCGTCGAAGCAGAGCTGGGAGGTGAGGCGGATGATCGATCCGCCTCGCGCTGACCCGCGCCGCGTGCGGTCGTCGTCGTCCCGGATGACGGCGACCGCCTCAGGTAGTGGGACACCCGACGCGCCGACGTCGCCGAGAGGCATGTCGAGTGCGCGGATCTCGCTGGGCAAGGTGCTGCGTCCGGAGTCGAAGAACTACTTCCTCCTGCTGGGCGTCACCCTCTTCCTCGTCGGGCTCGGCCTCGTCATGGTGCTGTCCTCGTCCTCCGTCGAGTCCTACGAGGCCGGCGACGGGTATTTCGGGCTGTTCTGGCGCCAGGCGACGTTCGCGATGATCGGTGTCCCGCTCATGCTGATCGTGAGCCGCTTCCCGGCACGGTTCTGGAAGAAGTGGGCGTGGGTGTTCCTCCTCGTCGCCATGGGCTTGCAACTGCTCGTCTTCACACCGCTCGGCTACGAGATCGGCGGCAACCGCAACTGGATCGAGATCGGCGGCTTCACCGCGCAGCCCTCGGAAGCGGTCAAGCTCGCGCTGGTCGTGTGGCTCGGGCTCGTGCTGACGATCAAGCAGCCGCGTCTCCTCGAGTGGAAGCACGCCCTGATCCCGGTCATCCCCTTCGCCGGTCTCTCCATCGGCCTCGTCCTGCTCGGTGGCGACCTCGGTACCGTCGTGATCATGGCACTCATCGTGTTCTCGGCGCTGTACTTCGCGGGAGTGCGACTGCGCTACATCGCGATCCCGGTGGTCGCCGGGGCCGTGCTGTTCCTCATCATGGCCGTCACGAGCGCCAACCGCATGCAGCGCATCATGGCGTTCTTCGGCGACGGCAAGGGCGACTACGAGAACGCCGACTGGCAGTCGACCCACGGCACGTGGGCCCTGGCGAACGGCGGCCTCTGGGGCGTCGGTCTCGGCAACTCGCGCGCGAAGTACGGGTGGCTGCCGGCGATCTCGAACGACTTCATCTTCGCGGCGATCGGCGAGGAGCTGGGCCTCATCGGCGCCGTCCTCGTCCTCGGACTGTTCGTCTTCCTCGCCGTCATGTTCATCCGGGTGATCCGTACCAGCGACGACTCCTTCGTCCGGATCACCACCGGCGCCATCATGGCCTGGATCATCGGCCAGGCACTCGTGAACATCGGCGTCGTCCTCGGAGTCCTCCCGGTGCTCGGCGTGCCGTTACCGCTCCTGTCCTCGGGTGGCACGGCGCTGCTCACCACCCTCGTCGCGATCGGGATCGTCCTGTCGTTCGCCCGGGAGCGGGGGCGTCCCACGCCCCAGCAGTCCCGCCGATCACCCGCTCGACGTCCCCAATCCTCCGGAGTCACCCGATGACCACCTACCTCCTCGCCGGCGGCGGCACCGCCGGCCATGTCAATCCGCTGTTGGCGGTGGCCGACGGACTCCGCGCCAGAGACCCTGAAGCGACGATCCTCGTCGTCGGCACGGCGGAGGGCCTCGAGGCTCGACTCGTCCCGGAACGCGGTTACGAGTTGCTCACGATCCCCAAACTGCCCTTCCCCCGCCGTCCGAACATCGACGCACTCCGCTTCCCCGGTCGCCTCCGCCGGGCGGTCGCAGCCGTCGTCGCGATGATCCGCGAGCACCGCGTGGACGTCGTGATCGGTTTCGGTGGCTACGCGGCCGCGCCGGCGTACACGGCGGCCAGGCGCGCCGGGGTCCCGCTGGTCATCCACGAGGCGAACGCGCGTCCAGGCCTCGCGAACCGACTCGGTGCGAGGTACACGCCCTACGTCGGCGTCGCCTTCCACCACACGCCCATCCGCAACGCACGCTTCGTCGGCATGCCGCTGCGTCGCGAGATCGAGGGGTTGGACCGCGAGACGCTCCGGCCGGCGGCCCTCGCCGAGTTCGGCCTCGTGTCGGACCGACCGCTGCTGCTCGTCACCGGCGGTTCGCTCGGCGCGAGACGGATCAACGCGACGATGAGTCAGAGCGCCGAGGACGTCGTCGCGGCCGGCTGGCAGGTGCTCCACATCACGGGTGCGAAGAGCGAGATCTCGGATCCGGGTGTCGACCACTACCACCTGCTCGAGTACTGCTCCCGGATGGAGCTCGCCATCGCCGCAGCCGACTTCGCGGTGTCGCGTGCGGGCAGCGCCACGGTCAGCGAGCTGTGTGCGGTCGGGCTGCCGGCCGTCTACGTGCCCTATCCGGTCGGCAACGGTGAGCAGCGCTTCAACGCGGCCGACGTCGTTCGGGCCGGGGGAGCGGTTATGGTAGATGACGCGCAGTTCGTGCCGGCCTGGGTGCATGAGCACCTCGTCCCGTTGCTGAGCGATCGGCACCGGGTCGACGACCTGGCCGCCCAATCCAAGAGCGTCGGTGTCTCCGACGGCACGGCTCGCGTCATCGCCCTCATCGATGAGGCGCTCCAACCATCGGTGCAGCGCGTGCGCGGCCGGTGATCCAGTCTTCCCAGAAAGCGTGACACCGTGATCAAGCCAGACCCCACCGTCGAGATCCCCGCCGACCTCGGCGTCGTGCACTTCGTCGGCATCGGCGGCAGCGGGATGAGCGGCATCGCACGGTTGTTCGTGAGCGCCGGATCACGCGTGACCGGCTCGGACGTACGCGAGTCGAAGAACATCGACGCCCTGCGCGAACTCGGGGTCCCGGTCGCCATCGGCCACGATGCGCAGAACGTCGGTGATGCGGACACCCTCGTCGTGACCGGAGCGCTGTGGGCGGACAACCCCGAGTACCTGCTCGCGAAGGAACGGGGTCTGACGATCCTGCACCGGTCGCAGGCGCTCGCGTGGCTGACCTCAGGGACGCGACTCATCTCCGTCGCGGGGGCCCACGGGAAGACGACGTCGACCGGCATGATCATCACGGCGCTCCTGGAGCTCGGCGCCGACCCCAGCTTCGTCAACGGTGGCGTGATCGAATCCCTCGGGCTGAGCTCGGCCAGAGGCGCCGGAGAACTGTTCCTCGTCGAGGCGGACGAGTCCGACGGTTCGTTCCTGCTCTACGACACGGCCGTCGCGCTCATCACGAACATCGACCCGGACCACTTGGACCACTACGGCTCGCTCGAAGCGTTCGAGCAGGCGTTCGTGACCTTCGCCCAGCAGGCACGCGAACTCGTCGTCATCTCCTCGGACGACGCCGGCGCGGTCCGGATCACCCCGGCGCTTCGCGAGGCCGCCGACGGCAAGCGCGTGCTGACCTTCGGAGAGGCCGCCGACGCGGACGTCCGACTGCACGACGTCGGCTCGACCGGTCCGGTCTCGTTCCAGCTCAGCTACGAGGGCACCAGCTACGCGGCGACCCTCCGCGTGCCCGGGCGCCACAACGCCATCAACGCCGCCGGCGCCTTCGCGGTCCTCGTCGGTGTCGGATTCGATCCGGCGGACGCGCTCCGAGGCATCACCGCCTTCGGCGGGACGCAGCGCCGATTCGAACTGCACGGTGTCGTCGACGGTGTGAGCGTCTACGACGACTACGCGCACCACCCCACCGAGGTCGCCGCAGCCCTCGCCGCAGCGCGCACGGTGGTCGGCGACGGTCGCATCATCGCCGTCCACCAGCCGCACCTGTACAGCCGGACCCGTCTGTTCGCCCAGGAGTTCGCCGACGCCCTCGAACGGTACGCCGACCACACGGTCGTGCTCGAGGTCTACGGTGCGCGCGAGGACCCCGAGCCCGGCGTGACCGGTGCGACCGTGTCGACCCGGTTCTCTGACGCGGACCGCGTCGCGTACATCGACGACTGGCAGCGCGCCGCGGACTACACGGCGACGGTCGTGCGACCAGGCGACTTCGTCATCACGCTCGGATGCGGCGACGTCTACCGGATCGTTCCGCAGCTCCTCGAGGCCATCGCCGGTCGCGAGTCCGTCTGATGGGCGTCCGGTGAAGCGCCCGGACGGCTTCGACCCCGCGGCCGGTCCGCGCCCCGAGCGTCAGACACGGCCGGCGGTGTCGGCCCCGGTCGACCGCGACGGCGTGACCGCCGAGCCCGTCGCCGAGCAGGAGACGGACGTCATCGCGCTCGACGCCGCTCGGCTCCGGCCGAAGCGGTCGGGTGCCGGCGCATCCGCCCGGCCGTCGGGCCCGAAGTCGACATCGAGGTCGGCTGCACCCTCAGCGACGCCGTCCCCGTCGTCGAAGGTCGATGCGAAACCGACGGCGACGTCCTCCGCCTCCGCGACGGTGACCCTGGAGCGCCCGGACGAACCTGCTGACGAGGCGTTCCTCACCCCGCGTGAGGCCGCCAAGCTGCGACGTCGTCACGAACGCCAGGAGATCCGTCGGTTCACGGCCCGCAAGCGTGGCCGCCACCGTCCTTGGGTGATCGCGGCCGCGATCCTCGGCGTCCTGATCGTCGTCTCGGTCGCCGGAGCCTATTCGCCGCTGCTGGCAGTCCGGTCCATCGAGGTCGTCGGTGCGAGCCGGGTGAACCAGGCCGAGATCACCGAGGCGCTCAGTGATCAGCTGGGTCGCCCACTCGCACTGGTCGACGCGGGAGCCGTCAAGGCGGTGCTCGTCGGATACCCGCTCATCGCGAGTTACTCCCTCGAATCCCAGCCTCCGAGCACACTCGTCGTGCGGATCGTCGAACGCGAGCCGGTGGGCGTGCTGCAGTCCGGATCGGTGTACACCCTGGTCGACGCCGCCGGGGTCACGATCGAGCGCAGCGACCAGCCGATCGCCGGGTATCCGACGCTCATGGTCACCGGTGGCCCGACCTCCAAGGGCTTCGTCGCCGCGGCCGCGGTGATCCGGGCGTTGCCGACGGATCTGCGTGCCCGCGTGGCGTCCGTTTCGGCGTCGACCGCGGACGACGTCACCCTCACGCTCGTGGACTCGCCCGCCGAGGTCGTGTGGGGGAGTGCGGAGGACTCGGTCCTGAAAGCGCGGATCCTCGCGACCACGATGGCGGCCACCGACCCGTCCCAGGTGAACCAGTACGACGTGTCGTCGCCGTCCGCCGCCATCGTCCGCTGAGGAAGAGCACCGGGATATTCCCGTCGATGTGCCGACACGCCCGGAAGCGTCCCGACACGGTCGGGGCTGGGCCCTAACGTCGTGCTCAGGACAGAAAATGCATACGCAGCATAACTTTAAACCTTAACTAGAGGTTGAGAGTTCTCACGGAGGCCTGAAGTGACTACAAACCAGAACTACCTCGCCGTCATCAAGGTCGTCGGTATCGGCGGCGGCGGTGTCAACGCGGTCAACCGCATGATCGAGCTCGGCCTCCGAGGCGTGGAATTCATCGCCATCAACACGGACGCGCAAGCGCTGCTGATGAGCGATGCCGACGTCAAGCTCGACGTCGGCCGCGAGATCACCCGCGGCCTCGGCGCCGGTGCCGACCCCGAGGTCGGACGCCGTGCGGCGGAGGATCACGCCGAGGAGATCGAAGAGGCGATCGCCGGCGCCGACATGGTGTTCGTCACCGCCGGCGAGGGTGGCGGCACCGGAACCGGTGGCGCACCCGTCGTGGCGCGGATCGCGAAGTCGATCGGTGCGCTGACCATCGGTGTCGTCACGAAGCCCTTCGGCTTCGAGGGTCGTCGCCGTCAGGCCCAGGCCGAGCTCGGCGTCGCCCGCCTGAAGGAGGAGGTCGACACGCTCATCGTCGTGCCGAACGACCGCCTGCTGGAGATCAGCGACCGCGGCATCAGCATGCTCGAGGCGTTCGCGACCGCCGACCAGGTGCTCCTCGCCGGTGTCCAGGGCATCACCGACCTCATCACCACCCCCGGCCTCATCAACCTCGACTTCGCCGACGTCAAGTCGGTCATGCAGGGAGCCGGCTCCGCCCTCATGGGTATCGGCTCCTCGCGTGGCGCGGACCGTGCCATCAAGGCGGCCGAACTCGCCGTCGCCTCCCCGCTCCTCGAAGCGAGCATCGAGGGCGCCCACGGTGTCCTGCTGTCCATCCAGGGTGGCTCGAACCTCGGTATCTTCGAGATCAACGACGCCGCCAAACTCGTCCAGGAGGCCGTGCACCCCGAGGCGAACATCATCTTCGGTGCGGTCGTCGACGACACCCTCGGCGACGAGGTGCGCGTCACGGTCATCGCCGCCGGATTCGACGGTGGCGAGCCCCTCACCAGGACGGCGGCCTCGCCGGCCGACGCGGTCATCTCGGGCGGCGTCATGAGCACCTCGGACGAGGCGCCCAGTGCTCCGATCAGCACCTCGGCCAACCCGGCCTCCGAGTCGTCCGAGCACCGCTCGGCACCTGCTGCGGCGCCGGTCGCCTCCGGCGGTGACTGGGGCTCCAGGCAGAACGCGTCCTCGCCCTTCTCCGGCGCGACGCACCGTCAGCCCGATGCGGTCGTCGAGACCGCCGTCGTCGACCCCTCGTTCGACGACGAGGGCGAGCTGGACATCCCCGACTTCCTGAAGTAGTGGGCGGCGACTCGATCACCCCGGCCGGATCGGGCTCTTCGGAGCCCGATCCGGCTCTGGTCGATCGCCTCGCGGCGATCCGCGGCCGTGTCGCAGACACCGCCCGTGCAGCCGGTCGAGCCGATGAGCCGACGCTCATCGTCGTGACGAAGTTCCATCCGGTCGCACTCGTGCAGCAGCTCGCGGCCGCGGGGGTCACCGACGTGGGGGAGAACCGACACCCGGAGGCCCGAGACAAGGCCGAGGCTGCGTCCGGACTCGGGTTGCGGTGGCACTTCATCGGCCAGTTGCAGACGAATAAGGCCAAGCAGGTGCGCCGATACGTCGACGCCGTGCACTCGGTGGACCGACCCGAACTCCTGCGGGCGCTCTCATCACCGGACCGCCTCCTCGAGGTCTTCCTCCAGGTGAACCTGACCGACGACCCGGGTCGTGGCGGCGTGGTCGGCGATGCGGCGCTGGAAGCGCTCGCCACGGAGACGCTCGAAGCCCAAGGCGTGCTCCTGCGAGGTGTGATGGCCGTCGCCCCGCTCGACGAGCCACCGGCCGATGCGTTCGCGCGCGTCGTCGCGGCGTCCGCGCGGGTGCGATCCCTCGCTCCGCAGGCCGACGGTCTGTCGATCGGGATGAGCCACGACTACGTCGAGGCGATCGAAGCGGGCGCGACACACCTACGCATCGGCACGGCAATCACCGGGAATCGTCCGGTGTGACGTTAATCTCGAAGGTGCAAGGACCGCAGATCACGGAGGAAACGATGTCGAACCCACTGAAGAAGACCATGGTGTACCTCGGGCTCGCCGACGATGATCTCGAGTACGAGCAGCAGCACGCTGCTCAGGCCGAGCCCACGCAGCAGGCCGAGCCTCGCCGGGCAGAACGTCCTGAGCGCGCAGAGCGGGTCGAGCGCGTCGAGAAGGCCGCTCCCGTGACCCCGCTGCGCAAGCCGGTCCCGGTCCGTCAGCCGGTCGCCCCGAGCTCCGACCTCAACGAGATCCTCACGGTGCACCCCAAGCAGTACCGCGACGCTCAGATCATCGCCGAGAGCTTCCGCGACGGTGTGCCGGTCATCATCAACCTCTCCCAGATGAGCGACGGCGACGCCCGACGCCTCATCGACTTCGCCAGTGGCCTCTCGCAGGGCCTCTACGGGAAGATCGAGCGAGTGACGAGCAAGGTCTTCCTGCTCTCGCCCGAGCACGTCGCCGTTTCCGGCGACAACGGGCAGGGTGCACCGGAAGCGACCGAGGCGACCTTCTTCGCTCAGTCATAATCGAGGGGTGGCTTCTCTCATCTCCGTGATCGGCACGATCCTCTATCTCGCGCTGCTCCTGTACTTCTTCGTCCTCTGGGCGCGGTTCATCCTCGACCTGGCTCGGGTGCTCCGCCCGCAGTGGCGACCGTCGGGCGTGGGCCTGGTCCTCGCCGAGCTGAGTTTCACGGTCACCGACCCGCCGATCCGGTTCTTCCGCCGCGTCCTGCCGCGCGTCGCGGTCGGTCCCGTCGCGCTCGACTTCGGTTGGACGCTGACGATGCTGTGTTGCATCATCGCGATGACGCTCGTCCAGCTCCTGTAGCCGCCGACGTCGATGCCCGCGCAGGGTTCACGACGATTGTGCGGCTACGATAGAACGCCCGTCACCTGACGGGAAGCTCCGACGCTGACAACATGTCTCACCCACTGGGTCAGACTTTGCTAGCGTGGGGGCGTTGTACACAGATTTTCGATTCGACAGTGAAGGTGGTTCGCTATGGCGCTCACTCCCGAAGACGTGGTCCAGAAGCGGTTTCAGCAGACCAAGTTCCGCGAAGGCTACGACCAGGACGAGGTGGACGACTTCCTCGACGAGGTCGTCGTCGAACTGCGTCGCCTCATCCAGGAGAAGGACGAGGTCCAGCAGAAGCTGACCGCGGCCGAGGCCAAGGTCGCCGAGCTGCAGAAGGGCGGCTCCTCCGCTCCCGCCGCGCTCGCGAAGGCTGAGCCCGCTCCCGCACCGGCTCCGGTCGTCGCACCCGCAGCGGCTCCTGCCGCCGAGTCGACCGACAACACGGCCGAGAGCTCCAACAACCTCCTGCAGCTGGCGCGCCGCCTGCACGACGAGCACGTCGCAGAGGGCGCTCAGCGTCGCGACGCACTCATCGCCGAAGGTCACGCGACCGCAGCACGTGTCGTCGCCGAGGCCGAGGCCAAGCAGCGCGCACAGATGCAGATCCTCGAGCAGGAGCGCTCTGTGCTGGAGCACAAGATCGACGAGCTGCGCAACTTCGAGCGTGAGTACCGCTCGCAGCTCCGCAGCTACATCGAGGGTCAGCTGAAGGACCTCGACGCCTCGTCGTCGAGCTCCGCTCCCGATGCGAAGTCCGGCGTCACCGCCGACAGCGCAGCGGTCTAGCGCAGACACCCGGTTGTCTCCCGCATCACCGTCGAAGGCCAGCGCCAGGACTCTTGCAGTCCTGGCGCTGGTTGCCGTCGTGGCCTATTCGGCCGATCAGTTCACGAAGTTCCTCGTCACCACCAACCTGACGGTCGGTGAGTCCGTCCCCGTCTTCGGGCAGGCTCTGGTCCTGTACTTCGTCAAGAATTCGGGTGCCGCCTTCTCGCTGGGGGCCGGCTACACCTGGATCTTCTCGATCCTCGCCGCGGTCGTCGTCATCGTCATCGTCTGGTTCGCGCGCCGCATCCGTTCGCGAGCGTGGGCGATCGTCTTCGGTCTGCTCCTCGGCGGCGTGCTCGGCAATCTGACCGACCGCCTCTTCCGAGAGCCGTCCTTCGGCCTCGGCCACGTCGTCGACTTCATCTCGACGCCCTGGATGCTCCCCGCGATCTACAACGTGGCCGACATCTGCATCGTGGTCAGCATGGCGCTGTTCATCCTCCTGACGCTCTTCGGTGTCAACCTCGACGGCACGCGCACGACGCGAGCGAGTGAACGGGCCGCCCAGGAGGCGGAGGACCGCGAGGCCGAAGCCGACGCGGCCACCCTCGATCCCGCAGAGCCTGGCGACGCGAACCCGGACGCAGGTCGCCCGTGAACGAGTCCCGCAGCCTGTACGTCCCCGACGGACTCGACGGCGAGCGCGTCGACGCCGGACTCGCCAAGCTCCTGGGCTTCTCGCGCAGCTACGCGGCCGAGGTGGCCTTGGCCGGCGGAGTCGCCATGAACGGGAAGTCGGTCGACAAGTCCGATCGCCTGCTCGGCGGCGCCTGGCTCGAGATCGAATGGACGCCTCGACGGGAGGCCGTGATCGTCCCGATCGCCGTCCCCGACCTCGGCGTCGTCCACGACGACGACGAGATCGTCGTCGTCGACAAGCCTGCGGGCGTCGCGGCGCATCCTTCGGTCGGTTGGGAGGGACCGACGGTGCTCGGTGCCCTCGCGGCGGCGGGCTTCCGCATCTCGACCTCGGGAGCCGCCGAGCGCGCAGGCATCGTCCATCGGCTGGACGCCGGGACGAGCGGCCTCATGGTCGTCGCGAAGACCGAGCGGGCATACACCTGGCTCAAGCGGGCCTTCCACGACCGCGAGGTGGAGAAGATCTACCGCGCTGTGGTGCAGGGGCACCCCGATCCACTCGCGGGCACCATCGACGGACCGATCGGCCGCCATCCGCGTCACGACTGGCGGTTCGCTGTGACAGCCGACGGCAAGCCGTCGATCACCCACTACGAGACGCTCGAGGCGTTCCCGTATGCCTCGCTGCTCGAGGTGCACCTGGAGACCGGCCGCACCCACCAGATCCGCGTGCACATGGCGGCCCAGCGGCACCCCTGCGTCGGCGACACGATGTACGGAGCCGACGCTGCGCTCTCAGCGCGGCTGGGGCTCACCCGCCAGTGGCTCCACGCCACGAAGCTCGGGTTCGCCCACCCGGCCACGGGGGAGTTCGTGCGGTTCGAGGCTGCCTATCCGGCGGACCTCCAGCACGCCCTGTCCGTGCTCGAACTCGACTGAGCCGACGCCCAGCCCTCCCGTCGCCGTGCGTGACGACGTCGCAGGAGTCGACCGTCAGCGGTGACGGTTAGGCTGGATCACAGACCACCTCGGCGTCCGCGCCGAACCCCACAGCACGATCCCCGGAGGCGCCGTCCGTGCCCACGTCCACCGATTCGTTCGTCCATCTGCACGTCCACAGCGAGTATTCGATGCTCGACGGAGCAGCCCGCGTGAAGCCGCTCATCCAGGCCGCGGTCGAGCAGGGCATGCCCGCCGTCGCCGTGACCGACCACGGCAACATGTTCGGCGCCTTCGACTTCTGGCGCACGGCGACCGATGCCGGGATCAAGCCGATCATCGGGACCGAGGCGTACATCACCCCGGGGACCGCGCGCGGCGACCGGACGCGGATCAAGTGGGGCGACGGCGGGGGAGACGACGTCTCCGGCGCCGGCGCCTACACGCACATGACCTTGCTCTCGGAGACGACCGAGGGGATGCACAACCTCTTCCGGCTCTCGTCGAAGGCGTCGATCGAGGGGTACTACTTCAAGCCGCGCATGGACCGCGAGATCCTGAGCCAGTACAGCGCCGGCCTCATCGCGACGACCGGCTGCCCGAGTGGCGAGGTGCAGACGAGACTCCGTCTCGGCCAGTACGACGAGGCGGTCAAGGCCGCTGCGGACTTCCGCGACATCTTCGGCGCGGAGAACTACTTCTGCGAGATCATGGACCACGGGCTCGGGATCGAGCGCCGGATCATGGCCGACCTCATCAGGCTGTCGAAGGACCTTGGTCTCCCGCTCCTCGCGACGAACGACCTCCACTACACGCACGCTGCGGACGCCAAAGCGCACGCCGCCCTCCTCTGCGTGCAGTCCGGTTCCACGCTCAACGACCCGAACCGCTTCAAGTTCGACGCCGACGAGTTCTACCTGAAGTCCGCGGACGAGATGCGCCGGCTGTTCCGCGAGTACCCCGAGGCGTGCGACAACACCCTCGCGATCGCCGAGCGATGCGACGTCGCCTTCGACACCTCGGCCAACTACATGCCGCGCTTCCCCGTGCCGGAGGGGGAGAACGAGGAGAGCTGGTTCATCAAGGAGGTCGAGACCGGGCTGAACCTGCGGTACCCGAACGGGATCCCCGCCGACGTCCGCGAGCGTGCGAACTACGAGACGCGCGTCATCGTGCAGATGGGCTTCCCCGGGTACTTCCTCGTCGTCGCCGACTTCATCCAGTGGTCGAAGCGCAACGGCATCCGCGTCGGGCCCGGTCGTGGTTCCGGTGCGGGTTCCATGGCGGCGTACGCGATGCAGATCACCGATCTCGACCCACTCCGCCACGGGCTCATCTTCGAGCGGTTCCTCAACCCCGACCGCGTCTCGATGCCCGACTTCGACGTCGACTTCGACGACCGCCGCCGCGGCGAGGTCATCAAGTACGTCACCGAGAAGTACGGCGACGAGCGCGTCGCGCAGATCGTCACGTACGGCACCATCAAGGCCAAGCAGGCGCTCAAGGACTCGTCGCGCGTCCTCGGCTTCCCGTTCGGCATGGGCGACAAGCTGACGAAGGCCATGCCGCCGGCGGTCATGGGCAAGGACATCCCGCTCGAGGGCATCCTCGACACCAAGCACCCGCGGTACAAGGAGGCGGTCGACCTCCGTGGCATCCTCGACACCGACCCGGAGGCGCGGACCGTCTTCGAGACCGCGCTCGGCATCGAGAACCTGAAGCGTCAGTGGGGCGTGCACGCGGCCGGCGTGATCATGTCGAGCGACCCGCTCATCGACATCATCCCGATCATGAAGCGCGAGCAGGACGGCCAGATCGTCACGCAGTTCGACTACCCGGCGTGCGAGTCCCTCGGATTGATCAAGATGGACTTCCTCGGGTTGCGCAACCTGACGATCATCAACGACGCCCTCGACAACATCAAGAGCAACCGCGATCTCGACCTCGTCCTCGAGGATCTCGAGCTCGACGACCGCGGCGCCTACGAACTCCTGTCCCGAGGCGACACCCTCGGGGTGTTCCAGCTCGACGGCGGACCGATGCGCGCGCTGCTCCGCCTCATGAAGCCGGACAACTTCGAGGACATCTCGGCGTTGATCGCCCTGTACCGGCCCGGGCCGATGGGCGCGAACTCGCACACGAACTACGCGCTGCGGAAGAACGGCCTGCAGGAGATCACCCCGATCCATCCGCAGCTCGAGGAACCGCTCTCCGAGATCCTGTCGACGAGCTACGGCCTCATCATCTACCAGGAGCAGGTGATGGCGATCGCGCAGAAGGTCGCCGGTTTCTCCCTCGGACAGGCCGACATCCTCCGTCGCGCGATGGGCAAGAAGAAGAAGTCCGAACTGGACAAGCAGTTCGAGGGCTTCTCCGGCGGCATGGTCGCGAACGGGTTCTCGATGGAGGCCGTCAACAAGCTGTGGGAGATCCTCCTCCCGTTCTCGGACTACGCCTTCAACAAAGCGCACTCCGCCGCCTACGGGGTCATCTCCTACTGGACGGCGTACCTCAAGGCGCACTATCCGGCCGAGTACATGGCCGGTCTGCTGACGAGTGTCGGCGACTCCAAGGACAAGATGGCGCTCTACCTCAACGAGTGCCGCCGCATGGGGATCCAGGTCCTGCCACCCGACGTCAACGAGTCCATCGGGTTCTTCGCCGCAGTCGGGGAGGACATCCGGTTCGGCCTGGGTGCCGTGCGCAACGTCGGTTCGAACGTCGTGGAGCTCATCCGGCAGGCACGCGAGCGCGAGGGGCGGTTCACCTCCTTCCACGACTTCCTCCGCAAGGTGCCGCTGCCGGTGGCGAACAAGCGGACCATCGAGTCGCTCATCAAAGCCGGCGCGTTCGACTCCATGGGCGACAGCAGACGTGCGCTCTACGAGATCCACGAGGACGCCGTCGACTCGGTCGTGAAGGACAAGCGTGCCGAGGCCTCCGGGAGCATCGGCTTCGACTTCGACAGCCTGTTCGCCGAGGTCGGCGAGGTGCCGCTCGCGAGCGTCCCCGCGCGTCCCGACTGGAGCAAGCGCGACAAACTCAACTTCGAGCGGGAGATGCTGGGGCTGTACGTCTCGGACCACCCGCTGGCCGGACTCGAGATCGAGCTGGCGAAGCACGCCACGACGACCATCACCGACCTCATGACCTCCGAGGGCATGGACGGCGAGACCGTCGTGATCTCGGGGCTCGTCACGAGTGTCCAGCATCGGATCGCCAAGGCCTCCGGCAACCAGTACGGCATGATCCAGGTCGAGGACTTCGGCGGCGAGATGACCGCCATGTTCATGGGCAAGGCGTATCAGGAGTTCGCCTCCGAACTCGTCGGCGACTCGATCGTGGTGGTCCGCGGGCGGGTCAGTGTCCGAGACGACGGGATGAACCTCCACGCGTACAGCATCTTCTCGCCCGAACTGCCAGAGGCCGGTGCCGACCGCATGCTCCAGCTGTCGATGGCGGACGCCCGGGCGACGACCGAGACGGTGACCACCCTCAGCGACGTCCTGACGCGGCACGCCGGGTCGACCGAGGTCCGGTTGAAGCTCATTCGAGGCGAGATCGCGCGGGTGTTCGAGCTGCCCCATCGCGTCAGCCTCTCGTCCGGACTCTTCGGCGAGCTGAAGTCCCTGCTCGGCCCGAACTGTCTCGGCTGACTCCGCTCGGGCGCTGGCGGCAGCCGGGACGGTCCTCTGCGGACGATAGGCTGTGACGGCCATGATCACCACCATTGACCTCAGGGGAGTGCGGCCGAGCCGCACCGAGCTCCTGGACATGCTGCCCCGTCCCGTCGTCGACATCACCGCGGCCGCGCATGCCGCTCAGGCGCTGATCGACGACGTCCGATCGGACGGGTCCAAGGCGCTTCTGGCGCAGGCGGACCGGTTCGACGGGGGGCGCCCCGAGCGGCTCCGCGTCCCGCAGGCCGAGATCGACGCGGCCGTCACGGCACTCGAGCCGGCCGTGCGCGCCGCGCTCGTCGAGGCCATCGACCGGGTCCGGACGGCCACCAGGGCGCAGGTCCCGCCGGAGCGCACGACCGAGCTCGGCGACGGCGCGACCGTTGTGCAGCGCTGGGCACCGGTCGGTCGTGTCGGCCTCTACGTTCCGGGCGGGAAGGCCGTCTACCCGTCGAGTGTCGTCATGAACGTCGTGCCGGCCCAGGAGGCCGGCGTCGGCTCCGTGGCGCTCGCTTCGCCCCCGCAGCGCGAGTTCGGCGGCCGCGTCCACCCGACGATCCTCGGCGCCGCCGGGCTGCTCGGGGTGACCGAGGTCTACGCCATGGGCGGCGCCGGAGCGATCGGTGCGTTCGCCTACGGGGTACCCGACCTCGCCCTCGACCCGGTGGACGTCGTGACCGGGCCGGGCAACATCTTCGTGGCGGCCGCCAAGCGCCTCGTGAAGGGGCAGGTGGGGATCGACGCCGAAGCCGGGACCACCGAGATCCTGGTCATCGCGGACGCCGGGGCCGATGCCCGGCTCGTCGCAGCCGATCTCGTGAGCCAGGCGGAACACGACGAGGCGGCGGCATCACTGCTCGTCACCGACAGCGCGCCGCTCGCGACCGCGGTGGAGGAGTGGTTGCAGCGGTACGCCGCAGGCACGCGTCACGGATCGCGCGTCGTCGAGGCCCTGGGCGGACCGCAGTCGGCGATCGTGCTCGTCGACGACCTGGAGGCGGCCGTGGCGTTCAGCAACGCGTACGGGCCGGAGCACCTCGAGGTGCAGACGCGCGACCCGGAGTCGCTCCTCGGCGCCATCACGAACGCCGGCGCGATCTTCCTCGGTGATCACACCCCGGTGAGCCTCGGAGACTACCTGGCCGGGTCGAACCACGTCCTCCCCACGGGCGGCCAGGCACGGTTCTCCTCGGGCCTCGGAGCGTTCACCTTCCTCCGGCCGCAGCAGGTCGTCCGGTACGACGAACCGGCGCTCCGTCAGGTCTCTGCCCACATCGTCGCTCTTTCGGGTTCGGAGGACCTGCCGGCGCACGGCGAGGCGGTGACGGCCCGATTCGGGCTCGTCGATGCCGAGATCCGTGCGGCGGACGACACCACCGCCCCCACCACCCCCGAGGGAGCCCGCTGATGTACTGCCCGTTCTGCCGCCACCCGGACTCCCGGGTGATCGACTCCCGCACCAGCGACGACGGACTCGCCATCCGCCGACGTCGGCAGTGCCCCGAGTGCGGGAGGCGCTTCAGCACCATGGAGACCTCGAGTCTCGGTGTGATCAAGCGTTCCGGCGTGGTTGAGCCCTTCAGCCGGGAGAAGGTCGTGAGCGGTGTCCGCAAGGCCTGCCAGGGCCGCCCGGTGACGGACTCGGACCTCGCCGTCCTGGCTCAGCGGGTGGAGGAGTCCATCCGGGCCACCGGCGCGTCGCAGATCGACGCGAACGACATCGGACTGGCGATCCTCGCACCGCTGCGGGAGCTGGACGAGGTCGCGTACCTCCGCTTCGCCAGCGTGTACCAGGCCTTCGAATCGCTCGACGACTTCGAGTCCGCGATCGCGCTGCTGCGCGTCGAGCACGCTTCGGGCGCCGCCCCCGTCCCGTCCGAGGAGCTCTGAGCCGTGTACCGCTTCCTCTTCGCCCAGGTGCTGTCCAAGCTCGATCCCGAACGCGCACACCACCTGGCTTTCGACGTCATCCGCGCGCTTCCCGCGACCGGCCTCGGCCCCGCCATCAGGCGCTGGACGCTGCCGCGACTCGACCAGTCGGTGGAGACGCTGGGGCTGCGGTTCGAGACCCCGTTCGGTGTCGCCGCCGGCTTCGACAAGGACGGCAAGGGCGTCCTCGGTCTCGGACTGCTCGGGTTCGGCCATGTCGAGGTGGGCACGATCACGGCGATCCCGCAGCCAGGTAATCCCAAGCCCCGACTGTTCCGACTCATCGCCGATCGGGCGGTCGTCAACCGCATGGGCTTCAACAACGGGGGAGCCGACCAGGCCAGGCGTCGGCTCGAACGGACCGCGCGGGTGAGCCGCCGACCCGTCCTCGGCGTGAACATCGGCAAGAGCCGTGTCGTGGACGTCGCCGACGCCACGGCCGACTACGTCCGGAGCGCGACGCTCCTCGCGCCCGTGGCCGACTACCTCGTGGTCAACGTCAGCTCGCCGAACACCCCTGGGCTCCGCGGCCTCCAGGAGCTCGACCAGCTCGCGCCGCTGCTCGAGGCCGTCCGCGCCGCCGCCGGTTCGACGCCGTTGCTCGTCAAGATCGCGCCCGACCTCAGCGATGCGGAGGTCGACCGCATCGCAGCGCTGGTCGTGGAACTCGGCCTGGACGGCGTCATCGCGACGAACACGACCATCTCGCGCGACGGACTGACCACCGATCCCGCCATCGTCGAGGCGGCCGGGGCCGGCGGACTGTCCGGTGCGCCGCTGGCCGCCCGCTCGCTCGTCGTCCTGCGGCGCATCCGGGCCATCGTGCCCCCGGAGTTGTGCGTCATCTCGGTCGGAGGCGTCGACACCGCCGAGGACGTCCAGGAGCGTCTGGCCGCGGGAGCCACGCTGGTGCAGGGGTACACGGCGTTCCTGTACCGCGGGCCGCTCTGGGCGAGGCACATCAACCGCGGACTCGACCGACTGGCTCGAACCGGCCGCTGAGCGGTACCACGCGCTGTCGACGACGAACGCCCGCCGGTCTGGGACCGGCGGGCGTTCGGTTTCGTGGGACTACTTGTTGGGGAACTGGCCGCGCTTGACCTGCGGCTTGGGCAGGCGGAGCGGGCGCAGCTGCAGCGCGCGCATGGCGGCGTACCAGCGCACGCCCCGCTCGTCCTGCCCGAACTTCGCCCGCAGCGCCTTCCGGACGCGGAAGCCGAGGAAGAAGCAGTCGGCGATCGCGATGATGAAGAACACCCAGAGGGTGAGCATGCCGTAGACCTGGATCTCGGGCACCGGCATGAAGGTGAGGATGATCACGAGGAACATCACCGGGATCATGAACTCACCGATGTTGAACCGGGCGTCGACGTAGTCGCGGACGAACTTCTTCTGCGGGCCGCGCTCGCGTGCCGGGAGGAACTTGTCGTCGCCGGCGGCCATGCCGGCCTGCGCCCGCCTCCGTGCCTCGGCCTGCTGCGCCTTCGCCGCCTTCGAGGCCTCCTTGCGGTCGGAGGGGACGAGTGGACGCTTGTTCTGCGCCTCGCGTTCCGCCCGGGACGGGGTCGGTCGACCCTTCGCCTCCTTGGCGCCGCGGGCGAGGCGCTCAGCCGTCTGCGCTGCGGTCTCGACGATCGGCTCTGATGCCGGGGTGCTCTGCTGTTTGGCCACGATGGAACGTCCTTGATTCGGGGATTCCCTTAAGATTACTCGCATGACGACAGGTACCACGACGGAATCGACCCAAGACCCACGCAACGACCAGGAAGTCCTCGATCGGCTGCGCGAATCCGTCGCCGGTGCGTTGCCGTCGTCGATCGCCGATCTGTCGGCGCTCGTCCGCATCCCCTCGGTGTCGTGGTCGGCGTTCGACGCGGCCGAGGTGGCGCGGAGTGCCGAGGCGGTCGCGGAGCTCGCACGCGGTCTCGGTGTCTTCGACGAGGTCTCGGTGCGCCGGTCCGCCATCGACGGCGGAGCGGAGCTCGGGCAGCCCGCCGTGCTGGCCCGACGAGAACCGCGGAACGGCCGACCGACCGTGCTGCTCTACGCGCACCACGACGTCCAGCCCCCCGGAAGCGACGACAAGTGGGACTCGCCGCCGTTCGAGCCGACCGTCCGCGACGGCCGCATCTACGGACGGGGCGCGGCTGACGACAAGGCCGGCGTCATGTCCCACATCGCCGCGATCCGGGCCGTCACCGAGGTCCTCGGTTCCGACCTCGACCTCGGTATCGTGCTGTTCATCGAGGGCGAGGAGGAGTTCGGCTCGCGGTCCTTCGGTTCCTTCCTGGAGGAGCACCGCGACACCCTCGCTGCGGACGTGATCGTCGTCGCCGACAGCGACAACTGGGACGAGCGGACGCCGGCGCTGACGATCGGTCTGCGCGGCAACGTCACGTTCCGGCTGCGCGTGAAGACCCTCGACCACGCCTCCCACTCCGGGATGCTCGGGGGAGCGGTGCCGGACGCGATGCTGGCCGCGGTCACCCTGCTCGCCACACTGTGGGACGCGGACGGTTCGGTGGCGGTCTCCGGACTCACCTCGCACGACGCCGTCACCCCGGAGTTCGACGAGGCGCAGCTCCGCGCCGAGTCAGGTCTGTCCGAGGGGGTCACGCCGATCGGACGCGGCTCGATCCTCAGCCGGATCTGGTCGCAGCCGGCGATCACCGTCACGGGCATCGACGCACCGTCGGTGGCCAACGCCTCGAACACGCTCATCCCGGAGGTGTCGGTTCGCATCAGTGCGCGGATCGCCCCCGGGCAGGATCCGGCCGAGGCCTACCGTGCACTCGAGGCCCACCTCCTCGCCAACAGCCCGTTCGGCGCGCAGCTGACGATCGACGAGGTCGACCAGGGGAGCCCGTTCCTCGTGGACACGAGCGGTTGGGCCGTCGCCGAGGCGAAGCGCGCCATGGCCGACGCCTGGGAGGTCGAGCCCGTGGAGACGGGTGTCGGCGGATCGATCCCGTTCATCGCCGACCTCGTCCGGGTCTTCCCGGACGCCCAGATCCTCGTCACCGGTGTCGAGGACCCGCACTCGCGCGCCCACAGCCCGAACGAGTCGCTGCACCTCGGCGTCTTCCAGAAGGCGATCCTCACGGAGGCGGTGCTCCTCGCTCGCCTGGCGGCCGCACCCCGTCCGTCCTCGGACGCGTAGACGCGACGGACGCGCCGCCGCACTTCCAGGGGTGCGTCCGTCGCGGCAGGCGGTAGAATCTCACACAGGCGTCGACCCGGCGCCGCCAGACCTCGCGAGGAGCATCATGAGCGACACCATCCTGACCGAGACCAAGATCGACGCGGCTCACGGCGTCGGCCTGTCCGACACGGCGGCGCAGAAGGTCAAGAGCCTCCTCGAGCAGGAGGGTCGCGACGACCTCCGTCTCCGCGTGGCCGTGCAGCCGGGCGGATGCTCGGGCCTCATCTACCAGCTGTACTTCGACGAGCGCATGCTCGACGGCGACGCCACGGTCGACTTCGACGGCGTCGAGGTCATCGTCGACAAGATGAGCGTCCCCTACCTCGACGGCGCCAAGATCGACTTCGAGGACACCATCCAGAAGCAGGGGTTCACCATCGACAACCCCAACGCCGAGGGTAGCTGCGCCTGCGGCGACAGCTTCCACTGAGCCAGATTCTTCCTGAAGGGGAAATTGCCCGGTCCCGGGTGGTTTCCCCTTCGTCATTCCGGTCACGATCCCGCACCGCGGACCCGAATGGTCCGGCGTTCACCGCCCATCCCCACTAGACTGGGGGGCGATCCACAGGTGTGTATTCGAAAGGTTTCAGAGGTGCGCTCGACTCGTCGTCTCAGATGGGCTGCCATTCCGGTCGCAGCCACACTCGCCATAGTCCTGGCGGGTTGTACGCAGGCGGAACTGCATGGTTACCTGCCGGGATTCGTCGAGGGCGAATCTCCCGTCACGAACCACACGGACCGCATCGCGGGCCTGTGGGTGACGGCATGGCTGGTGCTGCTCGCAGTCGGCGTCATCACGTGGGGGCTCATCATCTGGGCCGTCATCGTGTACCGACGCCGCAAGGGGCAGACCGGTCTTCCGGTCCAGCTGCGGTACAACATGCCGATCGAGATCTTCTACACGATCGTCCCGCTCATCCTGGTGCTCGGCTTCTTCGCCTTCACGGCACGCGACCAGAACGCGATCGAGACCCAGTACGAGGATCCCGACGTGGCCATCGAGGTCTTCGCCAAGCAGTGGGCGTGGGACTTCGTGTACGACGAGGCCGTCGACGGCCAGGACGTCTGGACCGCAGGCGTGCAGGCCGATGAGAAGCCCGGTGGCGTCATCGACCAGGACGCACTCCCGACGCTCTACCTGCCCGTCGGCAAGACGGTGAAGATCGCGCTGCAGTCGCGCGACGTCATCCACTCCTTCTGGGTCATCGACTTCCTCTACAAGAAGGACATGATCCCGGGCAAGACGAACTACATGTCCTTCACCCCTGAGCGCGAGGGCACGTACGCCGGCAAGTGCGCCGAGCTCTGTGGCGAGTACCACTCGCTCATGCTCTTCAACGTGAAGGTCGTCTCGCAGGCCGAGTACGACAAGCACCTCGAAGACCTGGCCGAGTCGGGCAACATCGGCGACTACGGCACGGCATACGACCGCAACAGTAACCTCCCCGGCACCAAGGCGCCGGCAGGTCTCGAAGAGCACGGAGACGGGGAATGACCTCCACCACGCTTCCCGCAGGCCAGGCGAGCGTCGTCGGACGCACCTCGGTCGAGCGCAAGGGCAACATCCTGGTCAAGTGGATCACCTCCACCGACCACAAGACCATCGGGTACATGTACCTGATCGCCTCGTTCATCTTCTTCTGCCTCGGCGGCGTGATGGCGCTCATCATCCGCGCCCAGCTCTTCGAGCCCGGCGGCACGATCGTGGAGACCAAGGAGCAGTACAACCAGCTCTTCACGATGCACGGCACGATCATGCTCCTCATGTTCGCGACGCCACTCTTCGCCGGGTTCGCGAACGCGCTCATGCCGCTGCAGATCGGCGCACCGGACGTCGCCTTCCCGCGACTGAACGCCTTCGCGTTCTGGCTCTACGCCTTCGGTAGCCTCATCGCCGTCGGTGGCTTCCTCACCCCGCAGGGCGCCGCCGCCTTCGGCTGGTTCGCCTATGCGCCACTGTCGAGTACGACGTTCTCGCCAGGCCTCGGAGGCAATCTCTGGGTCCTCGGACTGGCGCTCAGCGGCTTCGGCACCATCCTCGGTGGCGTCAACTTCATCACCACGATCATCACGATGCGCGCCCCCGGCATGACGATGTTCCGCATGCCGATCTTCACGTGGAACGTCCTCGTGACGTCCATCCTCGTCCTGATGGCGTTCCCGGTGCTCGCAGCGGCCCTCTTCGGCCTTGCCGCGGACCGCGTGTTCGACGCCCACATCTACGACGCGGCCAACGGCGGCGTCATCCTGTGGCAGCACCTCTTCTGGTTCTTCGGGCACCCCGAGGTCTACATCATCGCGCTGCCGTTCTTCGGCATCGTCTCCGAGATCTTCCCGGTGTTCAGCCGCAAGCCGATCTTCGGCTACAAGACCCTGATCTACGCGACCATCGCGATCGCGGCCCTCTCCGTGACGGTGTGGGCACACCACATGTACGTCACCGGATCGGTGCTCCTGCCGTTCTTCGCCCTCATGACGATGCTCATCGCGGTTCCGACCGGCGTGAAGATCTTCAACTGGCTGGGCACGATGTGGCGCGGTTCGGTCACCTTCGAGACCCCGATGCTCTGGTCGATCGGCTTCCTGATCACCTTCGTCTTCGGTGGACTCACCGGCGTCATCCTCGCTTCGCCGCCGCTCGACTTCCACGTCTCCGACTCCTACTTCGTCGTGGCGCACTTCCACTACGTCGTGTTCGGCACGGTCGTGTTCGCCATGTTCGCCGGCTTCTACTTCTGGTGGCCGAAGTGGACGGGCAAGATGCTCAACGAGAAGCTCGGCTACTGGCACTTCTGGCTGCTCTTCATCGGCTTCCACACGACGTTCCTCATCCAGCACTGGTTGGGTGTCATCGGGTTCCCGCGCCGCTACGCGACGTACTCGCCTGAGGACGGCTTCACCTGGATGAACCAGCTGTCGACCGTGGGCTCGTTCATCCTCGCCATCTCGCTGCTGCCTTTCTTCCTGAACGTGTACATCACGATCCGGAAGGCTCCTCGAGTCACCGAGGACGACCCGTGGGGGTACGGTGGATCGCTCGAGTGGGCGACCAGCTCGCCCCCGCCGCGTCACAACTTCGTCTCCATCCCGCGCATCCGCTCGGAGCGCCCGGCCTTCGACCTCCACCACCCCGAGGTCGGTATCCCGGTCGGCGTCGGTCCCGCGAAGGACGCACCTGACGCACCCACGCTCGACATCGACGCCGGAAAGGTGAAGTAGCCGCCATGCGCGCCAATATCATCCTCTTCACGATCCTGACGGTGTTCTGCGCCCTCCTCTGCGCGGTCTACACGGTGTGGTCGCTCGTCGACCCGCTGCACGGCCGGGTCGAATGGGTCGGCACGGTCACCCTGGCTCTCGCCGCGATCCTGAGCGCCTTCCTCGGCTTCTACCTCAGCCGGGTGCACAAGAGCCAGGGAGCCGAGCTCCCCGAGGACACGCTGACCGCGAACATCGACGACGGCGACCCGGAGATCGGGCACTTCAGCCCGTGGAGCTGGTGGCCCATCATCCTCGCCGGTGCGTGTGGTCTGCTCGTACTCGGTCTGGCGGTCGGGTTCTGGATCGCGATCATCGGCATCCCGCTGGTCGTCATCGCGGTCGTCGGTTGGAACTACGAGTACTACCGCGGATACTTCGCACGCTGATGGTCGCCTCGTTCAGCATCCGTCGCGGTCAGCCCGACGACCGTTCAGCCGTCTTCGCGCTGGCCGGCCAGCTGATCACCGGGTCCATCCCGCCTGCGGCGGACGACTTCATGGCCGCGTACAACAACGTCATGCGCCCTCGTGAAGACGAGACCAACGTGCTGTACGTCGCGGTCGACGAGGCGAACCGCGTTGTCGGATACACCCTGATGACGGTGTCGCGGCTGCTGCACGCGGCCGGTCTGACCGCCCACCTGCAGGAGCTCGTGGTCGACGAGACCGCCCGCGGCGCCGGCATCGGATCGGCCCTCGTCGAGGCGAACGAGCACTATGCCGTCGAGCGCGGTGCGCGCCAGCTGACGATGTCCACCTCTCGAGCCGGCGACTTCTACCGTCGTCTCGGCTACAACGTGACGGCGGAGTTCTACAAGAAGATCCTCCCGCTGGGCTGACCCCCAAGCGGTCATCGAAGAGCCCCCGAGCCACCGCTCGGGGGCTCTTTCGTGTTCTGGTGCGCGCCGAGACATGGAGAACAAGCAGCTGGCAAGGTGCGGGGACCGCCCCTGAAGGTCATGAGCGTCACCCTTCGGTTCCGTCGAGACTTCACGGTGGCAGCCGTCGTCAGGTGACGCCTCCTCACGCCTCGTAGACCGGGGGAGCGCCCGTCGCCCTGAGGCTGTCGAGGGGCACACGCCGCCCTCAGCGGACTCAGCGTGCGTGCGAACAGACCTGGCGTAGGCCGTTCCCCGGTCCCTGAGCCCGTCGACGGGCAGGCGTCGTCCGGTGTCTCCTCTGTACGGTCCCGATCACCCTGTGACGGGAACGTCGGACCCGGAGCCGGTCGACAGGCTCACATCGTCTGCGGTCGCGCGGGAATGGCGGTGGACCGCGGTGAGCGATCACAGGTCCCCGAAGCTTGTCGACGGGCTCATACCGCCCGCAGCGGCCTTCCGCGCCCGGAGAGCGGGGGAGCGGGACCGCATGGACCTCCACTGTCGCCGCGTCGTGTCGCAGCACAGTTCCACGAATCCCCGCCGCAGAACGACGAAAGCCCCGCAGTCCGTGAGGACTGCGGGGCTTTCCAGAGGGATCCGCCTAGTGGTGGTCGCCGTGGGAACGTTCGATCTCCGTGTTCGTGACGGGAGCGATCCGATCCTCGAAGAACCAGCGGGACATCGCGGCGCGAGCCTTCTGGACACCGGTGATCTTGCCCTTGGCGTTCGGACGGATCATCAACGGCTTGTGGTCGTCGTAGCTCGCGAGGCGCCAGCGCTCGTACTCGTCGACGGGCTCGTGGACCTCGATGAACTCGCCACCGGGGAGGCGGACGATGCGCCCGGTCTCGTAGCCGTGAAGGAGGATCTCGCGATCCTTCTTCTGCAGCGCCAGGCAGGTGCGCTTCGCGATGAAGTAGGCGATGAACGGTCCGAGGATGAGGATCGCCTGCAGCGTGTGGATCACGCCCTCCATCGTCACCTTGAAGTGGGTGGCGATGATGTCCGAGCTCGCAGCAGCCCAGAGGGCGGCGTAGAAGGTGACACCGGCAGCACCGATCGCGGTGCGGGTCGGCGCGTTGCGCGGACGGTCGAGGATGTGGTGCTCGCGCTTGTCACCCGTGATCCACGCCTCGACGAACGGATAGATGAACACCGTGACGATGAACAGACCCAGGACGAGGACGGGAAGGATGATGTTGAACGAGAACGTGTGATCCCAGAGGACGAACTCGAGGTGTGGCGGAACCAGCCGGAGCGCGCCGTCGGCGAACCCGATGTACCAGTCAGGCTGCGTACCTGCCGAGACCGGGGAGGGGTCGTACGGCCCGTAGTTCCAGATCGGGTTGATCGTGAACAGCGAGGCGATGAGCATCACGACACCGAAGACGATGAAGAAGAAGCCACCGGCCTTCGCCGCGTAGACGGGGAGGACGGGGAATCCGACCACGTTCTGCTCGGTGCGACCGGCGCCCGGGAACTGCGTGTGCTTGTGCACGACGACGAACACCAGGTGCAGGGCGATGAAGAGCAGCACCAGCGCCGGCAGGAGCAGGATGTGGAGCGTATAGAGGCGGCCGACGATGTCGGTGCCCGGGAACTCTCCGCCGAACAGCAGGAAGGTCGTCCACGTACCGATGATGGGCAGACCCTTCACCATGCCGTCGATGATCCGCAGACCGTTACCGGAGAGCAGGTCGTCGGGCAGCGAGTATCCGGTGAAGCCCTCGGCCATGGCGAGGATGAACAGGACGAAACCGATCACCCAGTTCAGCTCACGCGGCTTTCGGAACGCACCGGTGAAGAAGATGCGCAGCATGTGCAGGCCGATGGACGCCACGAACAGCAGGGCAGCCCAGTGGTGCACCTGACGCATCAGGAGGCCGCCGCGGATGTCGAAGGAGATGTCGAGCGTCGACGCCATGGCGACGGACATCTCGATGTTCTTCAGCGGGACGAAGGACCCGTCGTAGTGGACCTCCGCCATCGATGCCTGGAAGAAGAAGGTGAGGAAGGAGCCCGACAGCAGGATGATGACGAAGCTGTAGAGCGCGACCTCGCCGAGGAGGAACGACCAGTGGTCGGGGAAGATCTTGCGGCCGAACTCCTTGACGGCGACCGAGATGGACGTCCGCTCTTCGAGGTAGTTCGCTGCAGCGCCGGTGAATCCACCGGAGCTCTTCGCCGGAGCGGCCTTGGCCTGCTCAGGGGCGCGTGTTGCGGTCGAGGTGCTCAATGACGCTCCCAGAAGCTCGGGCCGACAGGTTCGTGGAAGTCGCTCCGCGCGACGAGGTAACCCTCGTCGTCGACGGTGATCGGCAGCTGCGGAAGCGGCCGGGCGGCCGGTCCGAAGATGACCGCGCAGTGGTTCGTGACGTCGAACTGCGACTGGTGGCAAGGGCAGAGGAGGTGGTGCGTCTGCTGCTCGTAGAGCGCGACAGGGCAACCGACGTGCGTGCACACCTTGGAATAGGCGACGATGCCGTCGTAGGACCAGTCCTTCTTGGACTCCTCCTCGACGAGGTCTTCGGGCTTGAGCCGCATGAGCAGCACGATCGCCTTCGCCTTCTCGTTGAGGACGTGGTCGGCCTCGTGGAGGTTCTCGGGGATCACGTGGAACGCGCTGCCGAGCGTCACGTCGGACGCCTTGATGGGCGTTCCGGAAGGGTCACGGGCGAGGCGCGTGCCTTCCTTCCACATCGTGTGCTGCATGAGCTCGACGGGGTCTTCGTCGTACGGCGCGAGGCCGCGGAACAACGCGATGCCCGGGAGCGGGAAGACGATGAGGGAACCGATGAGGCTGTTGCGGATGAGCGCGCGTCGACCGATGCCGGACTCGACGTTCGCCTGGTGCATGATCTCCACCGCGCGATCGCGGCTGACCTGGTTGCCGCCGACCTTGTGACGGTAGTCGATGCCTTCCTCGTCGTGCATGAGGGCCTTGCCCCAGTGCACGGCACCGATACCGATCGCGAGCAGGGCCAACGCCATGCCGAGACCGATGAACAGGTTGTTCAGACGGACCGAGGCGATGTCCTCGGGCTCGATCGGGAACGCCATGTAGGCGGCGACCGCCCAGACGCTGCCGGCGATCGACAGGTAGAAGAGGGTGTAGACGGCGCGCTCGGCCCGCTTGTCCTTCTTGGGGTCGAGGTCCGTGACGCGCTTCCGGTGCGGAGGCAGGCCGGGGTCGACGACGGCATCGCGGGAGATGACCCCGGTACCGGTCGCGACCTGCAGCTCCTGCCCGTGGGCGGACGGATCGGCAGACGAGTCGGCGGCTGGGTGACCCGAGCCGCTCGAGTTGTCGTGAGCCATGGTGCTCCTTCTTACGTGTTGTCGATCCGCGTCGGTCAGTTCGACTTCGCGGTGATCCAGACGGTGAGGGCCACGATCGAGCCGAGGCCGAAGATCCAGAGGAACAGGCCCTCGGAGACGGGGCCGAGCGAGCCGAGGTCGTTGCCGCCCGGTGACGGGTTCTTCTCCATGAACTTGAGCGCGGTGATGATGTCGCGCTTGTCCTCGGGGGAGAGGTTCATGTCGTTGAAGACGGGCATGTTCTGCGGGCCGGTGATCATGGCCTCGTAGATGTGGGCGGCGCTGACGCCGACGAGCGAGGGAGCGTACTTGCCCTCGGTCAGGGCGCCACCGGCGGCTGCGACGTTGTGGCACATCGCGCAGTTGATGCGGAACAGCTGGGCGCCGTTGGAGGCGTCGCCCTCGCCGTCGAGGTACTGCTCCTCGGGGATCTCCGGGCCGGGTGCGACCGAGGCGACGTAGGCCGCGAGGGAGGAGATCTGCTCCTCGGTGAACTGCACGGGCTTCTCCGGGGCCTGCGGGCCCTGGTTCTGCAGCGGCATCCGGCCGGTGCCGACCTGGAAGTCGACGGCGGCGGCACCGACGCCGAGGAGGCTCGGTCCGGCGGTCGTGCCCTGCATGTCGAGGCCGTGGCAGGTGGCGCAGTTCGCGGAGAAGAGCTTCTCGCCCTCGTCGACGGAGGCCTGCGACTTGGCGGCGGCGACGGGCTCGGCGCTGGCCGTGCTGACGCTGACGGCTGCGTAGGCGCCACCGGTCACGAGGAGGCCGATCGCGAGCAGTGCCGCCGAGGCGAACGGGCTGCGGCGGCCACTCTTGCGCGTGGCACGGGCGGCCTTCTTGGACGCCTTGGTGGTCGTCGTCTGGGTGGGGTCAGTCTTCATGGAGGCAGTCATTCCGGGTCAGCGCAGGATGTAGATGACGAAGTAGAGGCCGATCCACACGACGTCGACGAAGTGCCAGTAGTACGAGACGACGATGGCACTCGTCGCCTCCTTGTGGCCGAATCGTTTGACGGCGTAGGCACGGCCGATCACGAGGAGGAAGGCGATGAGGCCGCCGGTCACGTGCAGGCCGTGGAAGCCGGTCGTGAGGTAGAACGCCGAGCCGTACGCGTTCGAGCTGAGGGAGATGCCCTCGCTGACGAGCGTCGCGTACTCGAGGATCTGGCCGGCGACGAACACGGCACCCAGGGCGTAGGTGAGGAAGAACCACTCGACCATGCCCCACTTGCGCGGGCTCCAGCCGGTCATGCGGGGCTGCATGCGCTCCGCTGCGAAGACGCCGAACTGGCACGTGAACGACGAGGACACGAGGATGATCGTGTTGATCGTCGAGTACGGGACGTTCAGGCGACCGGCCTCGGCCGCCCACAGTTCGGGAGCCATCGATCGCAGCGTGAAGTAGATCGCGAAGAGGCCGGCGAAGAACATGACCTCGCTGCCCAGCCAGACGATCGTTCCAACCGCGACCGTGTTCGGTCGGTTGATCCGGGGCGCGCTCGGCGCAAGGTTGATTGAGGTGCTCGTCACCCCTCCATTATGGCCGAAAGCCGGAGCGGTTTTTCGCATTTCGGCGGCGGCGAGCACGCTCGGATCAGTAAGGCTAGCCTTATTTCCTGACCGGAATCTTCGGTTCTGCTGCGGGATTCATGTGATCTTCGCCTCCACGGGCCGCTCGAGGCGTCGGCGAGTCGCGCTTGTAAGATCGTCGACATGCCTCTCACGACCTGGCCGACGCTCATCGGCGACCTGCTCGCCGGAACCGATCTCAGTGTGTCGGAGTCGACGTGGGCGATGGAACGGATCATGACCGGCCAGGTGACGGACGCCCAGCTGGCCGGCTTCCTGATCGCGTTGCGCCGCAAGGGGGAGACGGTCGACGAGATCGTCGGGTTCCGCGATGCGATCCTCGACCACGCGAAGCCGCTCGTCGCCCCTTCTCGGGCCCTCGACATCGTCGGCACCGGCGGCGATCGCTTCGGCACCGTCAACATCTCGACGACCGCGTCCATCGTCGCGGCGGCGACGGGCATCCCCGTCATCAAGCACGGCAATCGCGCGGCGAGCTCCGCCTCGGGATCGAGTGACGTGCTCTCGGCGCTCGGCGTCGACCTCGCCCTGCCGACGGACCTGGTGGCGGAGGTGCTGGCGTCGACGGGCATCACCTTCGCGTACGCGGCGGCGTTCCACCCCGGTTTCGGCCACGCTGGAGCGGTCCGCGCGGAGCTCGGCGTGCCGACGGTCTTCAACTTCCTCGGTCCGCTCGTCAACCCGGCCCGCCCGGAGGCGTCGGCGGTCGGCGTCGCGCACGCCGACCGCATCCCGCTGTTCGTGGGCGTGTTCCAGACGCGTGGGGCGACCGCCCTCGTCTTCCGGGGCGACGACGGACTCGACGAACTGACGACGACGGGACACAGCCACCTCTGGGAGATCACCCGTGGAGCCGTCACCGAGCACGACCTGGATCCCCGGGAACTCGGCATCCGACGTGCGTCGATCGACGATCTCATCGGCGGTGACGCCCAGCACAATGCCGGTGTCGTGCGCGCCACGCTCGCCGGCGAGGAGGGTCCGGTCCGCGACATCGTCCTGCTGAACGCGGCGGCCGGGATCGTGGCGTTCGAATTGTCGGAGGATCCGTCGCAGGCCCAGCGGCCGATCCTCGAGCGGTTCGCTGCAGCGCTCGTGTCCGCCGCGGCCGTCATCGACTCGGGTGCGGCGACCGCGACACTCGACGCGTGGGTGGACGCCACCCGCTCGCTCGGCTCGCGCTGATCCGCGCCGTGGCCGGGTCCGCCGGCCCTACCGGCGGTGGGCTGCAGCGCGTAGGTTGAGACCCGATGCCGGCGTACCCGGTCGGCGGACCCGAACCGATCTTGCAGGAGGATTCAATGAAGAAGCTCATCAATGATCCCAAGGACGTCGTCGTCGAGGCGGTGGCCGGATTCGGCGCCGCGCACCCCGACCTCGTCACCGTGTCGCTCGACCCGGTGTTCATCGCCCGAGCGGACGCGCCGGTCGCCGGGAAGGTGGGGATCGTGAGCGGCGGCGGAAGCGGGCACGAGCCCCTCCACGGAGGGTTCGTCGGATTCGGGATGCTCGATGCGGCCGTACCCGGCCCGGTGTTCACCTCACCGACTCCGGACCCCATCCTCGCCGCCACGAAGGCCGTCGACGGTGGTGGCGGCGTCCTGCACATCGTCAAGAACTACACGGGCGACGTGCTCAACTTCGAGACCGCGGCCGATCTCGCGCTGGCCGAGGGCATCGAGGTGCGCTCGGTCATCGTCGACGACGACGTCGCGGTGAAGGATTCGCTCTACACGGCGGGGCGTCGGGGTGTCGCCGGCACCGTCCTCGTGGAGAAGCTCGCCGGAGCACGTGCCGAGGCCGGGGGAGGCCTCGACGAGGTCGCCGACCTCGCGACCAAGGTCAACGAGCGCACCCGCACGATGGGCGTGGCACTCACCCCGTGCGTCGTCCCGCACGCGGGCGAGCCGAGTTTCACCCTGGCCGATGACGAGATCGAGATCGGGATCGGTATCCACGGTGAGCCCGGCCGTGAACGCATCCCCCTGGAGCCCGCCGACCGGATCGTCGACCGGCTGCTCGCCGCCATCCTCGAGGACCTTCCGTACGCACCCGACGAGCGTGCCCTCGTCCTGGTGAACGGGATGGGCGGGACGCCGCAGGTCGAGTTGCTCATCGTCTTCCGCCGTGTGGCCGAGGCGCTCGCGGAGCGCGGGATCGAGGTGGCACGGTCGCTCGTGGGGAACTACACGACCAGCCTCGAGATGCAGGGTGTTTCGATCACCCTCCTGAAACTCGACGACGAACTGATCGAATTGTGGGACGCCCCGGTGCAGACCGCGGCGCTCCGGTGGGGACGGTAGACGGATGGGGTTGGACGGAGCCTGGGCGATCGCCTGGATGCGGGGGAGTGCGGCGGTCGTCGCGGAACATCGCGTGGAGCTGATCACGCTCGACCGTGACATCGGGGACGGCGACCACGGCGAGAACCTCGACCGCGGGTTCTCCGCGATCCTGCCGAAGCTCGACGAGCAGCCTGACGGTGCCACGCCCGCCGACATCCTCAAGCTCGCCGCGACGACGCTTATCTCGACCGTCGGAGGAGCGAGCGGCCCGCTGTACGGCACCGCGTTGCTCAAGGCGTCGATCGCCGTGACCGGCCAGGAGGATCTCGACGCCGATGCCGTCGTCGCCCTGCTGACGGCGGCACGCGACGGGATCGTGCTCCGTGGCAAGGCCGAGGTCGGCGACAAGACCATGGTCGACGCGTGGACGCCCGCCGTGGACGCTGCCTCTGCGGCGGCGGCAGCGGGGGAGTCGCCGGCACGGGTGCTGGCCGCAGCCGCGGAGGCCGCGTGGGGTGGCGCCGCCGCGACCGAACCGCTCGTCGCCCGCAAGGGGCGTGCCAGCTACCTCGGTGAACGGGCCGTCGGGCACCGCGACCCTGGGGCGCAGTCCACCTCCTATCTCCTGCAAGCGGCGGCTACCGCCGCCGCCGGGGAGGATGCTGCATGAGCGCGGGAGCCGTCGGCCTCGTCTTCGTCTCGCACAGCGCGCTGATCGCGGAGGGGCTCATCGCCCTGGCCCGGCAGATGGCGCCCGACGCGGCCCTCGCCGCGGCCGGTGGTACCGATGACGGAGGGATCGGCACGAGCTTCGAGCTCGTCTCCGCCGGGATCGGCGCGGTGGACTCCGGGGACGGGGTGGTGGTGCTGTGCGATCTGGGGTCGGCGATCCTGACCGCTGAGACGGCACTCGACTTCCTCGACGACGACGTCCGAGGCCGGGTACGCATCGTCGACGCCCCGCTCGTCGAGGGTGGGGTCGCCGCGGCCGTGGCCGCGCAGACCGGCGCGTCGCTCGACGAGGTCGTGGCCGCAGCGCGGTCGGCAGTCGGCGGTGACCCTGCCCGGCACGGTGCCGACGAGGCGACTCGGGTGGGTGGCTCCGACGATCCGACGGCGTCCCACGCCGCAGCCTCGGTGACCCTGCGGAACAAGGACGGGCTCCACGCTCGACCCGCTGCCGAGTTCGTGAAGCTGGCGAGCACGTTCGCGGCCAGGGTGGTCGTGAACGGGAAGGACGCCAAGAGCCTGCTCGGGATCATGTCACTGGGCCTCGTCAAGGGGGCGGTCGTGGAGCTGCAGGCGGACGGTCCGGATGCGGAGGATGCCATCGGGGCACTGGAGTCGCTCATCGAATCCGGCTTCGGAGAGGTCTGACGGGTCGCGCTCGGGACGGAAGCAGGTCGGCGTCCCGGGCGCAACGGGGTGGTCGACCCCGACGGTCGGCGTAGCATGACCCGCATGAACGAGCAGACGAAGACGTCGGACACCGAAGACCGCCAGTGCACGGTCTGTGGCCATCCGCTCGCCGAGCACACCTTCGACCGTTCCTCCGGGCACGATCACTTCATGACCTGCCCGACGGGGGAGCGGCTTCCGGACCCGGCGCAGTCCGCCATCCCGGTCAACGAGTTCGGGATGCCGCTCTGGGACCAGGACCCCGATCGACCTGCTCCGTCGGCCTGACGACCCCGGTGACCGGCGCCGTCATCCGAGGAGGAGCAACGACCGGACGGCGACACTGACACCGTTCTCGCGCGACGCCGACGTCTCGTGGAGAGCACTGCCGTCGATGAGCCAGCGCACCCATCGGACGAGTTGCTCCGGCGTGGCGTCGGAGCGGGCTGCGGTGGTGCGGACGGCCTCGGTGATGTGATCGAGCAGGAAGCGGTCGACCATGTCCCGCTCGACGTCGAGGACGGCCGCCACATCGTGGACGTGCGCCATGCCCTGGACCGCGCGAGCGAAACCGGCCGTCTGGTCGGCAGCCCGCTGGCGGTCGAGTGTGCCGAGGTACGTGGCCAAGGCGGGTCGCCCAGGCCCGGCCCGTGCGGCGAGGTGGAGTTGCTCCTCGGTCCAGGCGGCGCTCACCCGCAACAGGGTGACCAGGATGTCGAGCTTGGTGGGGAAGTAGTGGAACAGGGTCCCCGAGGAGATGTCCGCCGCCCGGCAGATGTCCGCCGTCGAGGTGGTCTCATACCCTTCGGCGGCGAAACAGCGGTAGGCCGCAGCGAGGATCGCGGTCTGGCGCGCGGTGAACCGCTGTGGGTCGACGATCCTCGGCATGTCTGCTCCCATAGTCCTAGAGCGCCTACTCTAGCGCACGCACTCTATGAATTCGGACCAGATCAGAGCCGATTTCTGGGCCGATCGATTGTTGCGCGCAGCTCGGAGTGTGGAGCGCCGGTGGTTCATCGAGCACTCCGCCGTCCTGTGGACGGCCGGGCGATCGTGGGGGAGCAGGCGGGACCGTCCACCTGCCGGACCCGCCCTGCCCGCGTGAGCTCGAGGTGTACGGGTGCATCGTCGTCGGGCTGTCGGATCGCGTGATGTCCGGCGCTTCCAGCTATCGCCCCGCGGTGGAGATGCACGTCGACGGCATCTTCGCCGAGTCACACCTGCACGATCGGATCCACGCGGTGACGACCCTGGGCAGGACCTCCGGAACGGGCGGCTTGGCATGCCGGATGAACCTGAGTTGACATAATGTGCATTATCAGCTCTTTCCAGCCCGCCGCGAGCGGGGTCGGATCGGGTCATGTCGGCGTGCATGTCCGAGCTGAGGATCGCGACGACGACCGAGCCGCGTCAGGAGCCGATGTACCGAGCGAGATGTTCGCCGGTCAGCGTCGAGCGATCGGCGACGAGTGCTGCGGGCGTCCCGGCGAACACCAGGCGTCCGCCGTCATGACCTGCGCCGGGTCCGAGGTCGACGATCCAGTCCGCATGCGCCATGACCGCCTGATGATGCTCGATGACGATCACCGACTTGCCGGAGTCCACCAACCGGTCCAGGAGCCCGAGCAGGTTCTCCACGTCAGCGAGGTGCAGGCCGGTCGTCGGCTCGTCCAGGATGTAGACCTCGCCCGAGTCGGCCATCTGCGTCGCCAGTTTGAGTCGCTGTCGTTCGCCTCCTGACAGGGTCGTCAACGGCTGTCCGAGGCTGACGTAACCGAGCCCGACGTCGGCGAGTCGCGCCAGGATGACGTGCGCTGCAGGTGTCCGTGCCGGCCCGTCGGCGAAGAAGGCCTCGGCCTCCGTCACCGACATCGCGAGCACCTCGCTGATGTCCCGCTCCCCCAACTGATATTCCAGGACGGAAGCATCGAACTGGCGGCCCTCGCACACCTCGCAGACGGTCGAGACGCTCGCCATGACGCCGAGATCGGTGAAGACGACACCTGCGCCGTTGCAGTTCGGGCAGGCTCCCGCCGAGTTCGAGCTGAACAGCGCCGGCTTGACCCCGTTGGCCTTCGCGAACGCCTTGCGGATGGGCTCGAGCAGACCCGTGTACGTCGCCGGATTACTGCGACGCGAGCCGCGGATCGGGCTCTGATCGACCGTCACGACACCGGGACGCCCGGCGACCGAGCCGTGGATGAGCGAGCTCTTGCCCGAGCCGGCGACACCCGTGACGACCACGAGGACGCCGAGCGGCACGTCGACGTCGACGCCCTGCAGGTTGTGCCGGTCGGCGCCACGGATCTCGATGACACCGGTCGGTCGACGCAGCGCCGGCTTGAGCGTGGCGCGGTCGTCGAAGTGGCGTCCGGTGAGCGTGTCGCTCGCTCGGAGGCCGTCCACCGTCCCCTGGAACGTCACCTGTCCCCCGCCGGTCCCGGCTCCGGGACCGAGGTCGACGACGTGGTCGGCGATCGTGATCGTCTCCGGCTTGTGTTCCACGACGAGGACGGTGTTCCCCTTGTCGCGGAGCCGCAGGAGCAGTTCGTTCATCCGCTGGATGTCATGCGGGTGCAGTCCGACCGTCGGCTCGTCGAACACGTAGGTCACATCGGTGAGCGACGACCCCAGGTGGCGGATCATCTTCGTGCGCTGCGCCTCCCCACCAGAGAGGGTGCCCGTCGTGCGGTCGAGTGACAGGTACCCCAGCCCGATGGCGACGAAGGAGTCGAGCGTCTCCTGGAGGACCGTCAGGAGTGGGCGCACCGACGGTTCGTCGAGCGCCCGGGTCCACGCCGCGAGGTCGCTGATCTGCATCGTGCACAGTTCGGCGATGTTCCGACCGGCGATGCGCGAACTCCGTGCGCCCTCGCTCAGGCGGGTCCCCTCACACGCCGGACACGTGGTGAAGGTGACGGCGCGGTCGACGAATGCGCGGATGTGCGGCTGCATCGCCTCACGGTCCTTCGAGAGGAACGACTTCTGCACCTTCGGGATCAGGCCCTCGTAGGTCATGTTGATGTCGCCGACCTTGACCTTCACCGGCTCCTTGTGGAGGAAGTCGTGGAGTTCCCGCTCCGTGTAGTCCTGGATGGGCTTGTCCGCGTCGAGGAATCCGGATCCGGTGAAGATCCGCACACCCCAGCCGTCGGGTGTGTAGCCGGGGATCGTGAGCGCGCCCTGGTTGAGCGACTTCGTGGCGTCGTAGAGCTGGGAACGGTCGATGTCGTTCACGGTCCCCATCCCTTCGCACCGCGGGCACATGCCGCCGGTGATCGAGAAGCTCCGCCGCTCCTTCGTGCTCTGTCCCCCACGTTCGATGGTCACCGCTCCGGCGCCGCTGATCGAGGCGACGTTGAAGGAGAAGGCCTGTGGAGAGCCGATGGACGGGTCTCCGATCCGACTGAAGAGGATGCGCAGCATCGTGTTCGCGTCGGTCGCCGTGCCCACCGTCGAACGCGAGTTCGCGCCCATCCGCTCCTGGTCCACGATGATCGCCGTGGTGAGTCCCTCGAGCACGTCGACGTCGGGCCGCGCCTGCGACGGCATGAAGCCCTGGACGAAGGCACTGTAGGTCTCGTTGATCATCCGCTGTGACTCGGCGGCGATCGTCCCGAAGACGAGGGAGCTCTTCCCCGAGCCGGACACGCCCGTGAACACGGTGAGGCGGCGCTTGGGGAGGTCGACGTCGACGTCGCGCAGATTGTGCTCGCGGGCACCCCTGACCCGGATGACGTCGTGGCTGTCAGCGGCCCTGGTGTGCATCGGCGTCTCGGTCATGGCGATCAGCGTATCCGTCGTCATCGGCCGGCGTCTCGCCTCGATCGACATTGGATCCGCGCGACATGGAAGGTCATGCTGTGAAACAGCTGTGTGGATGCGTCACACTGGTGGAACGCTCCCGGTCCGCGCGGGAGCGCCGCACTGTCCACCGTCAGGAGCCGACCATGTCCGAACCGTCCACCACCACCTACACGCTGAACTCCGCCAAGCTGACCGCGAGCCAGATCTCCGGTGTCCGATGGGCCTTCGCCGTCGGAGGGATCCTCACGATCCTCTTGGGTGTCTTCCTGCTGGTCGCGCCGAAGGCCTCGCTGGTCGCCGTCGCGTGGATCTTCGCCGTCTACTTCCTGATCGCCGGGATCGCCCGCATCACTCGTGGCGTCGTCGCCCGGGAGCACGGCGGACTCTGGCGGGTCCTCACGATCGTGTTCGGTGCGCTGCTGTTGGCCGCCGGCGTCTACATCTTCATCGATCCGCTGCTCGGCATCGGCGCACTCGTCTTCGTGATCGGTGTCTCCTGGATCGTCGAGGGCGTGGCTTCGCTGTTCGACTCGGCACCGGACGTGTCGCGGTGGATCACGATCCTCTACGGCGTCATCAGCGTCGTCGCCGGCGTGTTCGTCCTCGCGAACCCGCTGCTCGCCGCCGTGACCCTCCTGCTCGTCACCGCGTTCTTCCTCATCGCGGCCGGCGTCGTCGAGATCATCCAGGCGATCACGTTCGGCAAGCAGGTGAAGCGGGCCGGTCTCGCCGGCTGACCCCGCTTGGCAGGACGACGAACGCCCGGCCCCTCGAGGGACCGGGCGTTCGTCGCGTCGGGATCGTCGCTTACTCGGCGATGAAGTCGCTCGTGTCCCCCACGTAGCGGGTGTGGTCCTCGGGGATCGGGTCCACGGCGGCCGAGGCGACCTCGGCCGCGAACTCGCCCACGTTGTAGAGGCGACCGGCCGACTCCTTGCGGGAGCTGATCGCACCGGGGTTGGCACGTTCGAGGAGCGTCGCGGTGATGGTCCCCTCGATCATGTCGCCCGAGACGACCACGAACTCGACACCGGCGGCGTCGAACTGGTCCTGCTTGGCGCGGAGCGCGTCCTCGCCCGCGCGCTTGGAGGTCGCGACCGGCACGTACTCGGGCATCGTCGGCGTGGTCCGGATGAAGTGCGCCTGGTGGCTCGTGACGAACACGATCCGCGAGCCGGGGCGGAGCAGCGGGAGGGCGTGTTCGACGACGCTCACCTGCGCGTCGCGGTTGAGTTGCATGGCGTAGTCCTCGGCCATGCCGCTCTCCATCCCACCGGAGGCGTTCAGCACCAGGACGTCGAGGTCGCCGAGTTCGGCCTTCGTCGTCGCGAACATCGCGGCGACCGACGCGGGGTCGGTGAGGTCGGCTCCGACCACCACGGCCTGCACACCGAGGGCTCGCACCTCGTCGGCGAGCTTGACGGCGCGAGCCTCCTTGTTCCGGTAGTTGATCACGACGTTGGCGCCGGCACCGGCGAAGTAGCGGATGGTGTCGGCACCGATGCCGCGGGAGGAGCCCGTCACGAGGACGTTCTTCCCGGAGAGTGATCCGGCGGCCAGGGGGTTCGTCACGTGAGGGCTCCTTCAGATCTGGGGCCGCTCATCGGCGGCTGGTTCCAGCCAACGACCTTACCAAGAACCGGGAGACGGATCCGGTTCGGCGCTCCGCCCAGCTGATAGCGTTGAACCCGACCGGCGCACCGTCTCGCGCTCCCCCGGACTGCGAGGCGGCAGACGCGAGAGCCGATCCGGGAGGAATCCGCACCATGGACGTCATCACCGAGTACGCCTGGATCGCCTGGTTGGTCCTGATCCTCGTGTTCGTCATCATCGAGATCCTGTCGCTCGAGTTCACCTTCCTCATGCTCGCGCTCGGCGGCACCGTCGGGCTGCTCTCCGGCCTCCTCGGCGCTCCGTGGTGGCTCCAGCTGCTCATCGCAGCCGCCGCCGCTCTCCTGCTCCTGTTGGCCGTCAGGCCGCCGCTGCTCCGAGCGCTGCAACGCGGTGCTGACCCGGCGAAGAGCAACGTCGATGCGCTCCTCGGCATGCCGGGGCTCGTGCTCTCGACGGTCACCCCGCACGGTGGCCAGGTGAAGCTCGGCAACGGCGAGGTCTGGACCGCCAGGACCCCGCACGACTCCCCCGCGTCGTCGCTCGAGCCCGGCACGCGCATCGTCCTGTCCGTCGTCGACGGCGCCACCGCCGTCGTCGTCCCCGTCCCGACCCACCCGGCACCGCTGGGCGAGCAGAAGGAGTAGTCGTGAACGACATCTCATCAGGAGCGATCATCGGTTGGGTGATCGCGGCCATCGTCGTCGTCTTCGTGCTGGTGGTGCTGTTCCGATCCATCCGCATCATCCCGCAGGCGAGCGCCGGCGTGGTCGAGCGGCTCGGCAAGTACCACAAGACCCTCATGCCCGGGTTGAACCTGCTCATCCCGTTCATCGACCGGCTCCGGCCGCTCATCGATCTCCGAGAGCAGGTCGTCTCCTTCCCGCCGCAGCCGGTGATCACCGAGGACAACCTCGTCGTCTCGATCGACACGGTCGTCTACTTCCAGGTGACCGATGCCCGTGCCGCGACCTACGAGATCGCGAACTACCTGGGTGCTGTCGAGCAGCTGACCACGACGACGCTTCGAAACGTCGTCGGTGGGCTGAACCTCGAGGAGGCGCTGACGAGCCGCGACGAGATCAACAGCAAGCTCCGCATCGTGCTCGACGAGGCGACCGGCAAGTGGGGCATCCGTGTCGGACGCGTCGAGCTCAAGGCGATCGACCCGCCGCTCTCCATCCAGGACTCCATGGAGAAGCAGATGCGGGCAGAGCGCGACCGTCGAGCCCTCATCCTCACCGCCGAGGGAACCAAGCAGTCGGCCATCCTGACGGCGGAGGGCGCGCGGCAGGCGGAGATCCTCCGCGCCGAGGGTGATGCCCAGGCGGCTGTGCTCCGTGCACAGGGTGAGGCGTCCGCCATCCAGACGGTGTTCAAGGCCATCCACGACGGCGACCCCGACGAGAAGCTCCTGGGTTACCAGTACCTGCAGATGCTCCCGAAGCTCGCGGAAGGCCAGGCGAACAAGCTCTGGGTCATCCCGAGCGAACTGACCGAGGCGCTCAAGGGCATCGGCTCCGCCTTCGGGCCGGGCAACACCCGCGACCCTGCGGCCACGGCACGGGCGGCGGCCGCAGCTGCGCAGGCGCCCTCCTTCGCCGCAGCTCCGGCCGCGTCACCCCAGACGCCTCCGGCACCGACGACCCCCGTCCAGCCCGAGGGCTGAGCACGCGGTGACGACAGCGGTCCTCCCCTACTTCCGTCCGGCCCGCCCTCGGGTCCTCGCCCATCGAGGGCTGGCCGGGCCGGGGGTTCCCGAGAACACGCTGTCGTCCTTCCGTCGTGCCCTGGCTGCCGGCGCCGAGTACGTCGAGACCGATGCGCACTGCACGCGCGACGGACACGCCGTCCTCTTCCACGACCCGTCCCTGCGCCGCATCACGGGCGATCCGAGACCGATCGCCGACCTCGAACTCGCGGAACTCCAGCGGATCGACCTCGGCGGCGACCGCATGCCGACGTTGTCGGAGGCGCTGGCCGAGTTCCCCGGGGCGCGCTTCAACCTCGACATCAAGGCCGCCGCAGCGGCTGCTCCGGCAGCTGCCGCGATCATCGGCGCCGGTGCGGCCGATCGGGTGCTCGTCACCTCCTTCGACGAAGGCAGACGTTCCGCGATCGTGCGGGCCGTGGGGCTGGAGGCCGGTGCCGACTCCGTGGCATCATCCGCGTCGGCCCGGATCCTGTTCCGCGTCCTCCCCGCAGCCGCCCTCGGGCTCCGCGGAGCGCTCCGTCGGTCGCTCGCCGGTGTCCAGGCGCTCCAGGTGCCCGAACGGTTCCGCGGCGTGCCCGTCGTGACGAAGCGCCTCCTTGCACAGATGCACGCCCTCGGCGTCGAGGTGCACGTGTGGACGGTCAACGACCCCGCCGACATGCGACGCCTGCTGGATCTCGGCGTCGACGGCCTCGTCACCGACCGCTGTGATCTCGCGCTCGACGTGGTCCGCTCACGCTGACGGCCCAGCTCTCCGCATCCGTCGTGGCTCCAGCTGGGCATGAGCTGATAGCTAGATGGGTGAACGGAACAGTTTACCCAGCTTGCGGGTTTATAACTGTGGATGCCGAGCGAGAGGAGACCACACAATGGCAGATCGCAGTTTGCGCGGAATGCGCCTGGGCGCCCAGAGTCTACAAACGGAAGAGGGCGTCATATTCTCGGCGCGGAGCAACCACATCTACCGGTGTCAGAGTTGCGAGCGCGAGACCACCATGACCTTCGCCGCCGATGCGGAAGTCCCCGAACTGTGGGAGTGTCGGCACTGCGGTGCGGAGGCCGTCCTCCTCGTCGACTCGAAGCCCGTCGTCGTCGACCGCGGTGACGTGAAGACCCCCCGCAGCCACTGGGACATGCTGCTCGAGCGCCGCTCGCGCGATGAGCTCGAGGAACTGCTCGAAGAGCGCCTCTCATATCTCCGGGCCCGTCGCGGCCAGCAGAAGAGCGCGTGACACCGAGCCCCTGACAGGCCTCCCCTCGATCGGCTGATCCGATATCGGATCAGCCGATCGTCATGTCCGGGGATGGTTCGAGACGCGCCTGGGCCTGGCCGCGAACCCGGCGAGGACCAGCGAGGCGAGTCCCATGCCACCGATGAACATCTCGAGCTGGTGACCGAAGGCCATCGACGGCGTGACCGTGTCCGCGAGCGGCACCTCGGAGACCATCGACCCGGGGCGGAAGGCCGGGATGCTGTCGATCGTCGAGCCGTCGGGCCCGATCATCTGGCTGGTCCCCACCGTGGAGATGTTCACTACGGACCGAGCCGATTCGATCGCCCGGAGCCGAGCGATGGCCAGCTGCTGTTGATTCTCGTCCGTCTGCCCGAAGTCCGCGTTGTTGGTCTGGGCGAACACGATCCGCGCGCCACCCGCCACCGCATCGCGGGTGAGCTGGTCGTCGGCGATGTCGAAGCAGATGCTGATCCCTGCGAGCACCCCGTCGATGTCGAAGACGTTGTCCTTCGTGCCCGGGGTGTACTCGCGCTGGATGAGGCCGATGAGGTCGGGCGCGAACGGCTCCCAGAACTTCCGGTCCGGGACGTATTCACCGAACGGGACCGGGTGCTTCTTGTCGTAGACGTCGCGGACGCCGTTCGCGGCGTCCCAGAGGAGCGACGAGTTGTAGTAGCGATCGCCGCGCTGAGAGATCGCACCGACGACGAACGGTGCGTCCATGCGGCGGCTCAACGCGTCGAGGGCCGCAGCCGATTGGGGAACCCGCTGCGGGTCGAGGTCTGCGCTGCCCTCGGGCCAGACCACGACGTCGACGTCCGCATCGAGCACCTGCAGCGTCTCGTCGATCTGGGTCTGCATGACGGTCCCGGGTGCTGCGGCGTCGAAGTAGCCGGCGGGGCCGTTGCCCTGGATGGCAGCCACCCGCATGCTCCCGGTCGTCGCCGTCGGCCATGCCGGCACCACGAGCACCGCGATGACCGCGAGGACCCCGGTCCCGACGCGGCTGACCGTCGGGAGCTCCGCGATCGCGGCGAGCTGCAGGGCGAGTGCCACGAGCAGCACCATGAGGAACGACAGCCCCGAGAACCCGACCCAGGCGACGAGCGGTGCGAACGGACTCTCGGATTGGCTGAGCGCCATCCTCGCCCACGGGAATCCGCCGTAGGGCCAGGTGCTCACGAGCGTCTCGCGCGCGGTCCACAGGGCGGCGACCACCGCGGCGGTCAACCAGACCCGTCCCCCGATGCCGGGGAAGGCGCGCGGTACCCAGCGGTACGCCAGGGTGATGAGCACGGCTCCGAGCGCGAAGAAGATGGCCTCGAGTGTCGACAGTGCCGCCCAGGGGACGGGACCCAGGTAGGCGGTCGCCCACTCGATGTGGATCAGGTAGAACGACTCCCCAGCCAGGAAGCCGACGAGGAGCGCACCGCCGACGCTGCGTCCCATGAGGGCGAGGAGGACGAGGGCGATGCCGACGAACGTCAGGGGCCAGACCCCGCGGTCCGGGAAGCCGGCGTCGAGGACCGGCCCGGCGGCGATGGCCACGACGGCCGCGAGCCAGAGCGGGAGCGGTGGACGACGATCGACCAGCGCGTCGATCGGTCGGAGCCGGCGGCTCCGACCGTGCGGGGACCTCACAGCGAGCTGTACGCGACGATGCCGCGTCGGATCGAGTCGAGCGCCTCGCGCGAATGACGGCCCACCGGTCCATCGACGACGCGGAGCTGATCGAGCAGGTCGATGGTCTGCTTGCACCACCGCACGAAGTCGCCGGCGGCGAGTTCCGCCTCGATGAGCACCGTGTCGAGATTCGCGCCCTTGGCCCACTGGTGCATGGCGAGCGAGAGGCCGGTCGAGATCGGGTTGCTCCCCGGGAGGCGGTGCTCCCGTTCGCTGTCGTCGAGCCGACTCCAGAGGTCCTGCGTCCGTTCGAGTGCCGACCGGAACGGGCCGCGGGGCAGGAAGCGTTCCGGGGTGTTCTGCTCCTCGCGCCGTGGTTCGTACACGATCGCGGCGGCCATCGCGGCGAGGGACGCGGCGTCGAGGTCGTTCCACGCGCCGGTGCGCAGGCATTCCGCCACGAGGAGGTCCCGTTCTCCGTAGATGCGCTTCAAGGTACGTCCGGGAGCCGCGACGACGACCGCGCCGTGCTCGTCGCGTGCCAGGTACTCGTACTCGAGCAGCACGTCGACGACCCGGTCGAACACACGCGCGACCGCGCCCGTCCGCGTCTGGATCTGCTGTCGCAGCTGGTCGGTCTGCTTCTTGAGCTTGAACCATCGTTCCGCCCAGCGAGCGTGGTCCTCGCGGTGCGGGCAGACGTGGCAGGCGTGAGCCCGCATGCGCTTGCGGAGTTCGGCGAGCTTGCGTTGGCGACGGTCCTTCGACGCGCGCGAGCCGTTCGGCTCGCCCTTGCGTTCGAGGTCCGTGAGTTCGCGCCGGATTCCCGCGTACTCGACGAAGTTCCCGAGGTGGCACGACATGGACTTCTCGTAGCCGGCGAGCGAGGACTCCTGCTCGCGCACCTTCCGGGCGATCCCGACGACGGCCCGGTCCGCCTGGAACTGTGCGAAGGACGACTCGAGGATCTGACGGGTGCGTTGACGGCCGAACTGGTCGATCAGGTTGACCGCCATGTTGTAGGTCGGGCGGAAGCTGGAGTTGAGCGGGTAGGTGCGTCGGGAGGCCAGCGAGGCGACGGACTGCGGGTGCAGCCCCTCGGCCCACTGGATCACGGCGTGGCCCTCGACGTCGATGCCACGGCGTCCGGCGCGCCCGGTGATCTGGGTGTACTCCCCCGGGGTGATCGGGACGCGTGCCTCACCGTTGAACTTCTCGAGCTTCTCGAGGACGACCGTCCTGGCCGGCATGTTGATGCCGAGCGCGAGGGTCTCGGTCGCGAAGACGACCTTCACGAGCTTCCGCCGGAAGAGCTCCTCGACGACCTCCTTGAACGCCGGCAGGAGACCGGCGTGGTGGGCGGCGACGCCCCGCTCCAGACCGTCGAGCCACTCCCAGTAGCCGAGGACGGCGAGGTCCTCGTCGAGCAGGGTCCGGCAGTGCTCGTCGACGATCTGACGGATCTCGTCGCGTTCGTGCGCCTCGGTCAGCCTGATGCCGGAACGGAGGACCTGCTTCACCGCCTGGTCGCACCCGACGCGGCTGAAGACGAAGAAGATCGCCGGGAGCAGGAGGTGGTCGTCGAGCATCTGGACGAAATGCCCGCGGTCGAGCTTCTCGGCCCGATGCGGGGCTCGGCGCTGGTTGTAGCGGCTGATGTCCTTGTACTGACGACTGTTCGGTGCACGGCCACCGAACTGCGCCATACGGACGAGCTCCGGGTTGACCTGGTGGGTGTCGGCGAGGCTCGGCGCGGCGAACAGGTCGATGAGCTTGTTCCGCATGAGCACGTGCTGGGTGAGCGGCACCGGGCGATCCTCGGACACGATCACGGCGGTGTCACCGCGGACGGCCTGCAGCCAGTCACCGAACTCCTCGGCGTTCGACACGGTCGCGCTCAGCGACACCATCCGGACGGCCTGCGGGAGGTGGATGATGACCTCCTCCCACACCGCTCCGCGGAACCGGTCCGCCAGGTAGTGCACCTCGTCCATGATGACGAAGGCGAGATCGGTCAGCGCGTCGGAGTCCGCGTACAGCATGTTGCGGAGGACCTCGGTCGTCATCACGACGATTCGGGCGTTGCCGTTCACGTTCGTGTCGCCCGTGAGCAGGCCGACGTGCTCGGACCCGTACTCGGCGGTGAGTTCCTGGAACTTCTGGTTGCTGAGCGCCTTCATCGGCGTGGTGTAGAAGACCTTGCCGCGGTCGCCGTGCATGGCGAGGGCGATCGCGAACTCGGCGACGATGGTCTTACCGGCCCCCGTCGGTGCGGCGACGAGGACGCTGCTGCCGTTCTCGATCCGCTCGCACGCCTCGAGTTGGAACGCGTCGAGGTCGAAACGCTGCCTCGCGCGGAACTCCTGGAGCCTCGGTGTCGCGTTCCGGACCGCCGCTGCCCGATACCGCTCGGCAGGCGAAGCGGTGTCGCTCATGCGAGCCCCGCGCTACCGAGTTCGGCGTCGATGCGTCGCTGCCGCTTGGCCGCACTGCGGTCGTGGAGGACGGCGACGCCGTACGCCGCGAAGTACAACAGGACCATCGGGATCGCGAGGACGAACATCGACACGATGTCGGCGGCGGGCGTGGCGATGGCCGTGAAGAGCACGATGACGAGGATCGCGACCCGCCACGCCTTGATGATCGCCGCTGCGGAGAGCACACCGACGAAGTTCAACAGGACGAGGAACACGGGAAGGACGAAGGCGACACCGACCGCGAGCACCAGCTTCAGGACGAAGTCGTAATAGGTGGTGGCGTCGAGGAAGTTGGCCGCCGCCGTCGGGGTGAAGCCGAGCATGAGCTCGACGATGTGGGGCAACACGAACCAGCCCGCGTAGCAGCCCGCGAGGAACAACGGCACAGCGGTCGCGAAGAACCCGATCGCGTACTTCAGCTCCTTGCGGGTCAGGCCGGGCACGAGGAACGCCCAGATCTGGTAGAGCCACACCGGGCTGGACAGGACGACGCCGGCGGTGAGGGCGATCTTCATCCGCAGGTCGAACGCGCTCGTGACGTTGGTGAAGTTCAGGAACGCCTGCCCGCGATCGTCGGCGATGACGAGGATGGGGGCGCTCATCGCCTCGATGATCCACTCGGAGGCGATGAAGCCCGCGACCATGCCGACGATGATGCCGATGGCGGAGTAGAACAGACGTTTCCGCAACTCGACGAGGTGCTCGCCGAGCGACATCCGCCCTTCGCGGTTCTGTTTCTTGGGACGCTTCTCGGTCAGGGCCACGGCGACATCGTCCGTTCCTGAGCGGCGTGTTCGAGGCGCACTCGTCGGGGGCCAGGTGCTGGCGTCATCGGGCTCGGGTGGTCCTCAGGGCTACGGCTTGACCGGCGGGTCGGTCGGCTTCTGCGGGGCCGTCGCGGCCGGGCTCTGATCGGCGGGTGCCGCACTCGCAGGCGGAACCGTGCCAGTCGCGTCGGGCGAGGCGGGCTCGTCGTCGCGCATGCTCTTGACCTCGCTCTTGAAGATCCGCATCGACTGACCGACGCTGCGGGCGAGACCCGGGAGCTTCGGTGCTCCGAACAGCAGCAGGACGATGAGGAGGATGATGACGAGGTGCCACCCGGTGAATGCATTGCCGAACATAGTCTTCGTTCCTGATCTTCGAGGTCGAGGTCCACTCACTCTACCCTGCATCTCCCGTTCGACCGCCGGGAGTCTCGGGAGTCAGCTTCCGGATGTCGTGCGGTACTGCGCGAGGCCGGCGGCCGCCCAATCGGCGACCGCATCGCGGGCATCCGCCGGCCCGAGCACCGTGATGAGCCCGGGGTGCGCGGCGACCAGTCGTTTGAGGCCGTGATGGTGAGCGAGGCGCAGGGTCGCGGTGACCTCGACATCGGCGTCTTCGCGGGCTGCGGGGCCGCCTGGCGCGCTGTCGACGGCGACCACGTAGTCGTCGATGAGCGGGAGGACCGAGCGTCGGACGAGCACGGTGACGTTGCGATCGGAGTCGCTCGGCTCGAACAACGCGGTCGGGACGACGACGTCCGCTTCGCGGAACACGACCTCGGCATCGGTCTCGCGCAGCTCGGTCATCCGATCGAGACGGAAGCGACGCGTCGCCTCGCGCAGGTGGCACCACCCGTAGAGGTACCAGTCCTGGTCCTGGGATTCGAGACGCAGTGGGTCCACCAGCCTCGCCTCGGTCGCCCCGCTCGCATCGACGTAGTCGAACGCGACGCTGTGGCCGGCGGCCAGAGCCGACCGGATGATGCCCACCGCGTGCGCGGAGTAGGACTCGGTGACCGCGAGCTGGCCCGGAGCCGACGACGCCCCGCGGGCGAGCTTCGCCATCACGCCCCCGATGACGTCGCTGTCGACGAACTCGGGGAGGCGCTGGAGCGACTGCAGACCGGCGATGAGGGCCGAGGCCTCGCGGGCTGAGAAGCGAGGACTGTCGTCGAGCGCGACCCGGTGCGTGAGGACGATCTCGTCGTCCTCCTCGAAGCTGCCCCAGTCGATGTCGAAGAGGTCGCCGGCGAGGTACTGCCGGGTGTCGCCCGGCACGCCGGACACCGTCAGGAGCTCGACCGCTTCGCGGATCTGGCGCGGGGACAGGCCGAAATGCCGCGCGGCCTCGTCGACCGTCACCCGCTCGCGGTCGATGAGGTACGGCACGAGCGAGAGGAGGAAGATCAGCTTGTCCTGGGCGCGGGGCGCCGCCGGTCGCTTAGCCACGGGCGGCCTCCTCGGGGTGGGGTGCGTCGTCGGTCGCGCGGTGGCGGGCGACGACCAGCTCGAGTCTGGACGCCACGGCCTCGACGAGTGCCGGAGGGTCGAGGACGACGACCTCCGGGCCGAACCCGGCGAGCTCGTCGGCGAGGATGTGGTGGTCGAGGTACGGGATGGTGAGTTCCGTGCGCTCCGTGTCGCTGACGCCGTAGCGGTTGCCGAGGCGGGCCGCGGCGTCGGTCCCGGGCCGGACACGGACGAGGGCACGCTGCGACGAGGACACGCGGCGCAGGCCGTCGATCGCGTCGGCGGCGTGGTCGCGGTCCTCGGCGGGGAACGACTCCCCCGTCGGCTTGACCGGACCGACGATCCGCGACAGGAGGAACGTCCGGGGCTCGTCCACCGTCCGGTCGGTGGCGTAGAGGTGCCAACGACCCTCGTGCTGGACGAGCGCCAACGGTGCGACGGTGCGGACGCGTGGCCGCGCCTCGCCGGGCTTCAGGTAGGGGAAGGCGACCACGGACCGACGTTCGAGCGCCGCGTCGAGCGGTTCGAACGAGGCCTCCCGGGTGCGGAGTCTCGGCGCGTATCCGATGATCGGTTCGTCGGGCTCGATGCCGAGCGACCGCAACTTCGTCATCGCGCGCTGCGACTGGCCGGAGAGCGACCCCTCACGCCACACCGTGGCTGCGAGCGACAGCAGTGACAGCTCCGCCGGGGTGAACCGGACGTCGGTGGGAAGCTCGTAGGCGCCCTTCGGGATCCGATAGCGCATCGACTGGTTGTTGCCGGGTTCACCCGGCTGTTCGATCGTCTCGAGCGGGACACCGAGTTCGCGGATGTTGTCCTTGTCGCGCTCGAACTGTCGCTCGAGGCTGGCGTTGCCGCCGCCACTCGAATACTGCTGGCGGTACCCCTGGACGGTCGACAGGATCTCGTTCTTCGTCAGGCCGGTCTGCGTGGCGAGGAGCGCGAGCACGAGGCTGAAGAGTCGCTCCTCCACCGGGACCGGCTTCGGGGACTCGCTGGCTGAGGACACCGGTCCAGTCTACCGACGGACGGCCCGTCCCCCACCCGCGACGCGGGCGTTGGACGGGCCGTCTCCGAGGCGTGTCGGTTACTGTGCCGCGCGCTGGGTGCCGAGCACGTCGATGACGAACACGAGCGTCGCGCCGGCCGGGACGCTGCCCGACCCCTGCTCGCCGTAGCCGTCCTTCGGCGCCACCACGAGGATGATCTGCGAGCCGACCTGCTGGCCGACGACCGCGTCGTTGAAGGCCTTGATCATCTGACCGCCGTCGGCCTGGAAGACGAGGGGCTGACCCTTCTCCCAGCTGCTGTCGAAGACGCTCTTCTGATCCCACAGCACACCGGTGTAGTTGACGATGACCTGGTCGCCGGCCTTGACCGTGGCACCGTCGCCGACGCGGGACAGGGTGTGCTTCGTCTCGGTCGGGGCGGGGGCCGCCGGGATGGTGATGCCGGGCTGGCCGCTCGGAGCGGTCACGACGGACGGGAACCCCGACGGGATCGGGCGCTCGGCGCCGTCGGCCTTGGGCAGCGCCGCACCCTGGATGTCGGCGACGAGGATGATCGCGTCGTCCTTCTTGATGCCGTTCGCCTCGCTGCCACCGCTCGGGCCGAAGGCGTCCTCGGGTGAGATCGCCGCGACGACACGGGATCCGACCGTCGTGCAGGCGAACGCCTTCGCGAAGCCGGGGAGGCTCCCGGACAGGGCGATGAGGGTGCTCGCGGGCCCGTTGAAGTCCGTCTGCTGCAGGACGTCTCCGGTGCGTCCGTTGAGGAGCATCAGGTTGAGGTTGACGGTGCCTTCAGCCGAGACCTGCTGACCGTCGCCCTGGATGACGACCTGGCGCTCCGTCGTCTTCGTGTACAGCGGCGTCGGGAGATCCACCTTCGGGGTGGATCCGAAGTCACCGGACACGCTGATGAGCTTCGTCGCGTCGCCGGCGGACGCCGCGGTGTCGCAGGAGGCCGAGCCCGGCGCAGTGCACCCGGTGAGGGAGACGAGCAGGAGGCCTGCTGCGGCGATGAGAGCTGGTGCAGTGCGCACGGATCCTCGTTTCGGTGGTACGGGTGGGACGGCAGGTCGCCGTCGCACAGTTTAGTCGACGTGAACCGTGGTCAACGATCGTCGCCGAGAGCCGGCTCAGCGGCGGACGGTTCGATCGACTCGTCCGGCCCCGCGCTGTCACCGTCGAGGCCCCGTGCCCGGGAGAGCTCGGCGCTCGCCCCGGCGCTCCTGGCGCGCTTCCGCAGGATCTTCGCACTCGCGGAACGTTCCCCGAGGGCGCCCGGCGTCCACAGCTCGACGTCCTCGGCGCTGAAGTCGCTCTTCGAGGCGCGTCGCTTGAGCTCGGGCAGGACCGTGCCGGGCGCGAGCTTCCGTGCGGTGATGAGGAAGCCCGTGTGCCCGATCATCCGGTGGTCCGGTCGGACGGCGAGCCCCTCGACGTGCCACCCGCGCATCATCGTCTCGTTCGACTGCGGGTTCGTGAAGCCGCCCGTCCCTCGGATCGCCTCGGCGACGCGCGACAGCTGGGTGACCGTGGCGACGTAGCAGAGGATCACTCCGCCGGGCTTCAGCGCCTCCCACGCGGCGTCGAGGCACTCCCACGGTGCGAGCATGTCGAGCACCACGCGGTCGACGGACTCGGCGGGCATCGTGTCGGGCAGGGTCTCCTGGAGGTCGCCGACCGTGACCGACCAGTTCTGCGGGTCGTAACCGAAGAAGGTCGCGACGTTGCCTCGCGCGACATCGGCGAACTCGTCCCGGCGCTCGAAGGAGGCCAGCCTGCCCGACGGCCCGATGGCCCGGAGGAGCCAGAGGGAGAGCGCGCCGGAACCGACACCGGCCTCGACGACCGTCGCGCCGGGGAAGATGTCCGCCTGTCCGATGATCTCGGCCGCGTCCTTCGGGTAGATGATGGCGGCACCGCGAGGCATCGACATCACGAAGTCGACCAGCAGCGGCCGGAGTGCGAGGTGCTCGATGCCCTCGGTGTTGGCGACGACGCTGCCGTCCGGCAGACCGATGATCGAGGTGTGCTCGATCATCCCGCGGTGCGTGTGGAAGACCTTGCCGGCCTCCAGCGTGATGGTGTTCTTCCGCCCCTTCGGTCCGGTCAGCTGCACGCGGTCACCCTCGCGGAAGGGGCCGCTGTTCGCCGGCTGGTGGTTCGCGCTCATCGCTGTGCTGCCTCTGTCTCGGGGTGGTGGGTGGTGCCGCCCGCGGTCGAGCGCAGCTCGGCGAGGTCGGCGACGGAGCGCCCGGCGAGGGTGTCCCAGGTGGTGTGGTGCGGGCCCTCGGGGATCGGCACGATGTGCGGGACGGACACGGCGATGGTCCCCGCTGCGAGCGCGGACGCGAGACCGGTGGCGGAGTCCTCGATCGCGATGCACTCGCGCGGGTCGACGCCGAGTGCCGCTGCGGCTCTGAGGTAGGGGTCAGGATGGGGCTTGGGCTGCTCGACCTCGTCGCCGGCGACGATGAGGTCGAACGCGTCGAACGGGATGCCGCCTGCGATGTCCTCGGCCATGGACCGGATCGACATGGTGACGAGCGCCGTCGGCACGCCGGCCTCCCGGAGCTCGCGGAGCAGCTCCTGGGCACCGGGACGGAACGGGACGCCGCGTTCCTGGATGAGGCGCCGGACGTGGTCCGTGAGGTGGGTGACGATCGTGTCCGCGTCCAGCGCGACGCCGCGGCCCTGGAGGACGGCGGCGGAGTCCCAGAGGCCGTTCCCGACGAGCAGGAGGCCGTCCTCATGGGTCCAGGTGCCGCCGTGGGCCGCGACCAGCTCGGTCTCGGCCTCCATCCAGTAGGGCTCGGTGTCGACGACGGTGCCGTCCATGTCCCAGAGGACTGCGGCAGGGAGGAGAGTGGTCACGGGGTGCCATGCTACCGGGTGCCGAAGCGCCTATCCTGGATGGATGGTCGCGGAAGGTCCCCGTGCACCGAGGAGTGAGACGTGACGGAAGACACCAAGGAGCCGCTGGGCGGTCGCCTGCTCGTCGTGGCGTTCGAGGGTTGGAACGACGCCGGCGAGGCGGCGAGCGGCGCGGTGCGCGTGCTTCGCGACTCGCTCGCCCTCCGCCCGCTGCTCGAGATCGACCCGGAGCCCTACTACGACTACCAGTTCAACCGGCCGACGGTCGGCGTCGATGAGGACGGCAAACGGTCCCTGACCTGGCCCGGTACCACGATCTCGGGGCCTGACCCCGAAGCGGCGAAGCCCGCGACCCCATTGGCGGAGGACGCCGCGCTCCGCGTCAGCGAGGGCGGCGGCGACAACGTCTACGTGCTGCTCGGTGCCGAGCCGTCGCGCGGATGGAAGGCGTTCGTCGACGAGATCCTCGCCGTGATCACCGAGCAGCGCATCACCGGCATGGTGATGCTCGGTGCGATGCTCGCCGACGTCCCGCACACGCGACCGATCTCGGTCTTCGCCTCGAGCGAGAACGCTGAGCTGCGGCAGGCGCTGCAGCTCGAACGCAGCACCTACGAAGGACCGGTCGGCATCCTCAGCGTGCTGGCCGACGCCGCCGAGCGGCAGGGCGTCCAGAGTCTGTCGGTCTGGGCCTCGGTCCCCCACTACGTGCACAGCGCGCCCTCCCCGAAAGCCGTGTTGGCGCTGATCGACAAGCTCGAGGAACTCATCGACGTCGTCATCCCCCGCGGAGCCCTCGTCGAGGAGTCCGGTGAGTGGCAGAGCGGGATCGACACGCTCGCCGCCGAAGACGAGGACATGGCCGCCTACATCCAGCAGCTGGAGCAGGCGCGCGACACGGTCGAATCGCCCGAGGCGAGCGGCGAGGCCATCGCCAAGGAGTTCGAACGGTACCTCCGTCGGGACGAGGGCAAGGGCGACGAGCCCTGGCGGAAGGACCGCGAGTAGCTTGGTCCCATCGCGGTGGGGTGACTCCGGTGAGCCGCCGTCCTGCTCAGCGCACGCCGAGGAGCGCGTCGACGGCCGACCGCGCGAGGTCGGCGTCGTCGACGCCGGTCGTCGCTGCGGCGTCGACGAGTGCGATGGCACCCGGGGTGTCGAGGTCGTCGGCCAGTCGGATCCGCATCGCCTGCAGCAGCTCGACGGCGGATGCTCCACTCGCGCTGTCCGTCGCGAAGGACGAACGCCAGGTCCTGAGCCGACGATCGGCCAGGACGAGGTGCTCGTCGTGCCATTCCCAGTCACTGCGGTAGTGGTTCGCGAGGATCGCGAGCCGGATGGCCGAGGGGTCTGCACCGTCGGCGGCCAAGCGTGAGACGAGGACGAGGTTGCCGAGGGACTTCGACATCTTCGTGCCCTCGTAGGCGACCATGCCGGCGTGGCTGAACACCTTGGCGAGCGGGCGGCCGGACAGCGCCGCGGCGTGCCCGGCACTCAGATCGTGGTGTGGGAAGACGAGGTCGGAGCCGCCGCCCTGGACCGTGAAGTCCGATCCGAGATGCTGGAGGGCGATGACCGAGCACTCGATGTGCCAACCGGGACGCCCTCGGCCGACGGCTGACTCCCAGCTCGGCTCGCCGTCGCGCGCCGCCCGCCAGAGCAGCGGATCGAAGGCGTCGCGTTTCCCGGCTCGGTCGGGGTCTCCCCCGCGCTCGGCGAAGAACGCGGCCATCGTGGCCTCGTCGAGTCCACTCTCCGCGCCGAGGTGCCAGACGTCGTCGGCCGCGGCGCGCACGTCGAAGTAGACGTCGTCTCCGGCGGTGCTGTCCGGGGTGTCGACGGAGTAGGCGACACCGCGTTCGATCAGGAGCGCGACGGCGTCGGCGATCGGCCCGATGACCTCGGTGACCGCGACGTAGTCCTCGGGGGGAAGGATGCTGAGGCGTTCCATGTCGCTCCGGAAGAGTTCGACCTGGCTCGCTGCGAGTTCGACCCAGTCGACGCCGGTCGCGGTGGCCCGCTCGAGCAGCGGGTCGTCCACATCGGTGACGTTCTGGGCGTAGTGCACCTCGTAGCCGGCGTCCAGCCAGACGCGCTGCAGGGTGTCGTAGGCCAGGTAGCTCGACGCGTGGCCGAGGTGGGTCGCGTCGTACGGCGTGATGCCGCAGACGTACAACCGCGCCGTGCGTTCGGCGGAGGCTTCGATGAGCCCGGCGCTCGGGGTGTCCCAGAGACACGGGGCCGCGCCGGAGCCGGGCAGCTTCGGGACGACCGGGGCGGACCAGGCCCTCACGCGTTGATCACGCCCGTGCCGAGCAGCACCAGCAGGACGACGCCGAGCACGATGCGGTAGACGACGAAGGGCAGGAAGCTGCGCTTCGAGATGTAGCTCATGAAGAAGGCGATGACCGCGAGGCCGACGACGAACGCGATGACGGTGGCGACGAGCGTCTCGACCGGTCCGTACGGGCTCGGCTCGCCGATGCTCTTGAAGACCTGGTAGAAGCCGCTGCCGAACACCGCGGGGATCGCGAGCAGGAAGGCGTACCGCGCCGCAGCACGGCGCTCGTAGCCCATGAACAGCCCGGCGGTGATCGTGCCGCCGGAGCGGGAGACACCGGGGATGAGAGCGAGGGCCTGGGCGCCTCCGAAGATCGCGCCGTCGCGGTAGGTCAGGCTCTTCAGACGTCGCTTCTTCGCACCGACCGCGTCGGCGACACCGAGCAGGATGCCGAACACGATGAGCATGATCGCGACGATCCACAGCGACCGGAAGGTCGTCTCGATCTCGTCCTGGAACAACAGGCCGAGCACGACGATGGGGAGGCTGCCGATGATGATCAGCCACCCCATGCGGGCGTCGGCGTCATCCCTCGGGATCTTGCCGACGAGGGCCTTGCACCAGGAGGAGATGATGCGGACGATGTCGCGCCAGAAGAACACCACGACGGCGGCCTCGGTACCGATCTGGGTGATCGCCGTGAACGCCGCGCCAGGGTCCTTCGCTCCGGGGAGGAACTCGCCGAGGATGCGCAGGTGTGCACTCGACGAGATCGGGAGGAACTCGGTGAGTCCCTGGACGAGTCCGAGGATGATGGCGTTGATGAGGTCCACAGGGCACCTTTCTGCAGCCGGATGGCTGGTGTTCGGCCGGATCCGGCAGTCGTCGGCGGGGCGGCTCCTGGAGCGTCTTGCGGCTCGGAGGGCGCGGAGACGGACCGTGGGAAGTCAGTAGTCGAGGAGGAGGTCCGTGAGGACCTGCTTGCCAAACCCTAGCGCGTCGAGCGGCACGCGCTCGTCGACTCCGTGGAACATCGCGGGGAAGTCCAGGTGTTCCGGCAGCCGCAGCGGAGCGAAGCCGTACCCGGTGATCCCGAGGAGTGACAGCGCCTTGTTATCGGTACCGCCGGAGAGCATATACGGGAGCACCGGGGCGCCGGGGTCATGGCGCCCGAGGGTCTCGACGACCGCGTCGACGAGCGGACCCGAGAACGGGGTCTCGAGGCCGATGTCGCGGTGCATGACGACGATCTCGATGTCCTCGCCGACGATCTCCGCGACGCGCGCGAGCACGGCGTCCTCCTCGCCGGGCAGGGTGCGGATGTCGACGAGCGCCTCGGCGCGATCGGGGATCACGTTGTGCTTGTATCCGGCCTGCAGCAGGGTCGGGTTGCTCGTCGTGCGGAGCGAGGCCTGGATGAAGCCGGAGGCCGTACCCGTCGCGAGGGCGAGCTCGTCCGGGCCGAGCCGTTCGGGCGTGGTGCCGAGGATGGAGGCGATCTCACGGAGCAGCTGCTCGGTGGTGTCGGTGAGTCGGACGGGCCACTCGGTGCGTCCGATGGCCGCCACCGCTTCCGCGAGGCGGGTGACGGCGTTGTCCTGCACGTAGCGGGATCCGTGGGCCGCTCGTCCGGTCGCGACCAGTTTGATCCAGACGAGGGCCTTCTCCGAGGTCTGGAGGAGGTAGGAGCGGCGTCCGCCGAAGGTGATCGAGTACCCGCCGACCTCGCTGATCGCCTCGGTCGCGCCGGCGAAGAGCTCCGGTCGTTCGGTCACGAGGTGGTGGGAGCCGAACACGCCGCCGTTCTCCTCGTCCGAGAACATCGCGATCACGAGGTCGCGTTCCGGCCGACGGCCGCTGCCGAGGATCTCGCGGAGCGACGCGAGGATCATCGCGTCCATGTTCTTCATGTCGACGGCCCCGCGTCCCCACAGCAGGCCGTCCTTGATCTCGCCGCCGAAGGGGTCCACCGACCAGTTCGCAGGATCGGCGGGCACCACGTCGAGGTGCCCGTGCACGACGAGCGCCGGCTTCTCGGGGTTCGCGCCGGCGACCCGTGCGACCACGCTGGTCCGGCCCGGAGCGGCGTCGATCAGCTCCGGCTCCAGACCGAGGTCGCGGAGGTACGCCTCGACGTATTCGGCGGCCTCCGTCTCGCCGTTGGAGCGGCCCTCGCCGTAGTTCGTCGTGTCCATGCGGATGAGGTCCCGCGCGATCCGCGTGGTCTCGTCGAGCGTGAGGTCGGATGCGTCTGAGCCGGAGGTCATGGCTCCACGGTACCCGTCGGCCCTGACAGCTGCACCTCTCCCCCGATCGCGCGGTCGACGCACGGCCGGAGGGCGTCGAGCAGATCCTCCGGCTGAACGAGGTGGTGAACGGCTGTCGAAATCCGTGCTAGAGTTTCTTCTCGTGCCCAGCGAAAGCCGGACACGATCACAACACGCGCGGGTGGCGGAAATGGCAGACGCGCTAGCTTGAGGTGCTAGTGCCCTTACGGGCGTGGGGGTTCAAGTCCCCCTTCGCGCACACCGTGTTGAGACGGCGAACGGCCGGAGCGAAAGCTCCGGCCGTTCTTGTTTTCCCGCCGCACTCCACGACACGCCGACACCCGAGATCATCGTCGGTTCGAGCGAGATCCCGCACACCTTCGCCGGTCCTGGACCCTGCTCCGCCGGTACCGGGCCTTCCTCCGCCGGACCCTGAGCCTGTCGAAGGGTCGACCGAGCTGGTGGTCCCTGGTGGGCACTTCGACAAGCTCAGTGACCGGGAGAGTCCCGCCCGGAACACGCCGGTCCCTGAGCCTGTCGAAGGGTAGGAGGACGCGCGTGAGGAGCGGTGCTGTCCTCAGTGCCCGTGACCCAGGCGCCGACGCAGCAGGTCGATGCGCGACTGCAGCTGCGTCACGCTCGCCTGTGCCACCGCGGGTCCGCCGCAGACGCGTCGCAGTTCGGCGTGCACGAGTCCGTGCGGCTCCTTCGTGTGCTTCGCGTAGAGACCGACCAGGGTGTTGAGCACTTGGCGCTGTTCCTTGAGCGTGCGGTAGAGCGGAGCGGGGATGTCCGCCTGCGGACTCGGCGAGGCTGCGTTCTTGTCGACGAACGCCCCGCGCTTGGCCTGCCGGCTCTGGCGTTGCACGAGCAACTCGTGCACCTGTTCAGGTTCGAGGAGCCCGGGGAACCCGATGAAGTCGAACTCCTCCTCGGTGCCCGGCTGGGCGAGCTCGCCGAACTCGTCGCCGTCGAACACGACCCGGTCGAAGTGCGCGTCCGAGGAGACGGCCTGCCAGGTGAACTCCTCGAGGAGTGAATCGGAAGCCTTGTCCTCGCGCTCCGCGGCCGCCATCATCGCGTCCTCCGGATTGAAGAGGTCGCCCTCCGCGTCCGGGTCGCTCGGGCGGTCGAGTGCGTGGTCGCGTTCGAGCTCGAGTTTCTCCGCGAGGGCCATCAGGTTCGGTACGTTCGGAAGGAAGATGCTCGCGATCTCGCCGCGTCGTCTGGCCCGGACGAATCGCCCGATCGCCTGCGCGAAGAACAGTGGTGTGGCGGAGGACGTCGCGTAGACGCCGACGGCGAGTCGTGGGACGTCGACGCCTTCCGACACCATGCGGACCGCGACCATCCAGCGCTTGGTGTTCCCCGAGAAGTCGGCGATCCGGTCGCTGGCCTCCTTCTCGTCGGAGAGGACGACGGTGGGCTGCTCCCCCGTCAGCTCGTGCAGGATCGCCGCGTAGGCCCGGGCGGTCGTCTGGTCGGTGGCGATCACGAGTCCGCCGGCGTCCGGGACCGCCTGACGGACCTCGGACAGCCGGAGGTCGGCGGACTTCAGGACCGCCGGGATCCAGTCGCCCTGCGGATCGAGTGCGGTGCGCCAGGCAGCGGAGGTGATGTCCTTCGTGTTGCCCTCGCCGAGGCGGGCCTCCATCTCGTCGCCGGCCTTGGTCCGCCAGCGCATGTGGCCGGCGTAGACCATGAAGAGCACCGGACGGACGACCCCGTCCTGGAGCGCGCGACCGTATCCGTAGTTGTAGTCGGTGACGGAGGTCCGGATGCCCTGGTGATCAGGCTGGTAGACCACGAACGGGATCGGTGCCGTGTCCGACCGGAACGGGGTCCCGGTCAGGGACAGCCGGCGGGTCGCCCGCGAGAACGCCTCGTGGATGCCGTCGCCCCAGCTCAGGGCGTCGCCGCCGTGGTGGACCTCGTCGAGGATGACGAGGGTGCGACCCGAATCGGTCGTGCGCTGATGGACGGGCGGGTTCGCCGCGACCTGGGCATAGGTGACGGCGACGCCGTGGTAGTGGCGGCCGAAGACCTGGTCGCGGTTCGCGAAGTTCGGGTCGAGGCGGATGCCGACCCGGCTCGCGGCCTCGGCCCACTGACGCTTCAGGTGGTCGGTCGGGGCGACGACCGTGATGCGGTCGATCGTGCCGCGATGGAGGAGTTCGGAGGCGAGCCGCAGCGCGAACGTCGTCTTGCCTGCGCCCGGTGTCGCCGCCGCGAGGAAGTCACGGGGTTCGGTGGTGAAGTACTGCTCGAGCGCCTCGGCCTGCCAGGCTCGAAGCTTGCTCGCCGTGCCCCACGCTGCACGTTCCGGGAAGGCCGGTGAGAGGTGTTCGGCTGCGGACCCGCCCAGGTGCTGGGTCGAAGAGATTTCCGCGTTCACTGGAGACCACTGTACCCGGCCGAACCGACACCGCCGACCATCGTGTGGGGCCTCGACAGACGTCCGGATGTCCGACTCGCGACTGATCCGCCACCCGAGGGGCGGGCGTACGCTGGAGGTTCCGGATGCACAGCAGGAGGAACCACCCATGACCGAACAGCACCATCCCTGGTCGCGGTACGTCGCCATCGGCGACTCGTTCACCGAGGGGATCGGCGATCCCGAGCCGGGTGCGCCGGGCGGGCACCGCGGGTGGGCCGATCGGGTCGCCGAGGTGCTGGCCGCGCAGAACTCGGACTTCGCCTACGCCAACCTCGCGGTCCGCGGCAAGCTCGCGCAACAGATCCTCGACGACCAGGTGGAGCCGGCCCTGGAGCTGCACCCGGACCTCATCACGATCTCCGCGGGCGGCAACGACGTGATCCGGCCCGGCACCGACCCCGATGACATCGCCAGACGACTCGAGCAGGCGATCATCCGGCTTCGGAGCGACGGAGCGACGGTCGTGCTGTTCACCGGCGTCGACGTCGGCTTCTCCCCCGTGTTCCGGAGCATCCGCGGCAAGGTCGCGATCTACAACGAGAACCTGCGGGCCATCGCCGCCCGACACGACTGCATCATCGCCGATCAGTGGTCGCTCCAGGCGATCCAGGATCCGCGGATGTGGGCCCCGGACCGGCTGCATCTGAACGCGCTCGGCCATCACGAGGTCGCCCGCCTCGTCCTCCACGCGCTGAACGTGGAGAACGACCTCAAGCCGCTGCAGCCGGAGCCGCTGCCCGTGCGGCGTTGGCGTCAGGCCCGGACCGAGGACCTCGCCTGGGCGCGGGAGTACCTCGTGCCCTGGGTGCTCCGCCGGGTGCGGCACCAGTCGTCCGGCGACCACATCACCGCCAAGCGACCGATCGCCGGTCCCTTCCTGACGGTTGCAGCCCAGGACCAGGAACTCGACGTCTGACCGTCCGGTCGATCACCCGGGCTCCGGCGTTCGCTGCGGTCACGGGTTGGTCAGGCGCCACCATGGCGTGACCGGGGCGATGTCCGCGTCGAGAGCCAGTGGGACGTCGATCGTCGCCGCACCGCCCTCCGCGCCGGCACCCACGGTGTAGCTGAGCTTCCCGACCGTCGAACCGGCGGCACCCGCCTCGATGGCTCTGGCGCGGCTCTCGACGGTGATCGGGGTGTCCTGCCAGACCAGCACGGAGGCGTCGGACGCCACGACGACCTTCGCCGCCTCGTCCCACGCGGTCGAGTAGGAGCCGACCGATTGCCCGGCGGTGGCGAGCTGGACCTGGTGGAATCCGGCCGGCACGCTCTGCAACAGGGAGACCACGGCCTCGTTGAGCACGGTGTGGTCGTCGGCACCGAGGATGACGCCGACGACGGTCACCGTCCGCCCTTCCACCTGGAGGTCGGCGGAGAACAGCAGGCAGGCGCCGGAGGCGTCGTCGGTCCCCGTCTTCATGCCGGTCACCCCGTACCGGCCGAGGAGGGCGTTCGTGTTCTCGACCTCGCCGATGGCGGGCAGCACCGCCGTGGGCTCTTTGACGATCGAGGAGAGCACCGGGTCGGCGAGCACGAGCTTGCCGATGGTCACGAGGTCGCTCGGGGTGCTGACGTTCGTCTCGCCCAGGCCGCTCGTGTTCGTGACGGTCGTGCCCGTCAGCCCGTGTGCATCGAGCCAGGCGCGCGCCGCGTCGAGGTACGCGTCGACCGAACCGAAGGCCCAGACGGCGAGCGAGATGCTGTAGTTGTTCGCCGACGGGAGGAGGAGCGCTTCGAGCATCTGCCGCTGGGTGAACACCGACCCGGCGACGACGGGTGCCGCTGAACCGTTCTCCGCGATGGTGTCGTAGTAGAACCCGACGTCGGCGTCGGTCAGCGTGATGGACGGGCCCTGATCGCCCGCGGCGAGGGGCTTGGCCTCCAGCACGACGAGGGAGGTGATCGTCTTGGTGATGCTCGCGATGGGGAACGGCGTCTGTTCGCCACTCGAACTCAGGACGCCGTCGAACCCGACGGCACCGAGGGCGCCCCGCCCGAATCCGGGCCAGGCGACCGGTGTGGTCTGCTGGACGAGCGAGGTCGTGAGGGCGTCGCCGGCTTCGAGCGTCGCAGCCGCGGCCGGGACCGGTCGGAGCAGCGCGCCTGCGCTGTACCCGAACAGCCCGATCAGGAGGGCGAGGACGCCGAAGACGGCGAGACGGCGGCGGCGATAGATCTGTCGTCTCGTGAGTGGCACCCGGTCATGCTACCCGGCGCTCCTGCACGTCCCCTGTCGCGACCTGCCGCCGTGCGGCTGCCCGGAGAGCAGCGTTGGACCGTGGTCAGCGGACCCGGAGCTCCCAGAGGGCGACGGCACTGGCCGACGCGACGTTCAGCGAGTCGACGCCGTGGAGCATCGGGATGGTCACGATCGTGTCGGCGGCGGCGAGGGCCGAGGCGCTCAGACCGTCACCTTCAGCGCCGAGCACGATGGCGAGCCGTTCCGGGGCGGTCCGAGCATAGGTGTCGAGGTCCACGGCGTCGTCGGCCAGAGCGAGGGCGGCCGTCTCGAAGCCGGCATCCCGCAGGACGTCGGATGCGACATCCCATTCCGGCAGGCGGGTCCACGGTACCTGCAGGACCGTTCCCATGCTGACGCGGACGCTCCGGCGGTACAGCGGGTCGGCGCATCGCGGGGTGATCAGGACCGCGTCGGCACCGAGGCCGGCGACGGAGCGGAAGATGGCGCCGACGTTGGTGTGGTCGACGATGTCTTCGAGGATGACCACGCGGCGGGCGTCGGCGAGGAGTTCGGCGGGGTCGGCGAGCGGTGGGCGGTGCATCGCCGCGAGCGCTCCCCGGTGCAGGTGGAAGCCCGTCAGCTGCTCCAGGAGTGCGGGCTCGCCGACGAAGACCGGGACGTCGTGGTCCTCGAGGAGTGGCGAGACGTCGTCGAGCCACTTCTCCTGCAGCAGGACCGATCGCGGTCGGTGCCCGGCGCGCAGCGCACGTTCCATGACCTTCGTGGACTCGGCGATGTACAGGCCACCCGCGGGTTCGGACACCCGGCGGAGGGCGACGTCCGTCAGCCGCGCGTAGTCGTCGAGTCGTCCGTCGTCGAGATCGGTGATCCGGATGACCTGCATGGGAGACGTCCTCTCGACGCGATGTTCGACCTCCACCTTGCCAGAGTGGGAACACGATCGAAAACGAGGCCGTTTAGACTCAGGGGAAGCGATGGCCCGGAGCACTCCGATCATCGCGGACGGATGGACGGAGCAGGCATGAGCACGCTGATCGCAGCAGGGGATCCCGCTGACGAGACGGCCGAGGCCGGGCTCGAACGGGCGATCGAGCTGCTCGCGGACCGACGCGTCGCCTTCCTCACCGGGGCCGGCGTCAGCACGGACTCCGGCATCCCCGACTATCGGGGCCAGGGCGCTCCGGTGCGGACCCCCATGACGGTCGACCAGTTCCTGTCCAACGACGACGCCGCGCGCAAACGCTACTGGGCCGGCAGCCACCTCGGGTGGAAGCGGTTCGACGGCGCTCGACCGAACGCCGGCCACCGGGCGATCGCGCTCCTCGAGGAGGCCGGCATCGCCGACGGCGTCATCACGCAGAACGTCGACGGCCTCCACGTCAGGGCCGGCTCGCGCCGCGTCGTCGACCTGCACGGGTCGATGGACCGCGTCAGCTGTCTCTCGTGTGGGCAGAGCTACGCCAGGTCGAGCATCGCGGAGCGCATGACGTCGCTGAACCCCTGGCTCGACACCGAGACGGACGTGACGATCAATCCGGACGGCGATGCCGAGGTCGGGCGCGTGGACGAGATCGTCGTCCCCGTGTGCACGGTCTGCGGTGGCATGTTGAAGCCGGACGTGGTCTTCTTCGGCGAGTTCATCCCCACGGAGAAGTACGCCGAGGCGGCGGCACTCGTGCGCGGCGCCGACGCACTCGTGATCGCCGGGTCGTCGCTCGTGGTCAACTCGGGGATCCGGCTCCTCGAACTCGCCCGCCGGAAGCGGTTGCCGATCGTCGTCATCAACCGTGGCGTCACGAAGGCGGACGGCCGTGCGGACGTGAAGCTCGACGCGGGCGCCAGTGAGACGCTCACCGGGATCGCCGCTCGCCTGGTCCCGTCCGCGTTCACGAGCGTCGTCTCGCAGGAGGCGACCGACGCCTGACGCCTCAGGCGTCGGTGTGGTCGTCCGCGAGGAACGCGGTGAGGCGTTGCGCCGCGTCGTGCGGCTCCTCGTAGTGGATGAGGTGTCCGACGCCCGGGATGACGTGCAGCTGCGCGTCGGCGAACCGCTTCGCGAGCGCGTACTGCGCGGCCACGGGCGTGATGTCGTCGCGCTCGGCGGCGATGAGCAGCGTGCGGCTGGGGATGCGGTCGGCGTACTCGCTGACGTCGTGGCTGACCGAGGCGGTGAACGACTCGAGGACGACCTCCCGGTCGGCGAAGGCGCTGAAGTACTGGTCGTGCTGGGCGTGGATCCACCGACGGAGCGCCGGGTCCTTCGTTTTCGCCATCGCGACGCTCATGATGCGGACGACACCCTTGTTGCGGAGGAAGGCGAAGCCCAGGCGTTTCGGGAGCTTCGCGGACGACCAGTAGTAGAAGACCGCGAGCCTCGTCAGGACACCTCGAGGGCCCTGGAGCGCCGGGGCGGCGATCGGGTTCACGAGGACGAGGTCGTCCGGTCGGAGTCCCCCGGCGACGGCGGCGCTCGACACGATCGAGCCGAACGAGTGCCCGAGCAGGACGACCCGGCCGGTCAGGTGCAGCTCCTCGATGAACCGTCCCAGCCAGGCTGCGTACCCCTCGACGGAGTGGGTGGCGTCGGGGAAGGGTGCGGAGCTGCCGAAGCCGGGGAGGTCCGGAGCGATGATCCGGAATCCGGAGAGCTGCGCGACGACCGGTTCGAGGCCGTGGTGGTCGCCGCGGAACCCGTGCACCATGACGATCGTCGTCGACGCCTCTCGGTCGCCGTAATCCCAGAACCGGGTCTCGGCTCCGTCCACGATGAGCGAGCGCTCCCGGACGGGGATGCGGTCGAGCTGGTCGGCGTACGGTGATTCGACGGGCATCCACTCAGTCTAGGCAGTCCGGCTCCGCGTTCACCCGACGACGCGGAGCGTGCCGTCCCGGCGTGGCACAGGCCCCTGTCGGAGGTGCGTCATAGGGTGAAGGCGTGAACACGGTCGACGCGAACCCCCACTGGACGGACCGCCTGGCGGTCTTCGATCTCGAGACGACCGGCATCGAGGTGGAGACGAGTCGCATCGTGACCGCCTTCGTCGGTGTCATCGCCGCGGACGGTTCGGTCGAACGCTCGTGGTCCTGGATGGCCGACCCCGGGGTCGAGATCCCCGCTCGCGCCGCCGAGATCCACGGCGTCACGACGGAGCGTGCCCGGGCGGAGGGGCGTCCGGCACCGGCCGTCGTCGGAGAGATCGTGTCCGTCCTCACCGAACTGTTCGCCGCACGGACCCCGGTGGTCGCCTACAACGCGCCCTACGACTTCTCCCTCCTGCACTTCGAGGCGGAGCGGCACGGGGTGACCTCGATCACCGCCCCGTCCCCCGTCGTCGACCCGCTGATCCTCGACCGACGGCTCGACACGTTCCGCCGCGGCAAGCGGACGCTCGAGGTCGTCGCCGCCCTGCACGGCGTTCCACTGGAGGGTGCTCACGACGCGGGCGTGGACGCCGTCGCCGCTGGACGCGTCGCTCAGGCCATCGGCCGACGCTACGCCGACGCGTTGCCGACGAGCGTGGACGAGCTGCACGAGGCTCAGCGGACCTGGTCGCTCGAGCAGGCGGAGAGCTTCCAGTCCTACATGCGCCGCGTGCGCGATCCCGAGTTCGTCGCCGAGGGCGCTTGGCCCATCCGCACCGGACGCCCTGCCGCTCGACCCGAGGCGCCGGTCATCGTCCCAGCGGACCAGCTGCCCATCGGTATCTGAGTCGCACGGACTCCCCACGACGACGAACGCCCCGATCCGAGGATCGGGGCGTTCGTGTATGACAGCGGAAGGACTACTTGCCGAAGCCCTTGAAGCGCTGGTTGAACTTCTCGACGCGACCGGCGGAGTCCATGATGCGCTGCTTGCCCGTGTAGAACGGGTGCGACTCGGACGAGATCTCCACGTCGATCACCGGGTAGGTGACGCCGTCGAGGTCGATCGTCTTGCCCGACGAGACCGTCGAGCGCGTGAGGAACGTCGCGCCGGAGGCGAGGTCGCGGAAGACGACGGCTTCGTACGTGGGGTGGATGTCAGATTTCATCAGCAGTCCTTGTTGAGTGGATGGTGTGGGTAGTACCCGCGCTCGGAACTCCAGGCACGAGGCAGAAAGCTCTTGGCTCCGCGAGCCAAAGGTCGACTTTACCAGACTCGGCGCGCGTCTGCTCGCCTGCCGAGGTCGACCCGCCGAGGCACGACCGTCAGGAGGGGGTGACGGCCGAGCGTCCGGCGCGGGCGGAGCGGGCGTGGAAGCGTCCGTCCTCCTCGGTCAGCTCGATCGGGAGGTCGAAGGTCTCACTGAGGTGCTCGGCCGTGAGGGTCTCGGCGATCGGTCCGGCGGCGACGACGCCGCCGTCGCGAACGAGCAGGACGTGCGTGAAGCCGACGGGGATCTCCTCGACGTGGTGGGTCACCATGATGATCGCCGGTGAGTCGTCGGCGCTCGCGTAGCCGCCGAGCAGCTCGACGAGCTCCTCGCGCGTGCCGAGGTCGAGGCTCGCGGCCGGCTCGTCGAGCAGGAGGAGTTCGGGGTCGGTCATGATGGCCCGCGCGATCTGCACGCGCTTCTGCTCGCCGTCGCTGAGCGTGCCGAAACGGCGGTCGGCGAGGTGGTCGAGCTTCCATTCGGCGAGGACCCGCGAGGCCCGCTTCACATCGATGTCCTCGTACTGCTCGACCCAGCGGCCGGTGACCGAGTAGGCCGCCGTGAGCACGACGTCCAGGACGGTCTCCTCCGGCGGCACCCGCTTCGCGAGGGCGGAGGACGCGAAGCCGATGCGCGGTCGCAGCTCGAAGACGTCGACCCGGCCGAGCGTCTCGTCGAGCACGGAGACCGTGCCCTTCGAGGGGTGGATGAGCGTCGCCGCGAGCTGCAGGAGCGTCGTCTTGCCTGCGCCGTTCGGGCCGAGGACGATCCATCGCTGGTCGCCCGTCACCGTCCAGTCGACGCCATCGAGGATGGGGTTGAGATTGCGGACGACGGACACATCGGAGAACTGCAACACGCTCGGCATGGTCCTAGCCTATCCGCCAAGACTCGTCGCGCGTCGCCGTCCTCCGAGGTGTCCGCAGGTGGTTCAGACCAGGCTGCGGTACAGCTCCGCGGTCTGGGTGGCGATGCGCGACCAGCTGAAGTCGGACTCCGCGCGTCGGCGACCAGCGGCCCCGTAGGCCCTCGCCTGGGCGGGATCCTGGACGACCTCGGTGAGGGTGGCGGCGAGGTCGGCGACGAAACGCTCCGGGTCGAGCGGGGTGCCGGTGCCGTCGGACGCCTGCGCGAGGGGGACGATCCTCCCGGTCACTCCGTCCTGCACGACCTCAGGGATGCCGCCGGTCCCCGTCCCGACCACGGCGGCACCGCAGGCCATCGCCTCGAGGTTGACGATGCCGAGCGGCTCATAGATCGACGGGCACACGAAGGTCGTGGCGGCGGTGAGGACGGTGCACAGCTCGTGACGCGGGAGCAGCCGTTCGATCCACACGACCCCGGTGCGTTCGCGCTGCAGCTCCTCGACGAGCCCCTTGACCTCGGTGAGGATCTCGGGGGTGTCGGGAGCGCCGGCGCACAGGATGAGCTGCACGTCGGGCGGCAGCAGGCGGGCCGCGCGGAGCAGGTACGGCAGCCCCTTCTGACGGGTGATCCGACCGACGAAGACGACGGAGGGACGGGACGGGTCGATGCCGAGCGACCGCAGCAGCTCGTCGTCCACGCGTGGCTGCCAGTCGGTCAGGTCGATGCCGTTGTAGATGACCTGCACCTTGGCCGGGTCGAGGCTCGGGTACGACCGCAGGATGTCGCGACGCATGCCGTCGCTGACCGCCACGACGGCCGCGGCGCCTTCGTAGGCGGACTGCTCGATCCAACTGGACACGCGGTACCCGCCGCCGAGCTGCTCGGCCTTCCACGGGCGGAGCGGCTCCAGACTGTGCGCGGTCACGACGTGCGGGATGCCGTGCAGCAGCGACGCGAGGTGACCGGCACCGTTCGCGTACCAGGTGTGCGAGTGCACGAGGTCTGCTCCGGCGACGTCCTGGGCGATCAGGAGGTCCGTCCCGAGTGTCGTGAGGGCGCCGTTCGCCCCCTGGAGCTCGGCCGGGACACCGTAGGCGACGGTGTCGGCCTCGTCGCGTGGAGCGCCGAAGCAGCGCACGGTCACGTCGATGTCGCTACGGAGGGATTTCACCAGCTCCGACACGTGGACGCCTGCGCCGCCGTAGATCTCCGGCGGGTACTCCTTTGTCACAAGATCAACTCGCATGTCTAGACGCTAGTACAGGTCTCGTCCGGCATCTATTGTGAAGCCATGGCCGCCTCAAAGAAGATCTTCGGAATCGTCCTCGCTGGTGGGGAAGGGAAGCGGTTGATGCCGCTGACCGCAGACCGCGCGAAACCGGCCGTACCGTTCGGCGGGCAGTACCGTCTGATCGATTTCGCGCTGTCGAACCTCATCAACTCCGGACTCACCCAGATCGTCGTCCTCACCCAGTACAAGTCCCACAGCCTCGACCGCCACGTCTCGCAGACCTGGCGGTTGTCCGGCCTGCTCGACTCCTATGTCGCGTCCGTGCCGGCGCAGCAGCGTCTCGGGAAGCGCTGGTTCAGCGGATCCGCCGACGCGATCCTGCAGAGCCTCAACCTGATCCGCGACGAGAAGCCCGACATCGTCGTGGTCGTCGGCGCCGACCACGTCTACCGCATGGACTTCGCGCAGATGATCGAGGCGCACATCGCCTCGGGCAAGAAGGCGACGGTCGCCGCGATCCGTCAGCCCATCTCCCTCGCCGACCAGTTCGGCGTCATCGACGTCGACGCGGACGACCCGACGACCATCGCCCGCTTCCTCGAGAAGCCGCTCGACGCACCGGGCCTGCCCGACTCCCCCGGTGAGGTGCTCGCCTCGATGGGCAACTACGTCTTCGACGCCGACGCCCTCATGCAGGCGGTCATCGACGACGGCGAGGTGACGAGCTCGAACCACGACATGGGTGGCGACATCGTCCCGTACTTCGTCGATCGCGGCCAGGCGGGCGTCTACGACCTCCAGCGGAACGATGTACCCGGATCGACGGATCGCGATCGCTACTACTGGCGCGACGTGGGGACGATCGAATCGTTCTACGAGGCCCACCAGGACCTCATCTCGACCCTCCCGATCTTCAACCTGTACAACCGCGACTGGCCGATCTTCAGTTCTCAGCTGAACTCGCCGCCGGCGAAGTTCGTGCGGGACGCGAAGGGCAACCTCGGCCAGACCATCGACTCGATCGTCTCCCTCGGTTCGCTGCTGTCCGGTGCCCACATCGAGCGCAGTGTCCTCGGGCCATGGGCGCTCGTGGAATCCGGCGCCCACGTCTCCGACTCGGTCGTGTTCGACAAGGTCCACATCGAACCGGACGCCGTCGTCAAGCGGGCTATCCTGGACAAGGATGTGGTGGTCACCTCCGGCGCGAGCGTCGGTGTCGACCACGACCGTGACCGCGCTCGCGGCTTCACCGTCACCGAATCCGGTCTCACCGTGGTTGGCAAGGGAGTACGCGTCGTTCCATGAGTACCGAGCGTTCGGCAGTGGCGGATCCAGAAGCAGCACTCCCCCCACAGGCCGGACGAGGCGTCCGGTTCCTCGCGGTCCTCGACGCCGACTCGACGCTCATCGAGAACGAGGTGATCGAGCTCCTCGCCGAGGAGGTCGGCAGCCTCCCCGAGGTCGCCGCCATCACCGAGCGCGCCATGCGCGGTGACCTCGACTTCGCCGACAGCCTCCGGGCCCGGGTCGCGACGCTCGCGGGCCTGCCCGTCGACCGGATCCCGGTGATCGCCGAACGGATCCGGACGACGACCGGCCTGGAGACGCTGATCGGCCGGCTGCATGCGCACGGGTCACGGATCGGTGTCGTGTCCGGCGGGTTCCATGAACTGCTCGACCCGCTGGCCGAGGCACTCGGCCTCGACCATGTGCGGGCGAACCGCCTCGAGACGGCCGACGGTCGGTTGACGGGAGGCCTCAGCGGTCCCATCATCGACGCGGCGGCGAAGGCGGCCGCACTGCAGGAGTGGGCCGACGAGGACGGCGTGCCGTTGGCACGGACGATCGCGATCGGCGACGGAGCCAACGACCTCGAGATGATGGCCGTCGCCGGGCTCTCGGTCGCGTTCAACGCGAAGCCGATCGTCCGCCGCCGTGCCGACGTCGTCGCCGGGCGGGTCGACCTCGCCGGCGTCCTCCCACTCCTCGGGCTCTGATCCGCGCGTCGGGGGTCAGCGCCCGAGGTCGGGTTCTGCTCGGTGCGGTGCTGCCCGGGTCAGTGACCCATGCCGAGGCCGCCGTCGACCGGGATCACGGCGCCTGAGATGTAGCCCGCGTCGTCACCGGCGATCCACGTGACGACCTTCGCGACCTCGTTCGCACTCGCGAAACGCGCTGCCGGGATGCTCTTCTTGTACTCGGCCTGGGTCTCGGCGGGCAGTTCGGCGGTCATGTCGGTCTCGATGAACCCCGGGGCGATCACGTTCGCCGTGATCCCACGTGCACCGAGCTCGCGGGTGATGGACCGCGCCATGCCGATGAGGCCGCTCTTCGAGGCCGCGTAGTTGACCTGACCGGCCGACCCGTAGAGGCCCACGACGCTGGAGATGAGCACGATGCGTCCGAAGCGTGCCTTGAGCATGCCCTTGGACGCGCGCTTGACGACGCGGAAGGAGCCGCCGAGGTTCGTGTCGACCACCTGGTCGAAGTCGTCCTCGCTCATCCGCATGAGCAGGGTGTCCTTCGTGATGCCCGCATTCGCGACGAGCACCTCGACCGGGCCGAGCTCCGACTCGATCTCGCTGAACGCCGCGTCGACGGAGGCTGCATCGGTGACGTCCGCGCGGACCGTCAACGTACCCGCGGGGCCTTCGCCGGATCGAGCGGTGACGGCGACGCGGTGACCCTGCGCGACGAACTCCTCGGCGATGGCGAAACCGATCCCCCGGTTGCCTCCGGTGACGAGTACGGTGCGTGGTGCGGTCATGGTCGATTCCTCTCCTGCGGCGATACCGGCCGACTCGTGCGGCGGCCGTCGGGGCGCGCGGCGTTCCGGCCGCGGACCCGTACCAGCATATGGGGGTGCTCCGGTTCTCCCGGTGATTTGGGGGCTTCGCCCACCCGCCGAGCGCGTAGGCTGGTCGTGGCATGAAGCAGCAGAGCATCACCTCCCTCCCACCGGCTCCCGAACAGGAGCGCCGGCAGCGGTTCATCAAGTACTCGATCACCATGGGTGTCCGGTTGCTTTGCCTCGCTGCGCTCCCGTTCGTCCAAGGCGGTTGGATGTTCGCGGTCGCGGCCGGTGCCATCTTCCTGCCGTACGTCGCCGTCATCATCGCGAACGCCGGATCGCTGCCGTCGCAGGGGGCCATCGAGCGCCCCACCGGTGTCGTCGTGTCCCAGCGGCCGATCATCGTCGACGACTCGGTTCCGCCTCGTCCCACCGACCAGGCATGATCGGGTTCGGTGCCGAGCCCGACGGCGTGATCTGCTCCCGGGCCGGCTGCCGCGCGGCGGCGAGCTGGCGGATCGAGTGGCGCAATCCGAAGATCCACGCGGAGGACCGCGTGAAGGTCTGGACCGCCTGCGACGAACACGTCGACTTCCTGGAGGCGTTCCTCGAAGCCCGCTCCTTCCCCCTCGAGCGGCGTCCGTTGACATCGGCGGTCGGCTCATGAGCGCGGGTTGGCGGTTCGCCTTCAGCCGCCGTTGGCTCGGCTACCTCGGCGTCGCGATCGTGTTCGCGATCGTGTGCGTCCTGCTCTCCAACTGGCAGCTCGCTCGGGCGAGCGAGAAGGAGGAGGAGGTCCAGCGCATCGAGGCCAACTGGGACGCGACTCCGATCCCGCTCGACGAAGCGCTGCCGTCGCTCGACTCGTTCAGCGTGGCCGACGAATGGCACCCGGTGTCGATGAGTGGCACCTACCTGCCTGACGAGCAGCTGCTGGTGCGGAACCGTCCCAGGAACAACCAGGCCGGCTTCAACGTCCTCACGCCGCTCCGACTCGCCGACGGAGACGTGTTCATCGTCGACCGTGGCTGGGTCGCCGCGAACGATTCACTCGAAGCACCCGAGTCGGTCCCGGCGCCTCCGAGCGGAGAGGTCTCGGTCGTCGTCCGTATCCGACCCGGCGAACCGACGCTCCCGGGCCGCGGGGCCGCCGACGGGCAGGTGGCCACGATCAACCTCCCGCAGATCGCCGAACTCCGCGGCGAGACCCTCTACTCCGGTGCGTACGGCATGCTCCTCTCGGAGAGCCCGGCGCCGGCCGAATCGGCGCCGCTCGGTCCGATCAAGCCCGAGCCGAACGAGGGGATGCACCTCTCGTACGCGCTGCAATGGGTGGTCTTCGCGCTGATGGGCTTCATCTTCCTCGCCTATGCCATCCGTCAGGAGTACCGCATCCTGAATTCCGACAACCCGAAGGAGCAGCGGCGTGCGGCTGCACGCGCCGAACGGCTCGCCGCGAAGGCACGGTCCGACGCCGACATCGAGGATGAGATCCTCGAAGCGAGTCGCTGACGCGAGTGCGACGAGCCGTCGACGGACGGTGCGTACCCGGCCGGTGATGCTCACGGACCGGGAGCGCTGGCCCGCTGGCGCTAGGCCAGGCTGACGAGGTCCTGGTAGTCCTTGTTCCAGTGGTCCTCGACGCCGTCGGGCAGGATGAGCACTCGCTCGGGGTTGAGCGCCTCGACGGCGCCCTCATCGTGACTCACGAGCACGACGGCACCCTCGTAGTGGGCGAGCGCGTCGAGGATCTCCAGACGGCTGGCCGGGTCGAGGTTGTTGGTCGGTTCGTCCAGGAGGAGCATGTTCGCGCCCGAGACGACGATCATCGCGAGAGCGAGTCTCGTCTTCTCGCCACCGGACAGCACGCCCGCGAGCTTGTTGGAGTCGTCGCCGGTGAACAGGAACGAGCCGAGGACCTTGCGCGCTTCCATCTCGGTGATGTTCGGCGACGAGGAGACCATGTTCTCGAGCACGCTGCGCTTCACGTCGATCGTCTCGTGCTCCTGCGCGTAGTAGCCGATCCGCAGGCCGTGCCCGGGCTCGAGCTGCCCGGTGTCGGGCTGGTCCACTCCGGCGAGGATCCGCAGCAGGGTCGTCTTGCCCGCACCGTTGAATCCGAGGATGACGACCTTCGAGCCACGGTCGATCGCGAGGTCGACGGCCGTGAAGATCTCGAGCGAGCCGTAGCTCTTCGACAGGTTGCTCGCCATGAGCGGCGTCCGGCCACAGGGCGCCGGAGTCGGGAACCGTAGCTTGGCCACGCGGTCTTGCGCGCGGACCTCCTCGAGCCCGGAGAGCATCCGTTCGGCGCGAGCCACCATCTGGTGGGCTGCGGCCGCCTTGCTGGCCTTCGCACCGAACTTGGCCGCCTGGAGCTGGAGCGCCGTCGCCTTCTTCTCGACGTTGGTGCGCTCCTTCTTCCGGCGCTCCTCGTCGGCCTCGCGCTGACGCTGGTAGTTCTTCCAGTTCATGTTGTAGATGTCGATGACGGTGCGGTTCGCATCGAGGTAGAAGACCCGGTTGACGGTCTCGCCGACGAGCTCGATGTCGTGCGAGATCACGATGAACCCGCCCTTGTACTGCTTGAGGAACTCACGCAGCCAGACGACCGAGTCGGCGTCGAGGTGGTTGGTCGGCTCGTCGAGGATGAGCGTCTCGGCGTCGGAGAAGAGGATGCGCGCGAGTTCGATGCGGCGGCGCTGTCCGCCCGAGAGCGTCTTCAGCTGCTGATCGAGGATGCGATCGGGTAGGTTCAGGTTCGATGCGATCGAGGCCGCCTCGGCCTCCGCGGCGTACCCGCCGAGCGCGTTGAACCGGTCGGTGAGGTTGCCGTACTTCTTCATGGCGGCTTCCGCCACCTTCGGGTCGTCGCTCGCCATGGCCATGCTCGACTCGTGCATGCCGAGTGCGAGCTGGCCGAGACCACGCGCATCGAGGATGCGGGTGCGGGCGAGGTCCTCCGGGTTGCCGGAACGCGGGTCCTGCGGCAGGTACCCGATCTCGCCACCGCGATCGATCTTGCCGTTCGTCGGGAGGGTCTCCCCCGCCAGCGTCTTGGTCAGGGTCGTCTTCCCGGCACCGTTACGGCCGACGAGGCCGATCTTGTCGCCGGCGGACACGCGGAAGTTCACGTGCTCCATGAGCACGCGTGCCCCCACGCGGATCTCGAGGTCGTGCACACTCAGCACAGGCATAGTCCATTTCTTCGGGTGCGTTTCGACAACGCGGAGGGTGGGGGTCAGCCTCCCAGTATAAATCGTGAATCCGATGCTCAGCACCGCGGCCGTTCCGGCAGGGTCCCGGTGCGGCCGGACGTCCGTCAACGCAGGGCGGAGATCCGTCCGACCGCCTCGGTGAGGAGCTCGGGCGAGCAGGCCAGGTTGAGTCGTGCATGGCCGACGCCTCCGGGCCCGAACGGGGCTCCCTCCTGCAGGGCCACGCGCGCCTCGCGCAGGATGCGCCGCGCCGGGGGCTCCGTCCAACCGAGCCCGGTGCAGTCCAGCCAGGCGAGGTACCCGGCGGCAGGCGGTCGGTAGCCGACCTCGGGCAGCTCGGCACCCAGCAGCTCACCGAGCAGCCGCCGGTTGCCGTCGATCAACGCGAGGAGCCCGTCCAACCAGGGCTCTCCCGACTCGAAGGCGGCGACCGACGCCAGCACTCCGAACTGGCCCGTCCGCCAGAACACCTCGACCGGCATCCCCGCGACCACGCTCCGCGGTCCGGGTGCGGCGGTGACCATCACCGCGCACTTCAGGCCGGCGAGGTTCCAGGCCTTGCTCGCCGACAGGACGGCGTACCCGTGTTCGGCGGCCTCGTCGGACACGCTGAGGTAGGGGACGAACCGCTCGCCCGGTTGGGTGAGCGGAGCGTGGATCTCATCACTCACGACCGTGACCCCGTAGCGCGCTGCCAGTGCTGCGACCGAGCGGAGTTCGTCGACCGTGTGCGGCCGACCGATCGGGTTGTGCGGGTTGCAGAGGAGGAAGGCCTTCGCTCCGTCGCGGAACGCGGCTTCGACACCGTCCAGGTCGAGCCGCCAGCCTCCGGCGAGATCGTCGGCGCGGCTGGACCCGAGCAAGGGGACGTCCACCACGACTCCCCCGGCCTCGGTGACGAGGTCGAAGAACGGCGGGTAGACCGGCGAGGTGATCACCACGCCCTCACCGGGTGAGATGACGCGACGCAGGATCTCGACGATGCCCATGCTGACGTCGGCGGTGGTGAACACGGAGCCGGGATCCACATCCCAACCCCAGCGTCGCGCTGCGAAGTCGGCGAACGTCTGTGGGAGCCGTGTGCGGCTCGCGACGTACCCGGCGTCGCCGCGGTCGATGGCCGCGTGTAGGACCTCGCGGACCACGGGTGCCAGCGGGACGTCCATCTCGGCCACGAACATGGGCAGGACGTCGTCGGGGTACTCGGACCACTTCTCGCTCGTCCGGCTGCGCAGGACGTCGAGGGGGTCGGCGGACACGATCTCGGTCATGCGTCGACCCTATCCGGGATCAGCCGGGTGACGCCGCCGGGAACAGGACGACGGACGGCTGCATTGCAGCCGTCCGTCGTCGTGGAGGATCGATCAGATCGAGAAGCCGAGGGCACGCATCATGTCGCGCCCGTCGTCCGTGATGCGCTCCGGGCCCCACGGCGGCATCCACACCCAGTTGATGCGGAAGGCGTCGACGATGCCGTCGAGCGCTTGACCCGTCTGCTCCTCGAGGACGTCCGTGAGCGGACATCCGGCGGAGGTCAGGGTCATGTGGATGATGAGCGCGTCGTTCTCGTCATCCCAACCCAGGTCGTAGATGAGACCGAGGTCGACCACGTTCACCCCGAGCTCGGGGTCCATGACGTCCTTGAGCGCCTCTTCGACCTCGTCGAATCGTTGCGGACTGAGCGTTGTTACCATGTCGTTATCTTAGACCGCTGGCGCGGCTTCAGGCACCTTCCGGGGCGACGACGGCGTCCACGAGGAAACGGTCGTAGCCTTCGTTCTCGAGGCGGTCGGCGAGCTCGGGACCGCCCTGCTCAGCGATCTTGCCGGCGACGAAGACGTGCACGAAGTCCGGCTTGATGTAGCGGAGGATGCGCGTGTAGTGCGTGATGAGCAGGACACCGAGGCCCGTGTTCTCCTTGGCGCGGTTGACGCCCTCGGACACGATCTTGAGGGCGTCGACGTCGAGGCCGGAGTCGGTCTCGTCGAGGACTGCGAACTGCGGCTTCAGCAGCTCGAGCTGGAGGATCTCGTGACGCTTCTTCTCGCCACCGGAGAAGCCCTCGTTGACGTTGCGTTCCGCGAAGGCAGGCTCCATGCGCAGGTTCTTCATCGACTCGCGGACGTCCTTGATCCAGCCGCGGATCGCGGGCGCCTCGCCGTCGACGGCGGTCTTCGCCGTGCGGAGGAAGTTCGTGACCGTGACTCCGGGGATCTCGACGGGGTACTGCATCGCGAGGAAGAGTCCGGCACGGGCGCGCTCGTCGACGCTCATCGCGAGGACGTCCTCGCCGTCCAGCGTGATGAATCCGCTGTCGACGGTGTACTTCGGGTGGCCGGCGATCGTGTACGCGAGCGTGGACTTGCCCGAACCGTTCGGACCCATGATCGCGTGGGTCTCGCCCTTCCGGATGGTGAGGTCGACGCCACGCAGGATCGGCTTGGTGCCCTGCTCGGTTTCGACGCTGACGTGCAGGTCGCGGATTTCGAGGACTGACATGGTGCTAGATCTCTTTCGTTGCGGTCGGGTCGATGTAGATGTCGCCGTCGATGAGCTCGACGGTGTAGACGGGGACCGGCTCGTAGGCCGGGAGGGTGAGCGGCTTGCCCGTCGTGAGCGAGAACTGTGAGCCGTGTGCCCAGCATTCGAGATTGCCGTCCTCGACGAAGCCTTCGGACAGCGAGATGTCGCCGTGGGTGCAGACGTCGCCGATCGCGAACAGCTCGTCGGACGCGTCGCGCACGAGGGCGATCGGCACGCCGTCCACCACGACCCGCTTGGCCTGGTTGACGGCGAGCTCGTCGAACGAGCACACCTTCGTCGCCATCAGTGCTGCGCTCCGCCGGTGCCCTGTCCGTCGGCGCCGAGCAGTTCGGCCTCGATGGCCGCCGAGAGGCGCTCCTGCAGCTCGGTGTCACCGATCTGCTGGATGATCTCCACGAGGAAGCCGCGGACGACGAGTCGTCGTGCCTCGTCCTCAGGGATGCCTCGAGCCTGCAGGTAGAAGAGCTGCTCGTCGTCGAAGCGTCCGGTCGCGCTCGCGTGACCGGCACCGGCGATGTCGCCGGTCTCGATCTCGAGGTTCGGCACGGAGTCGGCACGGGTGCCGTCGGAGAGGACCAGGTTGCGGTTCTGCTCGTAGCTGTCGGTGCCGACGGCACGGTTGCTGATGAGGACGTCGCCGATCCACACGGACCGCGCACCCTCGCCCTGCAGTGCGCCCTTGTAGGTCACGCGCCCGCGGGTGTTCGGTGCGTCGTGGTGCATGTAGACCTGCTGCTCGAGGTGCTGACCCGCGTCGGAGAAGTACACGCCGAGCGAGTCGAGGTCCGAGCCCTGACCGGCGAGGTGCAGGGTCGGGTTCACCCGGACGACCTTGCCGCCGAGCGACACCACGACGTGCTTGAGGTGGGCGTCACGACCGATGGACGCGAAGTGGCTGGCGAGGTGCACGGCGTCGTCGTCCCACCACTGCACGGTCACGACGGTCACGTCGGCCTGCTCGCCGACGACGATCTCGACGTTCTCGGTCAGGCGGGCGTCGCCCGCGTTCTCGATGATGACGAGGCCGCGGCTGAACGGCGCGGCGGTGATGACGGTGTGCGCAGCGCGGGCGCTGTCGCCGAGTCCGCTCCGCTCGAGGCGCAGGGTCTTGGACTCCTCACCCGTGACCGAGATCGCCAGTGCCTGGTCGAAGCTCGACCAGGCGTTCGCGGAGGCGCGCTCCTCCGGCACGCCGGCGGAGCCGACGCGGGCGTCGTCGCGACCGATCCACTCGACGCTGAATCCGTCGACGTCGTCGTGCGTGATCGGGGTGGGAGAGCCGTCGAGCTCCCCCGCGGTGAGGTCGGTGAACTGCGCGACCGGGCTGAGCTTCCAGACCGCCTCGCGTCCCGTCACCGCTGGGAAGTCGGCGACATCATAGGAGCTGAAGCGCTCCGAACGGGTCTGCACCGGGATGACGCGTCCTGCGCCGTCGCTGTGTGCCGTGATGCCGTGCTGTCCTTCGGTCTGAGTCGGTGCTGCAGTCGTCATTAACCGACGGATCCTTCCATGCCCATCTCGATGAGCTTGTTGAGTTCGAGTGCGTACTCCATGGGCAGTTCGCGGGCGATCGGCTCGATGAAGCCGCGGACGATCATCGCCATGGCCTCGTCCTCCGGCATGCCGCGGCTCATGAGGTAGAAGAGCTGCTCCTCGCTGACCTTGGACACCGTCGCCTCGTGTCCGAGCTGGACGTCGTCCACACGGATGTCGATCGCCGGGTACGTGTCGCTCCGGGAGATGGTGTCGACCAGGAGCGCGTCGCAGCGCACGGTGTTGGCCGAGTGATGGGCGTTGGCGTCCACCCGGACCTCGCCGCGGTAGCCCGCGCGTCCGCCGCCTCGGGCGATCGACTTGGAGACGATGGACGACTGCGTGTACGGAGCCATGTGGATCATCTTCGCGCCGGCGTCCTGGTGCTGGCCGGGACCGGCGAAGGCGACGGACAGGGTCTCGCCCTTGGCGTGCTCGCCCATGAGGTAGATGGACGGGTACTTCATCGTGACCTTGGATCCGATGTTGCCGTCGATCCACTCCATGGTCGCTCCTTCGGCGGCCGTGGCGCGCTTCGTGACCAGGTTGTAGACGTTGTTCGACCAGTTCTGGATCGTCGTGTAGCGGACGCGGGCGTTCTTCTTGACGATGATCTCGACGACCGCGGAGTGCAGCGAGTCCGACTTGTAGATCGGCGCGGTGCAGCCCTCGATGTAGTGCACGTAGCTGCCTTCGTCGGCGATGATCAGCGTGCGCTCGAACTGACCCATGTTCTCGGTGTTGATCCGGAAGTAGGCCTGCAGCGGGATCTCGACGTGCACGCCGGGCGGCACGTAGACGAAGGAGCCACCCGACCATACGGCGGTGTTCAGCGCGGCGAACTTGTTGTCGCCGGACGGGATGACCGTGCCGAAGTACTCCTCGAAGAACTCGGGGTGCTCGCGCAACGCGGTGTCGGTGTCCATGAAGATGACACCCTGCGCCTCGAGCTCCTCGTTGATCTGGTGGTAGACCACCTCGGACTCGTACTGCGCGGCGACGCCGGAGACGAGGCGCTGGCGCTCCGCCTCGGGGATGCCGAGCTTCTCGTAGGTGTTCTTGATGTCGTCCGGCAGGTCCTCCCAGGTCTGAGCCTGCTTCTCGGTGGACCGGACGAAGTACTTGATGTTCTCGAAGTCGATCTCGGAGAGGTCGGCGCCCCACGTCGGCATGGGCTTGCGCTCGAACAGCTGCAGGGCCTTGAGGCGGCGCTGCAGCATCCAGTCCGGTTCGCTCTTCAATGCGGAGATGTCGGCAACGACCTCCGTGGAGATGCCGCGGCGCGCTGAAGCGCCGGCGACGTCGCCGTCGTGCCATCCGAACTCGTATTGGCCGAGTCCGGCGAGCTCCGGGCGATCGATCAGGATGTCTGACATGTGTCCCTCTTTCCTCCCTGGAGACAACCACCGGCTGGAGGTCGTCATTCCCTCCCATGGCACGCGCCTGATCGGAGCGGATTGGGGAGGGGATGTGCGGGCGGCTTCTTCGCGAACCTACAATGTTCATGAACCATGGCGCATCTCGCGCGCACCGTGAACCTCATAATCCTACAGCTTCCTGTGGGTTGTGGGTGAGGACGGTGGATACCGCAGCCGTGGCCACCGCGAACCGAAGGATCGACCCGTGTCACACCACTCCAAGACCGCCGGTCGACCGACGCCGGCACCGTCCCTTCCCGACCGGGTGCGTGCCACCCGGTTCTGGCAGTGGTTGCCGACGACGATCGACAAGCGCGTGCGTGTCGTCGCCTGGCTCTCCTTCGCCTTCCAGCTCGTCCTCATCGGGACCGGGGGCGCCGTCCGCCTGACGGCCTCCGGGCTCGGATGCCCGACGTGGCCGCGCTGCACGGACGACTCCTTCGTCAACACGCCGGAGATGGGCATCCACGGGTTCATCGAGTTCGGCAACCGCCTCCTCACCTTCGTCCTCGCGGCCATCGTGATCGCCGCGTTCCTCGCGGTGATCCGTATGCGTCGGCAGCGCCCCGATCTCTTCCGGCTGACCCTGCTCCAGGGCCTGTCGATCCCCGCGCAGGCGGTCCTCGGCGGCATCACGGTCCTCACCGGGCTGAACCCGTACGTGGTCGGGCTGCACTTCGTCATCTCCATCGTCCTGGTCGCCCTCGCGACGATGCTCGTCCATCGGGTCCACCGCGGTCCCCGTGGCGCGGTGAAGGTCATGCCCGGCTGGTACCTCGGCGTCGTCCACCTGACGAGCCTCTTCGTCGCCGTCACCGTCGTGTTCGGCATCCTGACGACGGGCTCGGGCCCGCACGCCGGCGACAACTCGAAGGAGGTGCCGGCGCCGCGCAACGGGTTCGACCCCGAGTTCCTCCAGCACCTCCACAGCTGGCCCGCCTACGCGACGCTCGCCGGCACCATCGTGCTGCTCGTCGGCGTGATCGCCCTCGGCGCCCGCCGTGGGTCGCGCGGGGTGCGCACCGCGGTCTCCACTCTGCTGGCGGTCGAAGTGGTGCAGATCATCGTGGGGCTCACCCAGGCCCGCCTCGGACTCCCCGAGGTGCTCGTGGGGCTGCACATGGTGCTCGCCGGGTTGCTCGTCGCCGCGATGACCTGGGTCGTGCTGCAGCAGCGGATCCCGGTCCGGACCGCGTCACGCGTCGAGGAGTCGGCATCCCTCAGCGTCTCCCGCTGATGGCTCAGACGCTCTCCCGCTGAGGGCTCTGCGCGCCCGCTGACGACTCAGAGCATCCCGACCGCGGTCACCCGGACGACCGCGGTCCCGGTCTCGTCGGAGGCGTCGAGGTCGATGACGGCGCTGATCCCCCAGTCGTGGTCGCCGGCCGGATCGGCGAACACCTGACGCACCCGCCAGACACCGCCCGTGTCGCCCACGGGGCGCTCGTCCTCGTCGTCGACGACCAGCAGCGCCGGGCTCCGTGCTGCAGCACCGGTCGGGAGTTCCCCGTGCTCCTCGAAGTACGGATCCATGGCGTCGGCCCAGGCGTCGGCGTCGAATCCGGCCGACGCGTCGAGCTCGCCGAGCGCGTCGTAGTGCTCCAGCGATGCGAGCTGGACCCGGCGGAAGAGTTCGTTCCGGACGAGGACGGTGAACGCCCGGCGGTTGGCGAGGACGCTCCGTGGCGTGGGCGGGAGTGACCGACTCGCCTCCGCATGGCGTTCGGGGTCCGGGTGGGACAGTTCCTCCCACTCGTCGAGCAGACTCGAGTCGACCTGTCGGACGAGTTCGCCGAGCCACTCGATGAGGTCCTGGAGCTCCTCGTCCTTGAACTCGTCCGGCACGCTCTGTCGGATCGCCCGGAAGGCGTCGGAGAGGTACCGCAGAACGAGTCCCTCGGACCTCGAGAGACTGTAGAACGAGACGAACTCGCTGAAGTTCAGTGCACGCTCGATGAAGTCGCGCACGACCGCCTTCGGGCGGAGCTCGAGGTCGAGTGCCCACGGCTGCGCGGCGGTGTAGCTCGTGAACGCCGCTTCGAGGAGTTCGGCCAGCGGTCTCGGATGGGTGACCGCCTCGAGGAGCTCCATGCGCTGGTCGTACTCGATCCCCTCGGCCTTCATCGCCTGCACGGCCTCGCCTCTGGCGAGGTGTTGCTGGGCCATGACGATCTGGCGCGGATCGTCGAGCGTCGATTCGACCACCGAGATGACGTCGAGGGCGAAGCCTGGCTCCGCGGGGTCCAACAGCTCGAACGCGGCGAGGGCGAACGGTGACAGCGGAGCGTTGAGCGCGAAGTTCGGCTGCAGTTCGACCGTCAGGCCGATGACGACCTCACCCGTCTCGGGATCGATCGTCTGGGTGATCACCCCTGCCGTGCGGAGGGTGCGGTAGATCTCGAGCGCCCGCCTGGCCAGGGCGAAGCGTCTCGCCCGAGGCTCGTGGTTGTCGAAGACGAGGGAGCGGATGGTGCCGAAGCTGTCGCCGCCGCGCGCGATGACGCTGAGCATCATCGCGTGGGTGAGCTGCATGTGGCTGGTCAGCGTTTCAGGCTCGGCCGCGACGAGCCGCTGGAAGCTCGGCTCCCCCCAGGACACGAACCCCTCCGGCGCCTTCTTCCGGATGATCTTGCGGCGCTTCTTCGGGTCGTCGCCGGCCTTCTCGATGAGCTTGAGGTTCTCGGTCTCGTGCTCGGGAGCCTGGACGACGACGGTGCCCGCGGTGTCGTAGCCGGCCCGACCCGCACGACCGGCGATCTGATGGAACTCCCGGGCGTTCACCTGGCGCATCTTCGTGCCGTCGTACTTCGTGAGCGCCGTGAACAGGACCGTGCGGATCGGGACGTTGATCCCGACGCCGAGGGTGTCCGTCCCGCAGATGACGCGGAGGAGACCACGTTGGGCCAGCTGCTCCACGAGGCGTCGGTACTTCGGCAGCATGCCGGCGTGGTGCACGCCGATCCCGCTGCGGACGAGCCGGGACAGCGTCGTGCCGAACGCGGTGCTGAACCGGAAGTCGCCGATGGCGTCGGCGATCTCGTCGCGCTGCTCGCGGGTGACGACCTTGAGGCTGGTCAAGGCCTGTGCCCGCTCGAGCGCCGCCGCCTGCGCGAAGTGGACGATGTAGATCGGAGCCTGTCCCGTGTGGAGGAGGTCCTCCACGGTCTCGTGGATCGGCGTGGTCGCGTACGAGAAATGGAGCGGCACCGGTCGTTCGACGCCGGTCACGATGGCGGTCTCACGGCCGGTCCGGCGCTCGAGGTCGCGCGCGAGGTCGCCGACGTCGCCGAGGGTCGCGGACATGAGGACGAACTGCGTGTCCGGGAGGGTGAGCAGCGGCACCTGCCACGCCCACCCGCGGTCGGGGTCGGCGTAGAAGTGGAACTCGTCCATCACGACCTGGTCGATGCCGGCGTCCTCGCCGTGCCGGAGCGCCAGGTTGGCGACGATCTCCGCGGTGCAGCAGACGATCGGCGCGTCGGCATTCACCGAGGAGTCCCCGGTGACCATCCCGACGTTCTCAGCGCCGAACATCTCGACGAGTGCGAAGAACTTCTCGCTGACGAGCGCCTTGATCGGGGCCGTGTAGTAGCTGCGTCGACCGGAGCTCAGGGCCGCGAAGTGTGCGCCGGCGGCGACGAGGCTCTTGCCGGTGCCCGTCGGGGTGGAGAGGATGACGTTGGCGCCGTCGACGATGCCGATGAGCGCCTCCTCCTGCGCCGGGTACAGGCTGAGTCCGCCGGCCTCGGCCCAGGAGACGAACCGGTCGAAGACGATGTCGGGGCTCTCCCCCGTCGCAGCGATCAGCCGGCCGCGTTCCGCTGCGTCAGCCACCGGGTCAGAACGGGAGCAGCGGGTCGATGCCGACGGCGAGGAACAGGAGGGTCAGGTAGGTGATCGACCCGTGGAAGACGCGCATCGGCGAGACGTGCTCGTGACGGATCGCGAGGTTGTAGAGACGGTGGGTCTCGTAGACGAACCAGCCGCCGGACAGGAGGGCGACGGCGCTGTACAGCAGCCCCATGTCGGCCACCGGGATGAGCAGGAGCGAGCAGACGACCGTCGCCCACGCGTACAGGATGACCTGGAGGCCGACCTGCGCGCGACCGCGGACGACGGCGAGCATCGGCACGCCGACGGCCTGGTAGTCGCTGCGGTACTTCATGGACAGCGGCCAGTAGTGCGGCGGCGTCCAGAGGAACACGACCGCGAAGAGGATGATCGGTGCCCACGAGAGCGAACCGGTGACGGCGGCCCAGCCGATGACGACGGGGAAGCAGCCCGCGATCCCACCCCAGATGATGTTCTGCTGGGTGCGTCGCTTCAGCCACAGCGTGTACACGAAGACGTAGAAGAGGATCGCGCCGACGGACAGTGCGGCCGCGAGCCAGTTGGTGGTGGCGAGGAGCCAGACCGTCGAGACGACGCCGAGCGTCCACGCGAACACGAGCGCCTCGCGCGGCGTGAGCTCGCCGGTCACCAGGGGGCGCTTCTTCGTGCGGTCCATGACCGCGTCGATGTCGCGGTCGATGTAGCAGTTGAACGCCGCTGCGGAGCCGGCGCTCAAGGACCCGCCGATGACGGTCGCGATGACGAGCCACCAGTCGGGCAGACCGCCCTTCGCGAGGATCATGACGGGGATCGTCGTCACGAGGAGCAGCTCCATGACCCGCGGCTTGGTCAGGGCGATGTACGCCTTCGCCTTGCGTCGGAAACCGAGCTTGGGGCTCGACACACGTTCTGCTACAGCGACGTCCATTGCTCCTCTAACGTTCGGTTCACCACGCACTGCTCGCCCGGTGCGCGGTCCGCAGACGATTCTACGACACGCGCGGGCGGCTCCCTACTCACGGTGCGCAGGCGCACGGTCCCTCACCAGGTGACGCCCGTCGTGCAAGCGCTGCAACGATCCGTGACGTCGCGTGTTCGCGCTCGTCGAACATCGACCCTCGGCTGCAGGGGTTCGCTATGCTGGGAAATGCTCGCCAGCCACTGTGCACGCGTGCGCCCCCCTTCACCCAGTTCGAAGAGCGGTGTCGTGTGCTCGGACGCCGAAGACGACGTGGGCCGCGAACGCACAGAAGAAGGCTCGACCGCTCGTCGGCCTCCTGTTCCGATGAGAAGGGTCAGTATTCAGTGGCAGATCTGCAGTGGGAAAGCATTGACAGCAAAGCAGTCGACACGGCGCGCATCCTCGCCGCCGACGCGGTGGAGAAGGTCGGCAACGGCCACCCGGGAACGGCGATGAGTCTCGCCCCCGCCGCCTACCTGCTGTTCCAGAAGGTCATGCGACGCGATCCGAAGGACCAGGACTGGCTCGGACGCGACCGCTTCGTCCTCTCGGTCGGGCACAGCTCGCTGACCCAGTACGTCCAGCTCTACCTGGGCGGCTACGGGCTGGAACTCTCCGACCTCGAGGCGCTCCGCACCTGGGGCTCGCTCACGCCTGGTCACCCGGAGTACGGCCACACCGACGGCGTCGAGATCACCACCGGTCCGCTCGGCCAGGGGCTCGCCTCCGCCGTGGGCTTCGCGTACGCGTCCCGCTTCGAGCGTGGCCTGTTCGACCCCGAGGCCGAGGCCGGTACCAGCCCGTTCGACCACTTCGTCTACGTCATCGCCGGCGACGGCGACCTGCAGGAGGGCGTCACGAGTGAGGCGTCCTCGCTCGCCGGTCACCAGCAGCTCGGCAACCTCATCGCGATCTACGACTCCAACCAGATCTCGATCGAGGACGACACCAACATCGCCTTCACCGAGGACGTCAAGGCCCGTTACGAGGCCTACCACTGGCACGTCCAGGTCGTCGACTGGAAGAAGACCGGCGAGTACGTCGAGGACGTCCACGCGCTGAACGACGCGATCGAGGCGGCGAAGGCCGAGACCGACAAGCCGTCGCTCATCATCCTGAAGACCATCATCGGATGGCCGGCTCCCAAGAAGCAGAACTCCGGCAAGATCCACGGTTCGGCGCTGGGCGCCGAGGAGCTCGCGGCCGTCAAGGAGGTGCTCGGCTTCGACCCCGAGCAGAACTTCTTCGTCGCCGACGAGGTCATCGAGCACACCCGCAAGGCGATCGACCGCGGTGCCGAGGCACGTGCCGAGTGGCAGCTGACGTTCGACGCCTGGGCCGCGGCCAACCCGGAGCGCGCTGCGCTGCTCGAGCGTCTCGAGGCCGGCGAACTCCCCGAGGGTGTCGAGTCGGCGCTCCCCGTGTTCGAGGCCGGCAAGGACGTCTCGACCCGCGCCGCATCCGGCAAGGTGCTCAACGCCCTCGGCCCGGTCATCCCCGAGCTGTGGGGTGGTTCGGCCGACCTCGCCGAGTCGAACAACACGACGATCGAGGGCGGTGCGTCGTTCATCCCGAGCGAGCACTCCACCCACGAGTGGACCGGGAACCCCTACGGTCGTGTCCTGCACTTCGGCATCCGCGAGCACGCCATGGCCGCGATCCTCAACGGCATCGTCCTGCACGGCCCGACCCGCGCGTTCGGTGGCACCTTCCTCATCTTCAGCGACTACATGCGTCCGGCCGTCCGTCTCGCCGCGCTCATGAACGTGCCGTCCATCTTCGTGTGGACGCACGACTCCGTCGCCCTCGGCGAGGACGGCCCCACGCACCAGCCGATCGAGCAGCTCGCCTCGCTCCGTGCCATCCCGAACCTCGCCGTCGTGCGACCGGGTGACGCGAACGAGGTGGCCTACGCCTGGCTCGAGATCCTCAAGCGTCGCGGCGGCCCGACCGGCATCGCGCTGACCCGTCAGAACATCCCGGTGTTCGAGCGCGGCACGGGCGACGCCACCGGCGAGACCTTCGCTGCAGCGTCGAACGTCGCCAAGGGTGCGTACATCCTCGCCGAGGCGCCCGGCGGAACGCCGGACGTCATCCTCATCGCGACGGGCTCCGAGCTCCAGCTCGCCGTCGAGGCCCGCGAGGTCCTGCGCGGCGAGGGCGTCAACGCCCGCGTCGTCTCGGTGCCCGCACTCGAGTGGTTCGAGGAGCAGTCCGCCGAGTACCGCGAGTCCGTCCTCCCGAAGGCCGTCACCGCACGCGTCTCCGTCGAGGCGGGTCTCGGCCTGACCTGGAAGAGCATCGTCGGCGACGCCGGCCGGACCGTGTCGATCGAGCACTTCGGTGCGTCCGCCGACTACAAGACGCTGTTCCGTGAGTTCGGCATCACCACGGAGGCAGTCGTCTCCGCAGCACACGAGACGCTCGGCAAGTAGCCCGGGCGAAGGAGACAGAAGAACATGACTGAAACCCCAACCGCCCAGCTGTCCGCCGCCGGCGTCAGCATCTGGCTCGACGACCTCTCCCGCGGACGCATCCAGTCCGGTGGGCTGGAGCAGCTCATCGCCGACCGCAACGTCGTCGGTGTCACGACGAACCCGACGATCTTCGCGTCCGCGCTCAGCAACGGCGACGTCTACGCCGAGCAGGTCGCCCAGCTCGCCGCCGACGGCAAGGACGTCACCGAGGCGGTCTTCGAGATCACCACCGACGACGTGGCTGCTGCATCGAAGATCTTCCGTGGCGTCTACGACTCCTCGAACGGGTACGACGGCCGCGTGTCGATCGAGGTCGAGCCGGGCTTCGCGCACGACGCCGCCGCGACGATCGAGCAGGCCAAGCAGCTCTGGGCCAAGGTCAACCAGCCCAACGCGATGATCAAGATCCCCGCGACGGTCGAGGGCCTCGAGGCCATCACCGCCGTCATCGGCGCCGGCATCAGCGTCAACGTCACGTTGATCTTCAGCCTCACCCGCTACCGCGAGGTCATCAACGCGTTCCTCACCGGTCTCGAGCAGGCGAAGGCCGCGGGCCACGACCTCTCGACGATCCACTCGGTCGCCTCGTTCTTCGTGTCGCGGGTCGACACCGAGATCGACAAGCGTCTCGACGCGATCGGCAGCCCCGAGGCGACCGCGCTGAAGAGCAAGGCCGGCGTCGCGAACGCCCAGCTCGCCTACCAGGTCTTCGAGCAGGAGTTCGCGAGCGAGCGTGCCACCGCGCTCCTCGAGGCCGGCGCCAACAAGCAGCGTCCGCTCTGGGCCTCGACGGGCGTCAAGTCCGCCGACCTCCCCGACACGCTCTACGTGACCGAGCTCGTCGCCGACGGCGTGGTCAACACCATGCCGGAGAAGACCCTCGAGGCGACCTTCGACCACGGCGTCATCACCGGCGACACCGTCACCGGCTCTTACGCGGCTGCGAACGAGGTCCTCGACGCCATCGCCGCACTCGGCGTGTCCTACGACGAGGTGACGGCGCTGCTCGAGCGTGAGGGCGTCGAGAAGTTCATCGTGTCCTGGGACGAGCTGCTCGAGACCGTGAAGACGGCTTTGGAGGCCTCCAAGTGAGCTTCAAGATCCGCGTGAGCGGCGCGGCGGAGGCCGCTGTCGCATCGGTGGTCCCGACCCTCGTCAGCGACCTCGTCGCGTCGCGCATCACGGACCAGGACCCCACGCTGTGGGGTCCTGCGGCCGAGGCCGAGGCGTCCAAGCGCCTCGGCTGGGTCCAGGCGGTCTCCATCTCCCGCCCGCTGGTCGAGCCGATCCTCGCGCTCCGTGAGCAGTTCAACGACGAGGGCATCGACCACATCGTGCTCGCGGGCATGGGCGGTTCCTCGCTCGCACCCGAGGTCATCACGAACACGCTGGGCGGCAACCTGACCGTCCTCGACTCGACCGCTCCCGGTCAGGTCCTCGCGGCCCTGGCGGACCGCCTCGAGACCTCGGTGCTCGTCGTCTCCTCGAAGTCCGGCTCCACGGTCGAGACCGACAGCCAGCGCCGTGCCTACGAGGCCGCGTTCACGGCTGCGGGGATCGACCCCGCCGGCCGCATCGTGATCGTCACCGACCCGGGCTCCCCGCTCGAGGCGGCGGCGAACGAGGCCGGCTACCGGGTCTTCAACGCCGACCCCAACGTCGGCGGTCGCTACAGTGCGCTCACCGCCTTCGGTCTCGTGCCGTCCGGTCTGGCCGGTGTCGACATCGGCGCGCTGCTCGACGAGGCCGACGCGGTACTCGGTGAACTCGCGATCGACGACGCTTCGAACCCGGGTCTCATCCTGGGCGCGGCGATCGGCGGCACCGTTCCGCTGCGCGACAAGGTCGGTCTCATCACCGACGGGACGCACATCGTCGGATTCCCGGACTGGGCCGAACAGCTCATCGCCGAATCGACCGGCAAGTCCGGTCGCGGTCTGCTGCCCGTCGTGCTCAACCCGCTCGCTCCCGAGCTCGAGTCGAAGCCGGCCGACCTCCAGATCGTCCGCATCGTCGACGACGCCCACGAGTTCCACCTGCTGCGCCACGACCGCCACGAGGGCGAGATCCTCGTCAGCGGCAGCCTCGGCGCGATGATGCTGGTGTGGGAGTACGCGACCGTCGTCGCCGGGCGCCTCATCGGCATCGACCCGTTCGACCAGCCGGACGTCGAGTCCGCGAAGGTCGCCACCCGTGGGCTGCTCGACAACCGTCCGGAGCCCGAGGCACCCGCCTTCGTCGCCGACGGTGTCGAGGTCCGCGGCTCTGCCGGTCTGCTCGACGGCGTGACCACCCTGTCCGGCGCCGTCGAGGCACTGCTCGCGCAGCTGCCCTCCGACGGGTACGTCGCGATCCAGGGCTACGTCGACCGTCTCGCCTCCCCGCAGCTCGAGAGCATCCGCGACCTCGTCGCGGCGAAGGCGGCACGACCCACGACCTTCGGGTGGGGTCCCCGCTTCCTGCACTCGACGGGTCAGTACCACAAGGGCGGCCCCGCGAACGGCGTGTTCCTGCAGATCACCGAGACGGCCCCCGTCGACCTGGAGATCCCCGAGCGCCCGTTCACCTTCGGCCAGCTCATCGAGGCCCAGGCGGGCGGCGACGCCCGCGTCCTCGCCGAGCACGGTCGTCCGGTCCTCACGCTGACGCTCACGTCGCCGGATCAGAACATCGTCACCCTCTTCGACGCCGTCAACGACTAGCGCGTCACTGCACAAGGAGCTTCATGTCCCCGGTGGAAATCACCCCGGAGTCCAACCCGCTGCGGGTGGACACCGACCGACGCCTCAATCGGATCGCCGGTCCGAGCGGCCTCATCATCTTCGGCGTGACAGGTGACCTGTCCCGCAAGAAGCTGATGCCGGCCGTGTACGACCTGGCGAACCGGGGCCTCCTGCCCCCTGGCTTCTCACTCGTCGGGTTCGCCCGACGGGACTGGGAGGACCAGGACTTCATGGAGGTCGTCCACGAATCAGTCAAGCAGTACGCCCGGACCGAGTTCCGCGAGGACGTCTGGAACCAGCTCGCCCAGGGCATCCGGTTCGTCCCCGGTGAATTCGGTGACGACGCGGCGTTCGAGAAGCTGAAAGAGACCATCGAGGAGCTCGATGCGGATCGCGGGACGATGGGCAACCACGCGTTCTACCTCTCGATCCCGCCGAAGGCCTTCCCGCAGGTCACCGAGCAGCTCCGTCGCTCGGGACTCGCGGAGCCCGCTGACGGTCAGTGGCGCCGGGTGGTCATCGAGAAGCCGTTCGGCAGCGACCTCAAGACGGCTCGCGAGCTGAACGACATCGTGCAGTCGGTCTTCCCGTCGGACTCGATCTTCCGGATCGACCACTATCTCGGCAAGGAGACCGTCCAGAACATCCTGGCGCTCCGGTTCGCGAACCAGCTGTACGAGCCCATCTGGAACGCCAATTACGTCGACCACGTGCAGATCACCATGGCCGAGGACATCGGCGTCGGCGGTCGTGCCGGGTACTACGACGGCATCGGAGCGGCGCGCGACGTCATCCAGAACCACTTGCTGCAGCTCCTCGCCCTCACGGCGATGGAGGAGCCGATCTCCTTCAACGCGGCAGATTTGCGCGCGGAGAAGGAGAAGGTCCTCGCGGCCGTCCGCCTCCCCGACGACCTCGGGGCCGCGACGGCCCGTGGGCAGTACGCCGGCGGTTGGCAGGGTGGCGAGCATGTGCTGGGCTTCCTCGACGAGGACGGGATGAACCCGGAGTCGACGACCGAGACCTACGCGGCGATGCGGCTCGACATCAACACGCGCCGGTGGGCCGGTGTGCCGTTCTACCTGCGTGCCGGGAAGCGCCTCGGACGCCGCGTCACCGAGATCGCGGTCGTGTTCAAGCGTGCTCCGCAGTACCTGTTCGCGGAGAGCCAGACCTCGGCGCTCGGCCAGAACGCCTTGGTCATCCGGGTCCAGCCCGACGAGGGTGTCACCATCCGCTTCGGTTCGAAGGTCCCGGGTGCGGGCACCCAGGTCCGCGACGTCACGATGGACTTCGGCTACGGCCACGCCTTCACCGAGGCGAGTCCCGAGGCGTATGAACGTCTCATCCTCGACGTCCTGCTGGGCGACCCGCCCCTCTTCCCCCGTCACGAGGAGGTCGAGCTCTCCTGGAAGATCCTCGACCCGATCGAGGAGTACTGGGCCGCTCAGGACACGCCGCTCGAGCAGTACGCTCCCGGCACCTGGGGCCCGTCCTCGGCCGATGACCTCATGAACCGCGACGGACGCACCTGGAGACGACCATGATCGTAGACCTGCCAGACACGACCACGAGCAAACTCTCGAAGGCGCTCGTGACCATCCGCGAGGACGGCGGCGCCGTCGCCCTGGGCCGCGTGCTCACTCTGGTGATCTCGACGCGGCTCGGAGCCGAGGAGGAGGCCATCGAGGCCGCCAACGAGGCCTCCCGCGAGCACCCCATGCGGGTCATCGTCCTCTCCACGGAGCACGACGACCAGCACTCCTCCATCGGAGACCGGCTCGATGCCCAGATCCGCGTCGGCGGCGACGCCGGAGCGAGCGAGGTGGTCATCCTGCGCGCCTACGGTGCGGTCGCCGAGAACGAGGAGAGCCTCGTGACCGGTCTGCTCCTGCCCGACGCGCCCGTGGTCGCCTGGTGGCCGGGAGAGGCGCCGGAACGCGTCTCGACGTCACCGATCGGCCGCATCGCCCAGCGTCGTATCACCGACGCGTCCGCGGCGGCGGACACCCACGCCGCCCTCCGCGGTCGCGCGGCGAACTACGCCCCCGGAGACACGGACTTCGCATGGACCAGGCTCACGCTCTGGCGTGCACAGCTCGCGGCGGTGCTCGACCAGCCGCCGTACGAGCCCGTCACGGCGATCGAGGTGTCCGGAGCATCGGACTCCCCGTCGACCGAGCTGCTCGCCGCCTGGCTCCAGCTGCAGTTGCAGGTCGACGTGACCCACGAGCTCAGCATGGCGCACGGGTCGAGCGGCATCCACGGTGTCCGCCTCACGCGGGCGTCCGGCAACGTCGTCCTCGAGCGACCCGTTCCCGACATCGCGACCCTGATCCAGCCCGGACAGCCGACGCACGACCTCTCGCTCCCCCGTCGCAGTCTGCGCGACTGCCTCGCCGAGGAGCTGCGCACGCTCGACCCGGACGTCCTGTACGGACAGGTCATCACCGTGGGCCTCCCCGGCCTCGGCGAGCCGGTCACGCTCCGCGCTCGGACCAGCTGATGCCGACCGAGCGACGCGTCCTCGTCTACCAGGACCGCGACCAACTGACGACCTCGGTCGCCAAGCGGTTCCTCTCCCGAACCCGCGAACTGCTCGAGTCGCAGGAGACGGTCCACGTCGTCCTGACCGGCGGGACCGTCGGCACGGGCACGCTCGCCGCCGTGGCCGCGTCGAAGGACCGCGACCGGGTGGACTGGTCCCGGGTGCACCTCTGGTGGGGGGATGAGCGCTGGGTCGCTCGGGACGACGCCGATCGGAACGAGTTGCAGGCACGCGAGGCATTGCTGGAGACCCTGCTGGCGCTTCCGGAGCGTGGCCTCGTCGCCGAACACGTGCACGGATACCCGGCGCCGGAGGACGGCATCGATCTCGACGCTGCCGCGGTGCGGTACGCGGACGAGCTCCGTCGATTCGCGCGACCCGGCGAGGACCACCCCCGGTTCGACATCACGTTCCTGGGTGTCGGTCCCGACGGTCACGTCGCGTCGCTCTTCCCGGAGCGGGCCGAGGTCTCGGTCACCGACACCTCGGTCGTGCCGGTGCGGAACTCCCCCAAGCCGCCGTCGGAACGACTCAGCCTGACCCGGCCGGCCATCAACTCCTCCGTGCGGGTCTGGCTCGTCCTCGCCGGTACCGACAAGGCGTCTGCACTCGGCCTCGCCCTCGCGGGTGCCAGCTACAACGAGGTCCCCGCCGCCGGGGCCAAGGGACGCAAACGGACGGTGTTCTTCGTCGACCAGGATGCGGCCGCCGAGGTCCCGGATTCGTTGATCCTCCCGGAGTACTAGCGGGAGGCCGGTCGCCCAGCCGGTGCCAGCATGCGGAAAGGCCGTTCCCCGAGGGGAACGGCCTTTCCGCATATGTGGTGCTGTCCGGCTACTTCGCTGCCGTACCGCGGCGTGCACGGAGCTGCTGGAGTGCTTCTTCGAGCAGCTGCTCGGCTTCTTCCTCCGTGCGCCGTTCCTTCACGTAGGCGAGGTGGGTCTTGTACGGCTCGAGCTTCGCGACCTCCGGCGGGTTCGCCTTGTCGCGACCGGCAGGCAGACCGGACGTCGGGCAGTCGATCGTCTCGGGGATCTCCTCGTCGGGGACGTTCGCCGCGAAGTGGCGGACCGTCTCGTTGCCGAGGGCGTCCCAGTAGGAGATGGCGATGCGGTCCGCGTGGTAGCCGTGGTCCTGCTCGCCCATGGGACCGGCGCCGACGCGTGATCCCCTGATAGCGCTTCCGCCTGATGCCATGGTGTTTCCTCTTTCTCGTACTGTCGAGAGTGGTTCGGGTGTGGTGCGTCGAGTTGCGTCCCCGGGATCGGGGCTTCGCGGCCGGTCTAGGCGGCGGCGAACTTCGTCAGGAGCCCGATCACGACGATGCAGGCGCCCCAGGTCAGGCCGAGGATGACGGTGAAGCGGTTGAGGTTGCGCTCGGCGACCCCTGACGAACCGAGGTTGCTGGAGGAGCCGCCGCCGAACATGTCGGACAGGCCGCCGCCGCGGCCCTTGTGCAGCAGGATCAGGAAGGTGAGCAGGAGGCTGGTGATGCCGAGCAGCACCTGCAGGATGACCTGGAGAATCTCCACGTGAGACCTTTCGCATTCGCGTTCAGAGGGGCTGAACCGCCGTCCAGTATACCTCGACGGTTCAGCGGAGACGGCTCGGCCCGCGGCTGGTGCCGCGGGCCGAGCCGTGTCGGTAGTGCTGGTGCAGCAGGTCGGTCAGAGTCCGACGTGCTGCGAGAAGCGGGCGATCCCGGCGAACTCGTCGGCGAGCAGGCTCGCACCGCCGACGAGGGCACCGTCGACGTCGGGTTCGCGCATGAAGCCGGCGATGTTCGAGGCCTTCACCGAACCGCCGTAGAGGATCCGCGTGCGCTGCGCCGCCTCATCGCCGAGGACCTCGGCGAGCGTGCTGCGGAGAGCGGCTGCGACCTGCTGCGCCTGGTCGGGCGTCGCCGCCTGACCGGAACCGATGGCCCACACCGGCTCGTAGGCGACGACGATGTCCGCGTCCGGTGCGAGTCCGTCGATGGCGGCCTTGAGCTGCGCCACGGGGACGGCCGACGGGCCGTGTTCCTCGAGGTCTTCGGCGGTCTCACCGATGCAGATGACGGGGACGAGGCCGTGTCGCACGGCTGCGGCCGTCTTCGCCTGGACGACCTCGTCGGTCTCGTTGTGCAGGGTGCGGCGCTCGGAGTGTCCGACGAGCACGTAGCGGCAGTCGAGCTTCGCGAGGAACGCTCCGGAGATCTCACCGGTGTAGGCGCCGGCGTCGTGCTGCGACAGGTCCTGCGCGCCGTAGGCCAGCTTGAGCTTGTCGGCGGCGACGATCGTCTGGACCGAGCGGAGGTCGGTGAACGGCGGGAAGATGGCCACCTCGGCGTCGGCGTAGTCGTGCTTGCCGTCCTTGAGTGTCCAATCGAGCTTCTGGACGAGGGCGATCGCCTGGAGGTGGTCCAGGTTGAGCTTCCAGTTGCCGGCGATCAGGGGCACACGCGTGCGCCCGGGGGTTACTGCTGCCATCCGAGGACCTCCAGTCCAGGCAGACGCTTGCCCTCGAGGAACTCGAGGCTGGCGCCGCCACCAGTTGAGATGTGACCGAACTGGTCATCATCGAAGCCGAGCGCACGAACCGCTGCGGCCGAGTCACCGCCACCGACGACGCTCAGGCCGTCCGTGCGGGTGAGTGCTTCAGCGACCGCGCGCGTACCGGCGGCGAAGGGCGCGAGTTCGAACACGCCCATCGGGCCGTTCCAGAACACCGTCTTGGACGCGGCGACGATCTCGGCGAACGCTGCAGCCGTGTCCGGTCCGATGTCGAGTCCGAGCCCTGAGGCACCGAACGGGGTGTCCTCGATGGCGTCGGCCGGGCGCACGACGTGCTCGGCGTCGGCGCCGAACGCCGAGGCGACGACGACGTCGGTCGGCAGGACAATCGTCACGCCGAGCTCGTCGGCCTTCGCGAGGTACCCGCGGACGGTCTCGATCTGGTCCGCTTCGAGCAGGCTCGAACCGACGGCGTGCCCCTGGGCGGCGAGGAAGGTGAACAGCATGCCACCGCCGATGAGCAGCGAGTCGACGCGCGGCAGCAGGTGGCCGATGACGCCCAGTTTGTCGGACACCTTCGAGCCGCCGAGGACGACCGTGTAGGGGCGCTCCGGGGTCTCGGTGAGACGGTCGAGGACCTCGAGCTCGGCGGCGATGAGCAGTCCGGCAGCGCTCGGGAGCAGCTTGGCGAGCTCGTACACGCTCGCCTGCTTCCGATGGACGACACCGAAACCGTCGGAGACGACGACGTCGCCGAAGGCGGCGAGCTTGGCGGCGAACGCCTCGCGTTCGCCGGCGTCCTTGCTGGTCTCGGCGGAGTTGAAGCGCAGGTTCTCGAGCAGCACGACGTCGCCGTCGGTCTGTGCGGCGACGGCGTCGGTGGCGGCACTGCCGACGGTGTCGGCGGCGAATGTCACGGGCTTGCCGAGGAGTTCGGACAACCGCTGCGCGACGGGCGCGAGGCTGTACTTCGCGTCGGGTGTACCGTCGGGCCGGCCGAGGTGCGAGACGATGACGACGCGCGCACCCTGGTTGATGAGCGCGTTGAGGGTGGGGAGTGCCGCGCGGATGCGGCCGTCGTCGGTGATGACGCCGTCCTTCAGTGGGACGTTGAGGTCGAGGCGGACGACGGCTCGGCGGCCGCTGAGGTCGCCCAGCGAGTCGAGGGTGCGGAGGGTCATGAGGAGGGTCTTTCTCTGCGCTGAGCCATGACCACCGACGAAGCCGAACGGGCGCCCTGAAGATGATTCAGGACGCCCGTTCGGACCATGCGGTGTCTGGCTGCTCGGGTGAGGAGTGCGGCAGACAGCCGGTTGGTTAGAGGCGGTCCGCGACGTACTCGGTGAGGTCGACGAGGCGGTTCGAGTAGCCCCACTCGTTGTCGTACCACGAGGCGACCTTGACCTGCGAGCCGATGACCTTGGTGAGGCCGGCGTCGAAGATCGAGGAGTGCGGGTCGGTCACGATGTCGCTCGAGACGATCGGGTCCTCGGTGTACTTGAGGATGCCCTTGAGGGGGCCCTCGGCGGCGGCCTTGTACGCGGCGTTGATCTCCTCGACCGTGGCCGGGTTGGTCAGCTCGACCGTGAGGTCGGTGATCGAACCGGTCGGGACCGGGACGCGCAGGGCGTAGCCGTCGAGCTTGCCGACGAGCTCCGGGATGACCAGGCCGAGTGCCTTGGCTGCACCGGTGGAGGTCGGGATGATGTTGACGGCGGCGGCGCGTGCACGACGGAGGTCGCTGTGCGGGCCGTCCTGCAGGTTCTGGTCGGCGGTGTAGGCGTGGACCGTGGTCATGAGGCCACGCTCGATGCCGAAGTTGTCGAGCAGGACCTTGGCGAGCGGCGCGAGGCAGTTCGTCGTGCAGGACGCGTTCGAGATGATGTCGTGCGTCGCGGCGTCGTAGGTGCCCTCGTTGACGCCGAGGACGATCGTGGCGACGTCGCTGCCCGTGGCGGGAGCCGACACGAGGACCTTCTTGGCGCCGGCGGTGATGTGCTTGCGGGCGTCGTCGGACTTCGTGAAGCGACCGGTCGACTCGATGACGATGTCGACGCCGAGCTCGCCCCAGGGGAGGTCGGCGGGGTCGCGCTCCGCGAGCACGATGATGGGCTTGCCGTTGACGATGATCTTGTCGCCGTCGAGCTCGACCGTGGCGTCCAGACGACCCGTGATGGAGTCGTACTTCAGGAGGTGGGCGAGCGCCTTGTTGTCGGTGAGGTCGTTGACAGCGACGATCTCGAGGTCGCTGCCCTTGGCGAGGGCGGCGCGGAAGAAGTTGCGGCCGATGCGGCCGAAGCCGTTGATGCCGATCTTGACGGACACAGATGACTCCTGATACTGAGGCGCCAGACGGCGCGATTGTACGGTCTGCTCGGAGTGAGCGCCCTCCCCGAGTGAGGAGGAAGGTGGTCCGTCCCGGCCCGTGGGACCGGGACGGACCGGTCAACTACGACAGTACCAGCAGGCCGTTGGTCTGCTTGCGCGCGACCTCGAAGCGTGCCTGGACGTCGGCCCAGTTGACGATGTTCCAGAACGCCTTGACGTAGTCGGCGCGGACGTTCTTGTAGTCGAGGTAGTAGGCGTGCTCCCAGACGTCGAGCAGCAGCAGCGGGACGGTACCGGCGGGGAAGTTGCCCTGCTGGTCGAAGAACTGCTGGATGTTGATGCGCTGACCGAGGGTGTCCCAGGTGAGCGCGGCCCACCCGGAGCCCTGCACGCCGAGCGCCGCGGCGGTGAAGTGCGCTTGGAACTTGTCGAAGCTGCCGAAGTACTCGTCGACGGCCGACTCGAGCTCGCCGGTCGGCTTGTCGCCGCCGTCCGGGGAGAGGTTGTTCCACCAGATGGTGTGGTTGACGTGACCGCCGAGGTTGAACGCGAGGTCCTTCTCGAGCTTGTTGACGTTCGTGAAGTCGTTGGCGTCGCGGGCCTCAGCGAGCTTCTCGAGGGCCGTGTTCGCGCCGGCCACGTAGGTGGCGTGGTGCTTGTCGTGGTGGAGCTCGGTGATGGTCGCACTGATGTGCGGCTCGAGCGCACTGTAGTCGTACGGCAATTCGGGCAGTGAGTAAACAGCCATTCTTCGTGATCTCCTCGTGTTGTCCCGTGCGCTGTCTGCACACGGCTCTGAGCGTCATCACCCAGTCTAGTGAGCGGCAACCGTCGGGAGTCGGGGCTTGTTCCCAGCATGACGAACCGCGACGATGGCGGGTCGGCGAGGATTCGCGAGCTGGTTCAGTCCTCGTAATCCGCCGGGAGGTTGGCGTCGGTGCCCGGGATGCCGAGATCGCTCGCGTGCTTGTCCGCCATGGCGAGCAGGCGCCGGATGCGGCCGGCGATGGCGTCCTTCGTCATAGGAGGGTCGGCGAAGTGGCCCAGTTCGTCGAGGCTGGCCTCACGGTGGTCGAGGCGCAAGGCCCCGGCGTACTGCAGGTGGTCGGGGACGTCGTCGCCCAGGATCTCGAGGGCGCGCTCGACGCGCGCGCAGGCCGCCACAGCCGCCTGGGCGGAGCGGCGAAGGTTGGCGTCGTCGAAGTTGACGAGGCGGTTCGCGGTCGCCCGGACCTCCTTGCGCTGCCGCATCTCCTCCCAGGAGGTGACCGTGCCGGTGGCACCCATGAGCGACAGCATGCCGCTGATCGCGTCGCCCTCGCGGATGACGACCCGGTGGATGCCGCGGACCTCCCGCGCCTTCGCGGAGACACCGATGCGGCCGGCGGCACCGACGAGCGCCATTGCGGACTCGTTGCCGGGGCACACGACGTCGAGCGACGCAGATCGGCCGGGGTCGGTGAGGGACCCGGTGGCGAGGAACGCCCCCCGCCAGACGGCGGCGAGTTCGTCGCGCGACCCGGTGGTCAGCCGGTTCGGCAGCCCGCGGACCGCACGCCGACGGGCGTCGAGGAGTCCGGTCTGTCGGGCGAGGGTCTCGCCTCCCTCGATGACACGCACCACGAACAGGCTCGGTTTGCCCGAGCTGCCGGGGTTCTGCACCAGGATCTCGCTGCGGATCCCGTAGAGCTCGCCGATGTCGCGACGCACCCGCTGGGCGAGGGTCGGACTGTCGAGTTCGGCTTCGATCGCCACGCGTCCGGAGATCGTGTGGAGTCCGCCGGAGAAGCGGAGCAGGGACGCGAGCTCGGCCGCTCGGACCGAGTTGCGGGTCTCGCGGACGAGCGCCAGTTCGTTCTTGACGTCGGCGGTGAGGGCCACGGTGGTTCCTATCTGTCGTGATCGCGCCGTCGGAGTGCGGCGACGATCCTGCATGTTCGCGATCCGGAGGCGTGGTGCCTCGGACCGTTCGGGCTCCGCCGCGGCTGCGTCGGGCCCGTGGGCGTCATTCGCGCCCGAGGTCTCGGTGCCGGACGTGCACGGCGACGCCGGACTGGTTCCGCAGTCGGTCGGCGAGCTCGAGGGCGACCGCGACCGAGCGGTGCTTGCCCCCCGTGCAGCCGACGGCGATGGTGACGTGACGCTTGTTCTCGCGCTGGTACCCCGCGAGGACGGGCTCGAGGGCGTGGGCGTAGCTCTCGAGGAACTCGGCGGCTCCGGTCTGCGAGAGCACGTACTCGCTGACCTCTGGGTCCTGACCGCTCAACGCACGCAGCTCCGGAACCCAGAACGGGTTCGGGAGGAACCGCATGTCGGCGACGAGGTCCGCATCAGGCGGCAGGCCGTACTTGAACCCGAAGCTCAGCACGGTGACCTGGACACCCGGTGTCTCCGCGCCGGCGAAGAGCTCACGCGTGGTCGTGGCGAGCTGGTGGATGTTGAGGTCGCTCGTGTCGATGATGACGTCACTCGACTCACGGATCTCGCTCAGTCGGTGACGCTCAGCCACGATGCCGTCGAGGATCGTCCCCTCGCCCTGCAGCGGGTGCGGCCTGCGGACGGCTTCGAACCGGCGGACGAGCGCCGCGTCGGTCGCCTCCAGGAAGATCATGCGGAGGTGCGTCCCGCCCCGGAGCGCCGGCACGATCTCCTGCAGCTCGCTGAAGAAGTCGCGGCCCCGGACGTCGACAACCGCGGCGATCCGCGGCAGACGTGATCCGGCGCGCTCGGCGAGGTCGACGAGGGGACGGAGCATCTGCGGGGGCAGGTTGTCGACGACGTACCAGCCGAGATCCTCGAGCGCGTTCGCGACGGTGGAGCGTCCGGCGCCGGACATCCCCGTGACGATGAGGACTTCCTGCTGGTGCTGCGGCTGGCCCGGGGTCATCGACACGCTTTCCTCGAAGGTCTGAAGTCCCAGCCTACCCATTCCGCGAGGCCTGCGAGGGCTGTGCGGAGCCGGAGGTCAGCGCCTCGTGCACCGTGGCCGCCAGTTTGTCGCCGATGCCCTTGACCTCGGTGATCTCGGCCGGCGTCGCGGTCTTCAGACGCGCGACGGATCCGAAGTGCTTGAGCAGCTCGCGGACCTTCGCCGGACCGAGCCCGGGGATCTCGCCGAGGACGGTCGAGATGTCGCGCTTCCGCTTCTGGCGCTGGAAGCTGATGGCGAACCGGTGCGCCTCGTCGCGGACCCGCTGGAGGAGGAACAGCGCTTCGCTCCCCCGCGGCAGGATCACCGGATACGGGTCCTCGGGCAACCAGATCTCCTCCAGTCGCTTCGCCAGTCCGCACAGGGTGATCCCGGTCAGGCCGGACTCCTCCAGCGCACGCGCGGCGGCGGCGACCTGCGGTTGCCCGCCGTCGACGATGAGGAGCTGCGGCGGATAGGTGAACTTCCGGCGCTTGCGCTCCCCCGTGGTCTCGTCGACCGTCTCGACGGGCTCGGACGACGTGAGGTGTGCGAGTCGCCGGGAGACGACCTGGTAGATCGAGTCGGTGTCGTCGGTGGACTCAGCGACGCCGAAGCGGCGGTACTCGTCTTTCCGGGACAGCCCGTCCTCGAAGACCACCATCGACGCCACGATGTTGGTACCGCTCAGGTGCGACACGTCGAAGCACTCGATCCGCAGCGGCGCCTCCGGCATCCCGAGCGCATCGCGGATGTCCTCGAGCGCCTGCGTCCTGGCGACGAAGTCGGAGCTGCGCCGGGTCTTGTAGAGCATGAGGGCCTGCTTGGCGTTGACGACCGCGGTCTCCATGAGCGTCGCCTTCTCGCCGCGCTGAGCGACGCGGAGGGCGACCTTCGAGCCGCGGCGTTCGGCCAGCCAGTCCTCGAGGCTCTCGGCGTCGTCCGGCAGTTCCGGGACGAGCACCTCTCTCGGGACCTCGGTCCCGCTCGCGGCGGCGTACACCCGTTGGACGACGCTGTCGACGAGCTCGGCGGTCGACATGTCGAGCTCCTTGTCGACGGTCCACGACCGCACACCGCGGATGCGGCCGCCACGGACGATGAACTGCTGCACCGACGCGGCGAGCTCGTCGTGGTCGATGCCGAACAGGTCGGCGTCCACGGCGTCGCGCAGGACGACCGCGCTCTTCGCGAGCACCTGGTCGAGCGCCTGGAGCTGATCCCGGTAGACGGCCGCCGACTCGTAGTCCTGGCGGGCCGCGGCGGCCTTCATGTCGGCGGTGATGCGCGTCGTGAACCGGCGGTCGTTGCCGACCATGAACGAGACGAAGTCGTCGACGATCGCGCGGTGTTCCTCGATCGTGACCTTGCCGGAGCACGGGCCGCCGCACCGCCCGATCTGCCCGGGGAAACAGGGCTTCCCCGAGGCCATGGCCCGCTTGTACGCCGAGTCGGAGCAGGTGCGGATCGGGAAGACCTTGATCATGAGGTCGACCGTGTCGTGGACGGCCCAGATCTTCGGGTACGGGCCGAAGTACTTGGCCCCCGGGATCCGGGTGTTCCGGGTGACCATGACGCGCGGAGCCTCGTCACCGAGGGTGACCGCGAGGTACGGGTACGACTTGTCGTCGCGGAACTTGACGTTGAACGGCGGGTCGTACTCCTTGATCCACGTGTACTCGAGCTGCAGCGCCTCGACGTCGCTGCCGACCGTCGTCCAGGTGACCCCGGTCGCGGTCGTCACCATGCGGCGCGTGCGCTCGTGCAGGGTGTGCAGGGGCGCGAAGTAGTTGCTGAGCCTCGCCCGGAGGTTCATCGCCTTGCCGACGTAGAGCACCCGGCCCGAGTCGTCGCTGAAGCGGTACACGCCGGGCATGGTGGGGATCTCCCCCGCCTTCGGCCGGTACGCCAGACCACTTCCGCCGCGGACGGCCGCCACGTCAGCCCGCCTTGCGGCTGCCGCCGGCCTCTGCCTCGAACAGTTCGTTCAGGAAGAAGCCCGTGTGGCTGCCGGGGACCGTCGCGAGGTGCTCGGGTGTTCCCGTGGCGAGGACCGTCCCGCCGCCGGCTCCACCCTCGGGGCCCATGTCGATGAGCCAGTCGGCGGACTTGATGACGTCGAGGTTGTGCTCGATCACGATGACCGTGTTGCCCTTGTCGACGAGCCCGCCGAGGACGAGCAGCAGCTTCCGGACGTCTTCGAAGTGCAGACCCGTGGTCGGCTCGTCGAGGACGTAGACACTGCGCCCGTTGCTCCGCCGCTGCAGCTCCGTCGCGAGCTTGACGCGCTGGGCCTCGCCGCCGGACAGCGTCGTGGCGCTCTGGCCGAGACGGACGTAGCCCAGGCCGACCTCGACGAGCGTCTTCAGGAACCGGTGGATCGAGGAGATCGGCTCGAAGAAGTCGGCAGCCTCGGCGATCGGCATGTCGAGGACCTCGGCGATGTTCTTGCCCTTGTAGTGGATGGTCAGGGTGTCGCGGTTGTACCGCGCTCCCCCGCACACCTCGCAGGCGACGTAGACGTCGGGCAGGAAGTTCATCTCGATCTTGATCGTGCCGTCGCCCGAGCAGGCCTCACAGCGGCCGCCCTTGACGTTGAAGCTGAACCGCCCGGCGAGGTAGCCGCGGACCTTGGCCTCCTGCGTCTCCGCGAAGAGGTTGCGGATCTTGTCGAAGACGCCGGTGTACGTGGCGGGGTTCGAGCGAGGGGTGCGGCCGATGGGCGCCTGGTCGACGTGGACCACCTTGTCGAGGTGCTCCAGACCCGTGACCCTGGTGTGCTTGCCGGGCAGCTTGCGCGCGCCGTTCAGCTTGTTCGCCAGGACCCGGTACAGGACGTCGTTGACCAGCGAGGACTTCCCGGAGCCGCTCACGCCGGTGACGGCGGTGAGGACTCCGAGCGGGAAGTCCGCGCTGACCTTCTTCAGGTTGTTCGCCTGCGCTCCGATCACCTGGATCTGACGCTTCGTGTCGATCGGGCGACGCTTCGCCGGGATCTCGATGGCCTTGCGGCCGGAGAGGTAGTCACCGGTGAGGGACTCGGTGTTGGCCTCGAGCGCCTCGTACGATCCGGAGTGCACGACACGGCCGCCGTTGACGCCCGCGCCGGGACCGATGTCGACGATCCAGTCGGCGGTGCGGATGGTGTCCTCGTCGTGCTCGACGACGATCAGCGTGTTGCCGAGGTCGCGGAGGGCGACGAGGGTCTCGATGAGTCGGCGGTTGTCGCGCTGGTGCAGGCCGATGCTCGGTTCGTCGAGGACGTAGAGCACGCCGGTGAGGCCCGAGCCGATCTGCGTCGCGAGGCGGATGCGCTGCGCCTCACCACCCGAGAGGGAGCCGGCGGTCCTGGCCAGGTCGAGGTAGTTGAGCCCGACCTGGATGAGGAAGTCGAGGCGCACCTTGATCTCACGGAGCACCTGCGCCGCGATGTGGGCCTCGCGGTCGCTCAGTTCGAGGCGGTCCATGAACTTCCGGGCGTCGGAGAGGCTCAGCTCGGCGACCTCCGCGATGCTGTGATCGTGGATCAGGACCGAGAGCACCTCGGGCTTCAGGCGACGACCGCCGCAGACCTGGCACGGGACTTCGCGCAGGTACTCCGACCACCGCACCCGTTGGCTGTCGGTGTCGGCCTGGAGGTACTGCCGTTCGATGTAGGGGATGACGCCCTCGAAGCCCGAGGAGTAGCTCATCTCACGGCCGAAGCGGTTCTTCCACTTGACCTTGACTTTGAAGTTGTCGCCGCGGAGCACCGCCTCCTGGACCTTGGAGGGCAGGTCGCGCCACGGGGTGTCGAGCGAGAAGTCGAGGTCGCGGGCCAGCCCGTCGAGCAGCTTCTCGTAGTACTGGTAGAGCCCCTTGCCCTGCGTGGTCCAGGGCACGATGACGCCCTCGTTGATGCTGAGTTCCTCGTCGCCGAGGAGCAGCTCCGCGTCGACCGACATGCGCGTGCCGAGGCCGGAGCACTCCGGGCAGGCACCGAACGGGGCGTTGAACGAGAACGTCCGCGGCTCGATCTCGGTCAGCTGCAGCGGGTGGTTGTTCGGGCAGGAGAGCTTCTCGGAGAAGGTCCGCCAGGCGTCGTCGCCCTCCTCGTCGACGAAGTTGATCGTCACGAGGCCGTCGGTGAGCTGCAGTGCCGTCTCGAGGGAATCCGTCAGGCGGCCGAGGATCTCGGGCCCGGCGACGAGGCGGTCGACGACGACCGCGATGTCGTGCTTGACCTGCTTCTTGAGCGTCGGCGGCTCCGCCAGCTGGATCGCCTCGCCGTCGACGATGGCGCGTGCGAAGCCCTTGGCCGAGAGCTCCTTGAAGAGGTCGACGAACTCGCCCTTCTTCTGGCTCACGACGGGGGCGACGATCTGGTACCGGCGTCGCTCCTCGAGCTCCATCAGCTGGTCGGCGATCTGCTGCACCGTCTGGCGTTGGATGACCTCGCCGCAGACCGGGCAGTGCGGGACGCCGATGCGCGCCCAGAGCAGCCGCATGTAGTCGTAGACCTCGGTGATCGTCCCGACGGTCGACCGCGGGTTGCGGTTCGTGGACTTCTGGTCGATCGAGACCGCGGGGCTCAGGCCCTCGATGAAGTCGACGTCCGGGCGGTCGACCTGACCGAGGAACTGGCGGGCGTACGCCGAGAGCGACTCGACGTAGCGTCGCTGGCCCTCGGCGAAGATCGTGTCGAAGGCGAGCGAGGACTTCCCCGAGCCCGAAAGACCCGTGAAGACGACGAGCGAGTCGCGTGGGATCTCGAGGTCGACGTTCTGAAGATTGTGGACGCGGGCACCGCGGACGCTGAGCGTGGAGTGGTGATCTACCTTGGCAATTGACACCCTTCGAGTCTACGCAGCACCACCGACACCGGACTCCCGAGCGGTGTCTGTGGTACTGCGCTCTCAGCGAAGCGGCGGACTAGATGTGCCCGGCCTTGGCCATCTGTCGGAGTTCCTGCTTGAGTTCGGAGACCTCGTCGCGGAGGCGGCCGGCGAGTTCGAACTTGAGTTCGGCCGCGGCGGCCAGCATCTGGGCGTTGAGGTCGGCGATGATCGACTCCAGGTCGTTCGCGCCCTCGGCGGCGATGCCCTCCCGACGCAGGTTCGGCGTCGGACTCTTCTTCTTGCCGTTGTCGCGTCCGGCGAGCAACGCCGCGGTGTCCGCACCTTCTCGGGCGAGCGCCTCGGTGATGTCGGCGATCCGCTTGCGCAACGGCTGCGGATCGATGCCGCGCTCCTCGTTGTAGGCGATCTGCTTCTCCCGGCGACGGTCCGTCTCCTCGATCGCGCGCTTCATCGAGTCGGTCAGGACGTCGGCGTACATGTGGACCTCGCCGGACACGTTGCGGGCGGCACGACCGATGGTCTGGATGAGCGAGGTCGACGAGCGGAGGAAGCCCTCCTTGTCGGCGTCGAGGATCGCCACGAGCGAGACCTCGGGGAGGTCGAGCCCTTCGCGAAGCAGGTTGATGCCGATGAGGACGTCGTAGACGCCCTGCCGGAGTTCGCTCAGCAGCTCGACCCGCCGGAGGGTGTCGACGTCGGAGTGCAGGTAGCGGACGCGCACGCCGGCCTCCGTCAGGAAGTCGGTGAGCTCCTCCGCCATCTTCTTGGTGAGGGTGGTCACGAGGACGCGCTCGTCGCGCTCGGCGCGGACCCGGATCTCCTCGAGGAGGTCGTCGATCTGGCCGTTGGAGGGCTTCACGATGATCGCCGGGTCGACGAGGCCGGTCGGGCGGATGATCTGCTCGACGATGCCGTCCGCGATGCCCATCTCGTACTTGCCCGGCGTCGCCGAGAGGTACACCGTCTGGCCGACGCGGTTCTTGAACTCGTCCCACCGGAGCGGGCGGTTGTCCATCGCGCTCGGGAGTCGGAATCCGTGCTCGACCAGGGTGCGCTTGCGGGAGGCGTCGCCCTCGAACATCGCGCCGATCTGCGGAACGGTGACGTGCGACTCGTCGATGACGGTGAGGAAGTCGTCCGGGAAGTAGTCGAGGAGGCAGTTCGGTGCCTCGCCGGCCGAGCGGCCGTCGATGTGGCGCGAGTAGTTCTCGATGCCGGAGCAGAAGCCGATCTGCTGCATCATCTCGAGGTCGAAGGTGGTGCGCATGCGGAGTCGCTGCGCCTCGAGGAGCTTGCCCTCGCGTTCGAGCGACTGGAGCCGCTCCGCCAGTTCTTCCTGGATGGTGCCGATGGCGCGCTGGATCGTCTGCGGGCTGGCGGCGTAGTGGGAGGCCGGGAACACCGACACCGCGTCGAGCTTCTTCACGACGTCGCCGGTGAGCGGGTGCAAGGCGTAGAGGGCCTCGATCTCGTCGCCGAAGAACTCGATGCGGATCGCGAGCTCCTCGTAGACCGGGATGATCTCGATGGTGTCGCCGCGCACACGGAAGTTGCCGCGCGAGAAGTCGACGTCGTTGCGGTTGTACTGCATGCCGACGAACTTGCGGATGAGGCGGTCGCGCCCGATGTTCTGCCCGACCTGCAGTGCCGCCATCGCCTCCAGGTACTCCTCCGCCGCACCGAGACCGTAGATGCACGACACGGTCGACACGACGATGACGTCGCGACGGCTCAGCAGCGAGTTGGTGGTCGAGTGCCGCAGCCGCTCGACCTCCGCGTTGATCGACGAGTCCTTCTCGATGAAGGTGTCGGTCTGTGGGACGTACGCCTCGGGCTGGTAGTAGTCGTAGTAGGAGACGAAGTACTCGACCGCGTTGTTCGGCATGAGTTCGCGGAACTCGTTCGCCAGCTGGGCCGCGAGGGTCTTGTTGTGCGCCAGGACGAGCGTCGGGCGCTGGACGGCTTCGATGAGCCAGGCGGTCGTCGCGGACTTACCGGTACCGGTGGCACCCAGGAGGACGACATCGGTCTCGCCGGCGTTGATGCGCCCGGACAGCTGCTCGATGGCGGCGGGCTGATCGCCGCTCGGCTCGTACTCGCTGATCACCTCGAAGGGGCGGACGGCGCGTGTTGGTTCCATGCTCCGAGTCTACGGAGGACCACCGACACCGCCGCCCCGCTTCGCCCACAGCGGAGCGGGTGACGCGCTCAGACGCCGTCCTGGCGGTCGGGCGCCGGTACGGCCGTCGCGGCGGCGCGGTGCCAGACCGCGTCGACCTGGCTGAGGGTGTGCTCGAGCGAGCCGGAAGTGTCGATCACCACGTCGGCGACGGCTGCGCGCTGCTCCTCGGTCGCCTGGGCCGCGATCCGTCGTTCCGCCTCGCCCCGGTCGAGCCCGCGGAGGTCGACGAGCCGACGGGCGCGCTCCCCCTCCGGAGCTGCGGCGACGACCACGAGGTCGAACTCGTCGGCGCGGCCGGTCTCGACGAGCAGCGGGACGTCGTAGACGACGACGGCACCGGGGTCGCTCGAGGCTTCGGCGATCCGGGCCTGTGAACGCCGTTTGACCTCCGGGTGCACGATGGCGTTGAGGTCGGCCCGCGCCTGGTCGTCGGCGAAGACGATCGAGCCGAGCGCCGCGCGGTCGAGTGCTCCGTCGGGCCCGATCACGTCGGCACCGAAGCGCTCCGCGATGGCGGCCAGTCCCGGGGTCCCCGGCTCGACGGCTTCTCGGGAGAGGACGTCCGCGTCGATGACGACGGCGCCGTGTTCAGCGAGCCGGGCCGCGATGGTCGATTTGCCGGAGGCGATCCCGCCGGTGAGGCCGATGAGGTACATGTCAGCCAGCGTACCCGCGGAGCGTGCAGCGCCTTCGACGAGCGCCTCTCGCACAACGCAGCAGGGGGCCGCCCGAAGGCGACCCCCTGCTGGACACCGACGTGGTCGGTGCTGGTGGGACTAGTTGCTCGAGAGCTTCTCGCGGAGGGCCGCGAGGGACTCGTCGTCAGCGAGCGTGCCGCCGCCGGCGGAGTCGCTCGAGAACGAGGAACCGGCCGACGAGGACGCGGTCGACGAGGAAGCCTGGTTGGCCTCTTCGACGGCTGCGGCAGCGACCTGCTTCTTGTGCGCTTCCCAACGAGCCTGGGCGGCAGCGTAGTCCTGCTCCCACTTCTCGCGCTCGGCGTCGAAGCCTTCCTTCCACTCCTGCGTCTCGGCGTCGAAGCCCTCGGGGTACTTGTAGTTCCCGAGCTCGTCGTACTCCGTGAGCATGCCGTAGAGGGCCGGGTCGAACTCGGTGCCCTCGGGGTCGACACCCTCGTTGGCCTGCTTGAGGCTCAGCGAGATACGGCGACGCTCGAGGTCGATGTCGATGACCTTGACGAAGACCTCTTCGCCGACCGACACGACCTGCTCGGCGAGCTCGACGTGCTTGCCGGAGAGCTCCGAGATGTGCACGAGGCCCTCGATGCCGTCTGCGACTCGGACGAACGCACCGAACGGGACGAGCTTGGTGACCTTACCCGGTGCAACCTGGCCGATGGCGTGGGTGCGGGCGAAGACCTGCCACGGGTCCTCCTGGGTCGCCTTGAGCGACAGCGAGACGCGCTCGCGGTCCAGGTCGACCTCGAGGATCTCGACGGTGACTTCCTGACCGACCTCGACGACCTCGCTGGCGTGCTCGATGTGCTTCCAGCTGAGCTCGGAGACGTGGACGAGACCGTCGACGCCGCCGAGGTCGACGAACGCGCCGAAGTTGACGATCGAGGAGACGACGCCCTTGCGGACCTGTCCCTTCTGGAGGTTGTTGAGGAAGGTGGTGCGGCTCTCGGACTGCGTCTGCTCGAGGAGCGCACGGCGCGACAGGACCACGTTGTTGCGGTTCTTGTCGAGCTCGAGGATCTTCGCCTCGATCTCCTGGCCGAGGTACGGCGTGAGGTCGCGGACGCGGCGCAGCTCGATGAGCGAAGCCGGGAGGAAGCCACGGAGGCCGATGTCGACGATGAGGCCGCCCTTGACGACCTCGATGACCGAACCGGTGACGACGCCGTCGGATTCCTTGATCTTCTCCACGTCGCCCCAAGCACGCTCGTACTGCGCGCGCTTCTTCGACAGGATCAGACGGCCTTCCTTGTCCTCCTTCTGGAGAACGAGAGCCTCGATCGTGTCGCCGACGTTGACGACCTCGGAGGGGTCGACGTCGTGCTTGATGGAGAGTTCACGCGAGGGGATGACACCCTCGGTCTTGTAGCCGACGTCGAGGAGGACCTCGTCGCGGTCGATCTTCACGACGGTGCCCTCGATGAGGTCGCCGTCGTTGAAGAACTTCAGAGTCTTTTCGACCGCTGCGAGGAAGTCCTCAGCAGATCCGATGTCGTTGATTGCGACCTGCTTGGGGGCGGTCGTTGCGCTTGTCATGTAGTAATTGCTCCAGGTGGACAATGATTCAGGCCGGCCTCGCGCACGGCTCCGGACCCGTGGATGACCACGGACGTTGATCGAAGCGATGCTGTTGTGTGAACCGATCCGGGGATCGGTGTCGCTCTGCGAGACGGGCAGGCGGATAGGACGTCACAATTGTGACAGTCCAGTCTAGCGATTTTCCGGGTGTGCAGGCAAGCCGCGGTCGGAGAGGATGTCCCGCAGTGCTGGATCGAGCGTCGGGTGCTCGAACCGGTAGCCCGCCTGCAGCAACCGCTCCGGCATCGCCCAGCGACTCTTCAGCACCAGCTCGCTCTCGGTCCGCAGGACGGACATCCCGATCTCCAGCAACCAGCGGGGTGCGGGGAGACCGACCGGCATCCCGAGCACGTACCGCACGGTCCGCATGAATCCGCGGTTGTCCGTGGGGTTCGGTGACGTCACGTTGACGACGCCGTCGAGTTCGGGATGGCCACGGAGGAACCGGACGATCCCGACGACGTCGTCCAGGTGGATCCAGCTGAACCGCTGCCGCCCGCCCGGCGTCCCGAACCGGTGATCCGTGCCGGCGGCACGACGCGATCGTGACGTGGGCCAGTGACCGTCCAGTTGGGGTCCTCCGAGGCCCAGGCGCGCCAACCACTTGAGCGGGGTGAGTGCTCCACCGTCGCCCAGGACGATCGCGATGCGGAGGGCGACCCGTCGTGTCCCGGGCAGCTCGTCCGCGAAGAACGCCTGCTCCCAGGCGGTCGCGACGTCGACAGAGAACCCGGAACCGATCTCACCGTCGGCCTCCGTCATCGGGCGGTCGTCGGCATGGCGGTAGATCGTGGCTGTCGACGAATTGATCCAGAGCGGCGGAGGCGAGGCGGCTGCACGCACCGCCCGCGCCAGCTGCGTCGTCGTGTCCACGCGGGATCGGAGGATCTCGGCGCGGTTCGACGGGGTGTAGCGACAGTTCACGCTCTTCCCGGCGAGGTTGACCAGGAGGTCCGCGCCGTCGACCAGCCGGGCGATGCCCGCGTGGTCACCCCATCGCGCGTCGGCGGCACCGCGCCCGATGACGGAGACGGTGGCGCCGTCGGCCCGGAACGACTCGACCAGACGACGCCCGATGAACCCGGACGCGCCGGCGACGACGATCCGTTCGACCGTCATCCGAGCATCGCCGTCCGCAGCGTGTCGAGCCCGACGCCACCGAGGTCCAGTGCCCGACGGTGGAAGTCCTTGATGTCGAAGGCGTCTCCGGCACGGCGGGCCGCGTCGTCGCGGAGCTGTTCCCAGATGCGCTGGCCGATCTTGTACGAGGGCGCCTGGCCGGGCCAACCAAGGTACCGGTTGACCTCGAACCGGACGAACTCCGGCGACATGTTGACGTTGCGACCCATGAAGTCGAAGGCGTACTCGGCGGTCCAGGTCCCGCTGCCGTCCGGAAGCGGCTTGCCGAGGTGTACGCCGATGTCGAGGACGACGCGGGCCGCGCGCATCCGCTGACCGTCGAGCATGCCAAGGCGGTCCGCCGGGTCGTCGAGGTATCCGAGCTGTTCCATCAGGCGCTCGGCGTAGAGCGCCCATCCCTCGGCGTGGCCGGAGGTGCCGGCGAGCTGTCGGCGCCAGAGGTTGAGCGTCTTCCGGTTGACGACGGCCTGCCCGATCTGCAGGTGATGTCCCGGCACACCCTCGTGGTAGACGGTCGTGAGCTCGCGCCACGTGTCGAACTCGGTGACGCCGGCGGGGACGGACCACCACATGCGGCCGGGGCGTGAGAAGTCGTCCGTCGGGCCGGTGTAGTAGATCCCGCCCTCCTGCGTCGGCGCGATCATGCACTCGAGCGCGCGGATCTCCTGCGGGATGTCGAAGTGCGTGCGCCCCAGGTCCTCGACCGCACGGTCACTCGTCTCCTGCATCCACCGCTGGAGCGCGTCGGTGCCGTGCAGCTTGCGCGCCGGATCCTGTTCGAGGAATGCGACGGCCTCCTCGACGGACGCGCCGGGGAGGATCTCGTTCGCGATCGCCTCCTGCTCCGACACCATGCGCGCCAGTTCCTCGATGCCCCACTCGTAGCTCTCGTCGAGGTCGACCGTCGCGCCGAGGAAGCGGCGGGACTGCAGCGCGTAGAGCTCGCGGCCGATGGCGTCCTCCTGGGTCGCAACAGGCAGCAGCTCCTGCGCGAGGAAGTCCGCCAGACGGTTGTAGGCGACGGCTGCGGCGCCGGCACCCGTCGAGAGTTCGGCGGCGAGGGACGCCGGGAGCTGACCGTCCGCCGGTCCGGCGTTCGCGGCGAAGCCGATGAAGAACCCGTCGTCGGCGCCGGTGCGGAGGACCTGCTCGTACACCTCGGCCACCTGGCGGCGTGCCGGGGTGATCCCACGGGCGATGCCCTCGCGCAGGGTCTCGATGTACCCGTCGACCGCGTCCGGCAACGCGCCGAGGCGGGTCCGGATGGTGCTCCAGTCCTCCACCGTCGCGGTCGGCATCAGGTCGAAGACGTCGCGCAGCTCCTGCGACGGCGACGCGATCACGTCGAGGTCGCGGTACTGGAGACCGGCCTCCGACGAGGCGAGGTCGAGTTCCAGCTCCGCCGAGAGGTCGGTCTGGGTGACGCGGTCGACAGCGTCGACCGGTGCGGCCGACCGCAGCTCGCGAAGCGTGCGCGATGCCGCTTCGATGTAGGCCTCGTGGCCGGCAGGCGAGTAATCGCCGTACCGCCCGCCGACGTCCGTGCGGCCGATGTAGGTGCCGACCTCCGGCTTCAGCTGGACGAGGGTCTCCACCCAGCTCTCGGCGATGGCGTCGATCGGTGTGCTCTGACGAGGTTCTTCGTGGGACATGACGACGAGCCTAGTCCGCACCCGTCCGCCGCCCGGGTGCGGACCCGCAGGGCGCGTTCAGTGGGCTGCGGCGTCCCAGTCGTGACCGCGGCCGATCTGGACCTCCAGCGGTACCGACAGCTCGGCGGCGCCGGCCATCTGTACTCGGACGATGCGCTCCAGGGCGTCCCACTCCCCCTCGGCGACCTCGAAGATCAGTTCGTCGTGCACCTGCAGCATCATCTGCGAGCTGAGGGATTCGGAGCGCAGCTCGGACTCGATGCCGATCATGGCGCGTTTCATGATGTCGGCGGCCGAACCCTGGATCGGGGCGTTCAATGCCTGGCGTTCGGCGTTCTCCCTGACCAGTCGGTTGGGGCTGGAGAGCTCGGGGAAGAGCCTGCGACGACCGAAGATCGTCTCGGTGTAGCCGTCGAGTTTGGCCTGCTCGACGACGTTGCGCAGGTAGTCGCGGACCGCACCGAAGCGCTCGAAGTAGTCGACCATGAGCTGCTTCGCCTCAGCGCTCGAGATCCGCAGCTGCTTCGAGAGCCCGAACGCACTCAAGCCGTAGGCGAGTCCGTACGACATCGCCTTGACCTTGTTGCGCATCGCGGGGGTCACGTCCTCGGCGGCGACGCCGAAGATGCGTGCGCCGACGAAACGGTGGAGGTCCTCGCCGGACTTGAACGCCTCGATGAGGCCGGCATCGCCGGAGAGGTGCGCCATGATCCGCATCTCGATCTGCGAGTAGTCGGCGGTCAGCAGGGTCTCGTACCCGGAGCCGGCTTGGAAGGCGGCGCGGATGCGGCGTCCCTCCTCGGTGCGCACGGGGATGTTCTGCAGGTTCGGGTCGGTCGAGGAGATCCGACCGGTGCTGGTCCCGATCTGGACGTACGTCGTGTGGATGCGGCCGTCGGGCGTGATCGCCTTGTCGAGCGTCTCCACGATCTGGCGGAGCTTCGTCGCATCGCGGTGCTCGAGGAGAAGCCCGAGGAACGGGTGCGGGCTCTTCTCCTGGAGATCGGCCAGGGCGCCGGCGTCGGTCGAGAAGCCCGTCTTGTTGGCGCGTGTCTTCGGCATGGCGAGCTGGTCGAAGAGGACCTCCTGCAGCTGCTTCGGTGATCCGAGGTTGACCTCGCGGCCGATCTCCGCATACGCGTTGCTCGCGAGCTCCGCCGCCCGGTTCCCGAGCTGCTCGGACAGGCCGCTCAGGATGTCGTGGTCGACCGTCACCCCGGTCAGCTCCATGTGGGCCAGCACCTGGAGGACCGGCAGTTCCATGTCGAGCAGCACGCCGAGCGACCCGGCGTCGAGCGCCGTGCGAGTGGCCTCGGCGACCCGGAGGGCGTACCAGGCGGTACCACCGACCCCCACGGGGTCGGTCTCGGGGACGAGCTGGTTCGGGTCGGCGACGGGCATCGTCTCGTCGAGATAGCGCGTGATGAGGTCGGCGATCGTCTTGTCTCCGCCGCTCGGACGCAGGAGCCAGCCGGCGACCGCGGTGTCGTAGCCGAGACCGTCCACCGTCAGGCCGGCGCGCGTGACCGCCTGGAGCTGCGGCTTGGCGTCGTGCATGATCTTCGGGGCGTCGCTCGCCAACCACGCTTCGAGCGGGGCGTAGTCGGCTTCGCCGGGACGCCAGGCGAGCGAGACGATCTCCGTGGGCGTCGCGAGGCCGGCCGCGACCGGGAGGCCTCCGTCGAGGTCGAGGTGGAGACCGATCCCGGCGGGATGTGCGGCGACGGCACGGGTGATCCACGCCTCGAGCTCTTCGTCGAGCAGCTCCTTCTGCGGTGGCATGACCACGCCGCCCGCCTGCGGTGCGGACACATCCGTGTTGGCCTCGAGTCCGTCGAGTTTGAGGACCCGATCGAGCAGCGTGCGGAACTCGAGCCGCCCGAAGACGGCCGCCACCGCGTCCGCGTCGATCGGTCGGCGTTCGAGGTCCTTCGGTCCGACGGGCAGTTCGACGTCGGTGAGGAGCCGGTTGAGGCGGCGGTTGCGGACCGCGTTCTCCTTGTGCTCGCGGAGGCTCTCCCCCACCTTGCCGGTGATCTCGTCGGCGCGCTCGAGGATCTGTTCGAGGGAGCCGAACTGGTTGAGCCACTTCACGGCGGTCTTCTCGCCGACCTTCGGGATGCCCGGGAGGTTGTCGCTCGTCTCTCCGACGAGCGCCGCGATCTCCGGGTATTGCTCCGGCCGGATGCCGTAGCGCTCGAAGACCTTGGCTCCGTCGTACCGGGTGAGCGCGGAGACGCCCTGGCTCGACGGGTACAGCAGGGTGACGTCGTCGGTGACGAGCTGGATGGTGTCGCGGTCGCCGGAGACCACGAGGACCCGGAAGCCCTCCTCGGCGCCCTGCTTGGCGAGGGTGGCGAGGATGTCGTCGGCCTCGTAGTCCTCTTTGCTGATCGTCGTGATGTTCATCGCCGTGAGCGCTTCTTCGAGCAGCGGCACCTGCCCCTTGAACTCCGCCGGGGTCTCACCGCGCGTGCCCTTGTACTCGGGGTACTCGCGGGTGCGGAAGGAACGGCGCGAGATGTCGAAGGCCACGGCGATGTGGCTCGGGTTCTCGTTCTTGAGCAGGCTGATCAGCATGGAGATGAAGCCGTGGATGGCGTTCGTGTGCTGACCGTCGCGGGTTTGGAAGCTGTCGACCGGCAGGGCGTAGAACGCCCGGAATGCGAGCGAGTGGCCGTCGACGACGAGGAGGGTAGGCTTTTCTGATTCCGACACGCGCCCAGCCTACAAGCCGGTGCCGACACGGCTCAGGCCCGATCCGAAGGTGGACATGACGAACGAGACCGACGACGCACTCGAGTTCCTGCGGACGAGGGGCAGCGGCGCACTCGCCGCCAAGATGGGCATCGAGTTCACCGAGTTCACGGTGCAGCGATCCGTCGCCACCATGCCCGTCGAGGGCAACACCCAACCCGCGATGCTGCTGCACGGCGGGGCGTACGTCGTGCTCGGCGAGTCCCTCGGCTCGATGGCCGCCAACCTCTTCGCGGGCCCGGGCAAGCTCGCCGTCGGCATCGACATCAACGCGACGCACACCAGGTCCGCCACGGAGGGCCTCGTGACGGGTGTCTGCACCCCGATCCACCTCGGCCGCTCGCTCACCGTGCACGAGATCGCCGTCACCGACGAGCAGGGACGACGGTGCTCCACGATCCGCATCACGAACCTCATCAAGGACGCACCGACCGCCTGACGAGCCCGGCACCGGACACAGCAGAGCGGCCCGCCCCCGAGGGGACGGGCCGCTCTTGCGACGAGGGAGGAGCGCTACTTCTTGGCGCTGAGCTGCTCGATGATGGCCTGCGCGACATCGTGCATGGTGAGGCGACGGTCCATGGAGGCCTTCTGGATCCAGCGGAACGCCTCGGGCTCAGTGAGGCCCATCTTCTCGTTGAGGAGGCCCTTCGCCCGGTCGACGAGCTTGCGGGTCTCGAAGCGCTCGACCATGTCGGCGACCTCGGCCTCGAGGGTGATGATCTGCTGGTAGCGCGAGAGGGCGATCTCGATCGCGGGAAGGAGGTCGTTCGGCGTGAACGGCTTCACGACGTAGGCGAGGGCGCCCGCCTCGCTCGCCCGCTCGACGAGCTCCTTCTGGCTGAAGGCCGTGAGGAGGACCACCGGGGCGATGTGCGCCTTCCCGATGCGCTCGGCCGCGGAGATGCCGTCGAGCTGAGGCATCTTGACGTCCATGATCACGAGATCCGGACGGAGTTCCGTCGCGAGGGCGACAGCGGTCTCGCCGTCGCCGGCCTCGCCGACGACCTCGAAACCGTTGTCGCGGAGGATCTCGACGATGTCGAGGCGGATGAGGGATTCGTCCTCAGCGACGACGACGCGCCGTGGGGCTGCGGGAGGGGTCTCTTGCTCGGTCACCCTCAAATCCTACGGTACTCTGATGCAGGTTGCTGTTCGCCGTGCGGCGGACGCGCCGGTGTGGCGGAATGGCAGACGCGGAGCACTCAAAATGCTTTGTCGAAAGACGTGTGGGTTCGAGTCCCACCACCGGTACCAGGAACGAGCTGATGGCCCACCGGGTGCACTCGACCTGCCGACACGATGGGACCCGACACCATGACCGCAGAGCACACCGACCCGCGCCAGGACGTCCACGACGCCAGCACCGACGACCGGCTCCAGGGCATCCTGGTGCAGGTCGCAGCAGACCGGTCCCTCACCCCGGACCTCGACGTCCGGGCAGCGCTGGCGGACCGTCTCAGCGACCAGGGCATCGACGTCGACGCCGCCGAGCTCGACCGTCTCGTCGGCTCACTGCCGGGTCAGCCCGGCGAAGAGCCCGGACCGTTCCTCACGGACGGCGCGACCTCGGCCGACGACGCGAACTGATCAGAAGCCGCGCTCGACGGCGGCGGCCGGACCGTCGGCCTCCGTCGTCAGCTCCGGTCCGCCGACGGCGTCGCCCGTCCAGGTGTCGACCCGCCAACCGGTCGTCGTGTCCCCGTCGACGATGATGACGCCCGTGTTCGTGATGGGGTGCGTGCCGATGAAGTGTCCGTCGACGTTCGCCCCGCGCAGCCCGAGCCAGGACCGGAGCATCGCTCCGTGGCTCACGACCACCACGCTCTCCAGTCCGGAGCCCTCGAGCTCCTCGATCACGGCGTCGAAACGCGCGAACACCTCGTGGCCGTTCTCGCCGCCCGGCATCCGGGAGTCGAGGTCACCCATCGCCCACGCCACGATGGTGTCGATGTAGACCTGGACGGCCTCGGGCGACCCGAGCATCTCGTTGTCGCCGGCGCTGATCTCCCGGAGTCCGTCACGGACGATCACGGGAAGCCCGCTGACGTCGGCGACGGGTGCGGCGGTCTGTTGCGCCCGCACCGCGGTGGAAGCGTAGACCGCGTCGATCCGCTCCCCCACGAGCGCTTTGGGGAGGGCGGCCGCCTGCGTCTCGCCGAGTTCGGTGAGGACGGCCCCGGGGATCGCGGTGTCGAGCAGGCCGGCGACGTTGGACGAGGTCTGACCGTGTCTGATGAGGATGAGGCGCATGTCTCCAGGGTAGGCGAGCTACCGGAGGGCGGTCATCTCCCGGTGCGGAGTGTGCCGGGATCAGCTGCGCGGGGTCCACTGCGGTTCGGCGCTCCCCAGGACCGCCGCCGGGGACGCGTGATCGTCGAAGGCGCTGAGCGCGGGGCGGGCCGTCGTCACCGCACCGTGGGTCACCAGGCACCGCGCTCCCGGGAGGTCCGACGGCGGGCGTGCCTCGGATCGTGGCAGACGCTGGAGCACCGCACCGACGCGCGCGAGCGACACCGACGACCGGCCGGCATCGCCGCCACCGACGACCCTCGCCACGTCGTCGACGATGGCCGCCGCCAGCAGGTATCCCGCGCTGTGGTCGAGCGCCTGAGCCGGCAGGGCGCCCGGGGCGCCGTCTTCGCCCTCGACCAGCGCGATGCCCGTGGCGGCCTGGACCAGGCTGTCGAACCCGCGTCGATCACCCCAGGGCCCCGTCGTACCCCAGGCGTCGACGGAGCCGGTGACCAGACCGTCGCGACCTCGCAGACCGAGGCGCTCGAGGGCGTGTGGCCGGTACCCCGTCACCAGGATGTCGGCCTCGTCGCTCAGCGTCTGCAGTGTCGCGAGGCCGCGCGGTGTCGACGCGTCGAGGGTCGCCGTCCGCTTCCCCTGGCCGCTGTCGGTGTGCTGCCAGGGGATCTCGGGGACCTGCGGTGGATCCACGCGCAGGACGTCCGCACCGAGGAGCGCGAGGGTCCTCGTGGACACCGGACCGGCGATCACCCGCGTCAGGTCGAGGACGCGGAGGCCGCGCAAGGGCTGGCGGCGCGTGGGCCGCACCCACGAGGCGATCCTCGAGCCGCTGGAGCCACCGTGGCGCCTGACGAGCGGTCCGTCACCGACCGAGGCCTGCGGCGTGGACGACCACTCGGCAGCGCTCCGGACGGCGACGAGCAGTGCGCCGACCCCGGCGGCCTCCGATTCCAGGTCGAGGGCGGAGCGGGAGGCGATCGCCGAGGCGAGCTCTGCGCGGGTGGCCTCGTCGCCGATCCCGAGCATGGCGCTCAGGCGGCGACGATGGTGGGGGTAGTTCGCGTGCGTGCGCACCCAGCCGTCGGCCGCGGCGAAGAAACCGGACAGTGGCGCGAACGGATCCACGGCTGCTCCGTCGATCCGCAACAGGCGGTCGCTCTGGTAGGCCGCGGCGATCCGCTCGAGGTCGAGAGCCGGGTGCATCGGCTCGTATCCGAGGGCGATGCGGAGTCGGTCGGCGGCATCCTCCACGGCGCCGACGGCGACCGCGGCGAGCTCCAGGACGGCGAATCGGGAGGCCAGGAGTCCCGTCGACCCGGTCGCTTCACGGTCGATTCCTCCCGGGTCCAGGCCCACGGCGCTGCGGAGGGTGTCGTCGACGAGGACAGAACGGTTCATGGGCATCAGGCTAGACCCACGGCGTCCGGAATCGCGGTGCCACCGGACCCGGCGGACGACGAAGGCCGTGGTCCCCGTACGGGAGGACCACGGCCTTCGCTGCTGTCGACGACTAGAGGACGTCGCCCACCTTGTGGACGCGGATGTCGTTCGTCGTCCCGGGGATGCCGGGAGGGGAACCGGAGATGATGATGACCGGCTCACCGACGGCGGCCTTGCCCGTGGCGACGAGGACCTCGTCCACCTGGGCGACCATCTGGTCGGTGTGCGTGACGCGCTCGACGACGAAGGACTCGACGCCCCAGTTCAGCGCCATCCGACGACGGATGGCCGGGTCGGGCGTGAACGCCAGGATCGGGATCCGGTTGCGGAGACGGGCCATGCGGCGGACCGACTCCCCCGACTCCGTGAAGACGCAGAGGAACTTCGCCTCGACGAAGTCCGCCACCTCGACGGCCGCCAGCGTGATCGCTCCGGCCTGGGTGCGCGGCTTCGTGCCGAGCGGCGGAACGCGGTCGAGACCGTGGATCTCGGTCGACTCGACGATCCGGGCCATGGTCTGGACCGTGATCACCGGGTAGGCACCGACACTCGTCTCGCCACTGAGCATGACCGCGTCAGCACCGTCGAGCACCGCGTTCGCGACGTCAGAGGTCTCCGCGCGCGTCGGGATGGGGCTGGAGATCATCGACTCGAGCATCTGCGTCGCGACGATGACCGGCTTCGCCATGCGGCGAGCGAGCTCCACCGCACGCTTCTGTACGATCGGGACGGCCTCGAGCGGGAGCTCGACACCGAGGTCGCCGCGGGCGACCATGATCGCGTCGAACGCCTCGACGATGCCCTCGAGGTTCTCGACGGCCTGCGGCTTCTCGATCTTGGCGATCACGGGGACCTTGCGGCCCTCCTCCGCCATGATCTCGTGGACACGGTCGATGTCGGCCGCGTCGCGCACGAACGACAGCGCGATGAGGTCGGCGCCGAGACGCAGTCCCCAACGGAGGTCCGCTTCGTCCTTCTCGCTGAGCGCGGGGACGTTGACGGCGACGCCGGGGAGGTTGATGCCCTTGTTGTTCGACACCGGGCCGGCGACGATGACGCGCGTGGTCACGACGGTGTCGTCCGCTTCAACGACCTCGACCTTGACCTTGCCGTCGTCGATCAGGAGGAAGTCGCCCGGCTTGACGTCCTGGGGCAGGCCCTTGAACGTCGTCGAGGAGATCTCCTTGGTGCCGAGGATGTCCTCGGTCGTGATCTTGAAGATGTCGCCGACGGCGAGGTCGTACGGGCCGCCCTCGAACTTGCCGAGGCGGATCTTCGGGCCCTGCAGGTCGACCAGGACGGCGACGGCACGGCCGGAGTCCTCGGTGGCCTTGCGCACGTTGGCGTAGATGGCCTCGTGCACGTCGTAGCTGCCGTGGCTCAGGTTCATCCGGGTGACATCGACCCCCGCATCGATGATGGCCCGGATGTTCTCATAGCTGGAGACTGCAGGCCCCAGCGTTGCGACGATCTTGGCTCGTCTCATGTGTGTGTGTTCTCCATGATTTCTGCGCGCGAGGCGCTTCGGTACTCACTGCTCGGCATGATGCGTCCGACGCTTGTCGTCCGCTTGAAAGCCTAGAGGGAGATGGGCTGGTCCGTGGGACGGACCGGGAAGGGAAGCTGGGTCTCGCCCTCGAGGTACTGGTCGACGGCCGCCGCCGCAGCGCGGCCCTCGGCGATCGCCCACACGATGAGGGACTGGCCACGACCGGCGTCGCCCGCGACGAACACGCCGGGCTGGTTGGTCTGGTAATCGTGCTCCCGTGCCACGTTGCCGCGCCCGGTGAAGGGGAGCTGGAACTGCGACTCGAGGGTCTCGCCCTCCGGGCCCGTGAATCCGAGCGCGAGGAGCACGAGGTCGGCCGGGATCTCACGTTCGGTGCCGCTCTTCGGCACGCGACGGCCGTCGACGAACTCCGTCTCGGCGACGCGGATCGCCCGCACCTCGCCGGCCTCGTTGGCGAGGAACTCGACGGTCGACACCAGGTACTCGCGGTTGCCGCCCTCCTCGTGTGCGCTCGCGACCTCGAAGAGCGTCGGCATCATGGGCCACGGCTGGTGCTCGGGCCGCTCCCCCGCCGGCTGCGTGCCGATGGCGAGGTTCGTGACGGAGGCGGCACCCTGACGGTGCGCCGTGCCGATGCAGTCGGCACCGGTGTCGCCGCCGCCGAGGACCACCACGTGCTTGTCCTCCGCCGTGATCTGGTCGGCGACCGTGTCGCCGGCGCCGACGCGGTTCGCCTGCACGAGGTACTCCATCGCGAAGTGGACCCCGGAGAGGTCACGACCGGGGATCGGGAGGTCGCGTGGCACCATCGCGCCGGTGGCGATGACGACGGCGTCGTAGCGGGCGCGGAGCTCGTCCCAGCTGATGTCGACCCCGATGTTCACGCCGGCGCGGAACCGGGTGCCCTCGTCCTGCATCTGCTTCAGCCGGATGTCGAGGTGCTTCTTCTCCATCTTGAAGTCGGGGATGCCGTAGCGCAGCAGACCACCGATGCGGTCGTCGCGCTCGTAGACCGCGACGGTGTGGCCAGCACGCGTCAGCTGCTGGGCTGCGGCGAGGCCGGCCGGCCCGGAGCCGACGACGGCGACCGTCTTGCCGGTCAGTCGCTCCGGCGGGTGGGACTCGACCCAACCGTTGGCGAACGCCTGATCGATGATCGAGACCTCGACCTGCTTGATGGTCACGGCGGGCTGGTTGATGCCCAGCACGCACGAACTCTCGCACGGCGCCGGGCAGAGACGGCCCGTGAACTCCGGGAAGTTGTTCGTGGCGTGCAGCCGTTCGATGGCCGAGCGTCCCTCGCCGCGCCACATGAGGTCGTTCCACTCCGGGATGAGGTTGCCCAGGGGGCAGCCCTGGTGGCAGAACGGGATGCCGCAGTCCATGCAGCGACCAGCCTGCTTGCGGACGGTCGCGGGGTCGCTCTGCTCGTAGACCTCTTTCCAGTCCATGATGCGGACCGGCACGGGCCGGCGCTTCGGGAGCTCGCGCTCCGGTACCTTCAGGAATCCCTTGGGATCAGCCACCGGTCACCTCCAGGATTCGGTTCCATACGATGTCGCCGTCGGGGTCGAGCCCCTCGTCGAGTGCGGTCTGTCGGGTCGCCAGGACCGCCGCGTAGTCACGCGGCAGGACCTTGACGAAGCGGGCGAGTGAGTCCTCGATGTCGGCGAGCAGCCGGCCGGCCAGCGGAGAACCGGTCTCCACGACGTGCCGTTCGAGGAGGTCGCGGACGATCTCGGCGTCGGCACTGTCGAGTTCGGACAGGGTGAGCTCCCCCGAGGCGAGGGAGTCTCGGTTGACCTGGTCGCGTTCGAGGTCGAACACGTAGGCCGTGCCGCCGGACATGCCCGCGCCGAGGTTCCGGCCGGTCTGGCCCAGGATGACGGCGAGACCGCCCGTCATGTACTCGAGCGCGTGGTCACCGACGCCTTCGACGACCGCCGTGGCGCCGGAGTTGCGCACCAGGAACCGCTCGCCGACGATCCCGCTCAGGAACATGGTGCCCTGGGTCGCGCCGTACCCGATGACGTTGCCGGCGATCACGTTCTCCTCGGGCGCGAAGGCGGCGCGCTCGGATGGCCGGACGACGATCTGTCCGCCGGACAGGCCCTTGCCGACGTAGTCGTTCGAGTCGCCGATGAGCCGCAGCGCGATGCCGCCGGGGAGGAACGCGCCGAAGGACTGCCCGGCCGAGCCGCGCAGGGTGATGTCGATGCTCCCTGCCGGGAGCCCGTTCTCGCCGTGCCGCCTGGTGACCTCGTGGCCGAGCATGGTGCCGACCGCCCGCTCCGTGTTGCGGATGGGCAGGTCGACCGAGAAGTGGCCACCGTGTTCGAGCACGTCCGAGGCGGCCGTGATGAGCTGCTGGTCGAAGTGCTTCTCGAGCTCGTGTTCCTGCGGCCGGCGGTTGATCCGCGGCTCGTCGTCGGCGAAGACGGGACCCACGAGGACCGGGGCCAGGTCGAGCCCGGACGCCTTCCAGTGGTCGATCGCCCGGTCGGCGTCGATCAGTTCGTTGTGGCCGATCGCCTCCTCGAGCGTCCGGAACCCGAGCTCGGCGAGGTACTCGCGCACCTCCTGGGCGATGAACTCGAAGAAGTTCACGACGAACTCCGGCTTGCCGGTGAACCGCTCGCGCAGCACCGGGTTCTGCGTCGCGACGCCGACCGGGCAGGTGTCGAGGTGGCACACGCGCATCATGACGCACCCGGAGACGACGAGCGGTGCCGTCGCGAAGCCGAACTCCTCCGCGCCGAGCAGTGCGCCGATGACGACGTCGCGTCCGGTCTTCATCTGACCGTCGACCTGCACCACGACGCGGTCGCGCATGTTGTTGAGCATGAGGGTCTGCTGCGTCTCAGCGAGACCCAGCTCCCAGGGCGTGCCCGCGTGCTTCAGGGAGTTCAACGGGCTCGCGCCGGTTCCGCCGTCGTGACCGGAGACGAGGATGACGTCCGAGAGCGCCTTCGCGACGCCTGCGGCCACGGCACCGATGCCGGACTGGCTGACCAGCTTGGTGTGGATCCGGGCCTTCGGGTTCGCACGCTTCAGGTCGAAGATGAGCTGCTTGAGGTCTTCGATGGAGTAGATGTCGTGGTGCGGCGGCGGCGAGATGAGGCCGACGCCCGCCGTGGCATGACGCGTCCGCGCCACCCACGGGTAGACCTTCGTCGGCGGCAACTGCCCGCCCTCACCGGGCTTCGCGCCCTGGGCGAGCTTGATCTGGATGTCGTCGGCGTGCGTGAGGTACATGCTCGTCACGCCGAACCGGCCGGAGGCGACCTGCTTGATCGCGCTGCGGCGCGTCGGGTCGAGGAGCCGGTCGACGTCCTCGCCACCCTCACCGGTGTTCGACTTGGCACCGATGCGGTTCATCGCGATCGCCAGCGTCTCGTGCGCCTCACGCGAGATGGAGCCGTAGCTCATCGCGCCGGTCGAGAACCGCTTCACGATCGAGGCGACCGACTCGACCTCGTCGAGCGGGACGGGCGGGCGGGCACCGGTGCGGAGGGTGAACATCCCGCGGAGCGTCATGAGCTGGGCCGCCTGGGAGTCGACCATGTGGGTGTACTCGCGGAAGATGTCGTACCGGCGCGTCTTGGTCGCGTGCTGGAGCTTGAAGACCGTCTCCGGGTTGAAGAGGTGCGGCGAACCGTCGCGACGCCACTGGTACTCACCGCCGGACTGCAGGCGCTCGTGGGCCGTCGATGCGGCGTCCTCGGGGTAGGCGTACCGGTGACGCTTCGCGTTCTCCTCGGCGATCACCTCGATGCCGACACCGCCGAGCTTCGTCTCCGTACCCGTGAAGTAGCTGTCGACGAGCTGCTGGCTCAGGCCGACGGCCTCGAAGGCCTGTGCTCCGGCGTAGGAGGACACCGTGGAGATGCCCATCTTCGACATGATCTTGAGCACGCCCTTGCCGAGCGCCTTGATCACGTTCTTGACGGCCTGCTCGCGGGTGACGCCCTGGATGAGGCCGCTGCGGACGAGGTCCTCGCAGCTCTCCATGGCCAGGTACGGGTTGATCGCGGAGGCGCCGAAGCCGATGAGCAGCGCGACGTGGTGGACCTCGCGCACGTCGCCGGCCTCGACGACGAGCCCGACCTTCATCCGGTTCTCGGCGCGGATGAGGTGGTGGTGCACGGCGGCGAGCGAGAGTAGCGACGGGATCGGCGCGAGGTCGGAGTTCGAGTCGCGGTCGCTCAGGACGATGAACTCCGAGCCGGCGAGGATCGCCTGGTCGACCTCGTCGCACATCTCGCGCAGGCGCGTCTCGAGTCCGGCCGAGCCGTCCTCGACGCGGTAGAGCGCCTTGACGGTCGTCGTCAGCGGGCTCGCCGGGTTCGGGTCGATGTGCTGGATCTTGGCGAGCTCGTCGTTGTCGATGACCGGGAAGTCGAGGACGACCTGCTTGGCGTGCTCGGGGCCCCACGAGAGGAGGTTGCGCTCCGGGCCGAGCCCGAGCTTCAGCGAGGTGACGACCTCCTCGCGGATCGAGTCGAGCGGCGGGTTGGTGACCTGGGCGAACTGCTGCACGAAGTAGTCGAACAGGAGCCGAGGGCGGTCGGAGAGCACCGCGATCGGGGTGTCCGAGCCCATCGCGCCGAGCGGCTCCGCACCGTTCTGGCCCATGGGCTGCAGGAGGATGCGCACCTCCTCCTCGGTGTACCCGAAGGTCCGCTGGCGGCGGGTGACGGATGCCGGCGTGTGCACGATGTGCTCGCGCTCCGGCAGGTCGCTCAGGTTGATGCGTCCGGCGTCGAGCCAGTCGCCCCAGGGTGCCGAAGCCGAGAGCTCGTCCTTGATCTCGTCGTCCTCGATGATCCGCCCGGCCTCGGTGTCGACGAGGAACATCTTCCCGGGACGCAGGCGGCCCTTGCGCTTGACGCGGCTCGGGTCGACGTCGAGGACGCCGATCTCGCTACCCAGGACGACGAGACCGTCGGTCGTCTCCAGCCACCGACCGGGACGCAGGCCGTTCCGGTCCAGGGTCGCGCCGACGAGTGAGCCGTCCGTGAAGGTGAGGGCGGCCGGACCGTCCCACGGCTCCATCTGCATGGAGTTGAACTCGTAGAAGTCGCGTCGCTCCTGCGACAGCCCGGTCTGTTTCTCCCAGGCCTCGGGGACCATCATCATCATGGCGTGCGGGAGGGACCGTCCGGTCAGTGTCAACAGCTCGAGGACCTCGTCGAACGAGGCGGAGTCGCTCGCTCCGGGCGTGATGATGGGGAGCAGCGGGCGGATGTCGCCGATGAGCTCGGACTCGAGCTGCGACTGCCGCGCGCGCATCCAGTTGCGGTTCCCCTCGACCGTGTTGATCTCGCCGTTGTGCGCCATCATGCGCAGCGGCTGGGCCAGCGGCCAGGACGGGAACGTGTTGGTGGAGTACCGCGAGTGGACGATGGCGAGCTTGGTCGCGAACCGCTCGTCGGACAGGTCGGGGTAGAACGGTTCGAGCTGGAGCGTCGTGACCATGCCCTTGTAGACGAGCGTGCGGCTCGACAGGGAGATGAAGTACGCCCCGAGCTCGCGCTCCGCCCGCTTCCGGAGCCGGAAGGCGAGTCGGTCGAGGGCGATCCCGGTCGGCGTCGAGGCTCCGGACCCGGTGACGAACAGTTGCTCGAACGCCGGCATGGCCGCACGGGCGAGCTTCCCCAACTCGTCGGGGTCGACCGGCACCTCGCGCCAGCCGAGGACGGTGAGTTCCTCCTCGGCGGCGATCGCGGCGATGCGGGTCTGGAGCTGTGCGCGCTCGGAGGCATCGGTGGGCAGGAAGGCGATGCCCACGGCGTACGCGCCGAGCGGCGGCAGTTCGAATCCGGCGACGCCGCGCAGGAAGGCGTCGGGCATCTGGGTGAGGATGCCCGCGCCGTCGCCGGTCCCGGCGTCGGAACCGATCGCGCCGCGGTGCTCCAGGTTGCGGAGCGAACCGAGCGCCGCGTCGATGATGCTGTGCGAGGCCTCGCCCGTCAGGGTCGCGACCATCGCCAGGCCACAGGCGTCCTTCTCGTTCGCCGGGTCGTACATGCCCTGCTTGGGCGGAACCGAGCTGAACGAAGCGTACGGTGCATGCGCCATGGAATTACCGTCCTCACGAAAGGGGATCAGAAGGGGACGTCGCTGGCCCTGGGATGAAACGGGTGATGGATCCCCTGCTGAGCCGGGATCCACCGGGCCGACGAGGGTGCGTTCAGCCTAGGAGCGAGAGCCGGTCTTGCTTGTGGCGACCGTGGCTTCGGACGACGGAGTGGAGGACGCAGTGCGGTCTGATCCGTCGGCATCGTCGTCGGCGGAGGCACTGCGCAGCCCCAGGTTCTCCGCGTCGGTGTCGTAGTAGTCTACCGCAGCCTTCGGATCGGCCCAGGAACGGCCGGGGACGTACGGCGACGGCTCGGCGCCCGTGTGGCGACGCGACTGGATGACGATGATCGCAAGTCCGACGACGATCGCGAGGATCGCGGCCCAGACGTTGGCGCGGATGCCGAAGAGGTACTCGCTCGGGTCGATCCGGATGGTCTCCCAGACCGTGCGACCGGCTCCATACCAGATGAGGTAGACACCGAACAGGCGGCCCCACTGCGGGTTGAAGCGGTGTCCGATCCAGAGGATGACGGCCACCCCCAGCAGGTTCCAGATGATCTCGTACAGGAACGTGGGGTGGAAGAGCGTGCCGGCGGGCAGACCGATCGGGAACGCGGGGTTGCTGGCCTCGATCTCGAGGCCCCAGGGCAGGTCCGTGGGGAGCCCGTAGAGCTCATGGTTGAAGTAGTTGCCGAGGCGACCGAACGCCTGGGCGAGCAGCAGGCCGGGCGCGAGGGCGTCGGCGAAGGTCCAGAACCGGATCCCCGTCATGCGGCAGCCGATGTAGGCGCCGACCGCTCCACCGATGAGCGAACCGAAGATCGCGATGCCGCCCTCCCAGATGTAGAGCGTCCGCAGGAGGTCCGCACCCGGGTAGAAGTAGTCGCCGGGGTGGGTCAGGACGTGGAAGATCCGCGCACCGATGATCCCCAAGGGGATGGCCCACAGGATGATGTCGAGCACGATGCCCGGCTCGGCACCGCGCTTCGTCAGCCGCCGGGAGGTGAGGATGGTGGCGGCGATGATCCCGGCGATGATGCAGAGCGCGTACATGTGCACCGTGAACGGGCCCACGCTGAAGGTCGCGATGTCCGGGTTCGGGCTCGGGATGCTGAGGGGTGCAATCACTGCAGTGGTCGCCTTTCGTTACGAACTCTGATCGAGTGTAGGGCTTTCAGCATCGCGGACGTGCTGAGGATACCCTCAGCGGGCGGTGCCGGCCGCGAGTGAACGGGCGACCTCGGTGATCGCCGGGACACCGCCGTCGGCGAGTGCCTTGACGAACACGGATCCGACGATGGCTCCGTCGGCGTACTCGAGGACCGAGCGGACCTGCTCCGCGGTCGAGATGCCGATGCCGACGCACGCGTGCTGTGCCCCGGCCGTGCGGAGCCGACCGACGAGGGTCTTCGCGGCGGCGTCGAGGTCCTGCCGGGCACCGGTGATGCCCATCGTGGAGACGGTGTAGACGAAGCCGCGGGAGTGTTCGGTCACGAGCGACAGGCGCTCGTCGCTCGAGGTCGGGGCTGCGAGGAAGACCCGGTCGAGGCCGTGTCGTTCGCTGGCGTCGAGCCAGTCCGCGGCGGCGTCGGGGGTGATGTCGGGCGTGATGAGCCCGGCTCCCCCGGCCGCTGCGAGATCGGAGGCGAACCGGTCGACGCCGTACTGCAGCACCGGGTTCCAGTACGTCATGACAAGGACCGGGACGTCCACGGCGGCGCGGATGGCGCTGATCGCCGTGAAGACGTCGCGCAACCGGAACCCCTCCGCGAGAGCCGTCATCGTCGCGGCCTGGATGACCGCTCCGTCCATGACGGGGTCCGAGTAGGGCACGCCGAGCTCGAGGACGTCGACGCCGTTCTGCGCGAGCGCGATGGCGGCGTCGATGCTCGTCTGGAGGTCGGGGAACCCGACGGGGAGGTATCCGATGAGGGCGCCGCGGCGGTCCACGGAGGCCGCGTCGATCGCCGATGCGACCGGTGAGACCGTCGTGTGACCGGTGGCCGGGGCGGTCATGCGTTCCGCCCGGCCTCGTCGAGGAGACCGAAGTAGGTCGCAGCCGTCTCGACGTCCTTGTCTCCGCGCCCGGAGAGGTTGATCAGGATGGTCGCCTCGGGGCCGAGCTCCTTGCCGAGGACGATGGCCCCGGCAAGCGCGTGTGCGGACTCGATCGCGGGGATGATGCCCTCGGTGCGGCTCAGGAGTCGGAAGGCCTCCATCGCCTCGGCGTCCGTGGCAGGGACGTACGTCGCCCGCCCGGTGTCGGCGAGCCAGGCGTGCTCCGGTCCGACGCCCGGGTAGTCGAGCCCGGCGGAGATCGAGTGGGACTCGACGGTCTGGCCGTCGTCGTCCTGCAGGACGAAGGTGCGGGCACCGTGGAGGACGCCCGGACGACCGCGTCCGATGGACGCGGCATGCCGTGGGGTGTCGACGCCCTCGCCGGCCGCCTCGACCCCGTAGAGCGCGACGTCCGCGTCGTCGAGGAAGGCGTGGAAGATCCCGATCGCGTTGGAGCCGCCGCCGACGCAGGCGACGACCGCGTCCGGGAGTGAACCGTTCAACTCGAGGAGCTGTGCGCGGGCCTCTTCGCCGATGATCTTCTGGAAGTCGCGCACCATCACTGGGAACGGGTGTGGGCCAGCTGCGGTGCCGAAGATGTAGTTCGTCGTCTCGACCGAGGCGACCCAGTCGCGGTACGCCTCGTTGATGGCGTCCTTGAGGGTCCGCGATCCGGTCGTCACGGGGATGACGGTCGCGCCGAGGAGTCGCATCCGGGCGACGTTGAGCGCCTGGCGTTCGGTGTCGACCTCGCCCATGTAGATCGTGCAGTCGAGGCCGAAGAGTGCGGCCGCGGTGGCCGTGGCCACACCGTGCTGACCGGCTCCGGTCTCGGCGATGACGCGGGTCTTGCCGATGCGCTTCGTGAGGAGCGCCTGGCCCAGGACGTTGTTGATCTTGTGCGAGCCGGTGTGGTTGAGGTCCTCGCGCTTGAGGAAGATGCGCGCGCCGCCCGCCGATGCGGCGAAGCGGGGCACCTCGGTGATGATCGACGGGCGGCCGGCGTAGTCGCGGAGCAGCGTCGTGAGCTCGGCCTGGAAGCTCTCGTCGGCCTTGGCGGCCTCGTAGGCCGTCGCGAGTTCGTCGACCGCGGCGATGAGCGCCTCAGGCATGTAGCGTCCGCCGAAGTCGCCGAAGAACGGGCCTGCCTCGTCTCGGAGGTGCGTCGATTCCGCGTGGGCGGGGGTGGCTGGTGACATGGTCATGCGGTGGCTCCCAGGAACTGTTCGAGGGTGGCGACGGGGTCGCCGGTGACGAGCGCCTCGCCGACCAGGACGACGTCGGCGCCGTCACGTCGGTAGGCGGCGACGTCGGCGGCGCGGAGCACGGCGGACTCGGCCACCTTGACGGCGTCGGCGGGGAAACGGTCGGTCAACGAGCCGAAGAGGTGTTGGTCGAGTTCGAAGGTGCTGAGATTCCGCGCGTTGACGCCGATGAGCCGGGCGCCGATGTCGCTCGCCCTCGACAGCTCATCGGCTGAATGGGTCTCGACCAGTGGCGTCATGCCGAGCTGCACGACGAGCTCGTGCAGCGACGACAGCGTGGCCTGATCGAGTCCGGCGACGATCAGGAGCACCAGGTCGGCGCCGGATGCCCGGGCTTCGAACACCTGGTACGGCAAGGAGATGAAGTCCTTGCGCAGGACCGGTATGCGGATCGCGGCCCGGACGGCCTCGAGGTCCTGCAGCGAACCACCGAACTTCCGGCCCTCGGTCAGCACACTGACCGCGCTGGCTCCACCCCGCTCGTAGAGCGAGGCGAGGAGCGCCGGGTCGGGGATGTCGGCCAATGCGCCGCGTGACGGGCTGGACCGCTTGACCTCGGCGATGATCTTGACCTGGTCGGCCGGGGCGAGCGCAGCGAGGGCGTCGATGGCCGGAGGGGCCTCGACGGCAGCGGCTTCGACGACTGCAGCCGGACGGCCAGCGAGGCGCCCGAGGGCGTCCTCCTTCGCGCCGGCCATCAGGTCGGCGAGCATGCTCAGTGCTCTTTCGCCACGGTCTTGGACCCACCGACGCCGTATCCCGCCTTGGCGAGGACACCGCCCGTGATCCACCCGAGGAGGAGGAGGCCGGCCGACGCCCACACGAGGACGGGCATGTCGAGCCAGAAGAAGACCGTACCGGCGGCGAACGCGACCAACATGATGATCACGGCCGTCCAGGCGGCGGGCGAGTGTCCGTGGCCGGGGTCCGAGGGGTCGGTGCTCATGGTTCTCCTTCTGTGCGAGTGCGGGTTCCAGTGTACCGGCAAGCGGTGCGCGGTTCCGTGCGTGGGCCACGAGTTCCCAGGTGGCCCGGGGTGCCGTCGTGAGTCGGCGGAGCGGTCAGCGCGTCGGGTCGTCGCCGCGGCTGAGGTCGTCCCAGGCGCCCACCGGGTCGGCGCTCGGGGCCGTCTCCACCTGGGTGAACCGGACCGCCTGGTACTTCTTCGACGGACCGGGCCACCGGCGGTGGGTGAGCACGGTCGCGAGCCCGGCGAGGCCGAGCACGACGCCGAGCACCAGGGTGATCGCCGGCCACGCGGTGAGCGTGGTCGCCGCGACGAGGTCGATGGTCGACTGACTTCCGGCCACGCCCGTGGCCTCGGTCACGGCCGCCGCGCCTGCGGTCGCCGGCGAGGCGAGCACCGCGATCGACGAGATCATGACGCAGGCGCCGATCACGGCCTCCAGCAGGCCGAGGATGATGCGGAACACCGGCCCGGCGATGGCCAGTGCCGCGACGAGGGCGAGACCGGCCAGGGCGAGTGCGGACAGAGCGGGAGCGGCGACGGAGCCGACCACGTCGAGCGCGCCGGAGTGTGGGCCGACGCCCACGAGGCTGATCGAGAGCCAGGTCTGGGTCCATGCCGCGAGGATGAGCGCGTCGGCGAGGACGGCGGTGACGAGGAGCAGGGTCTTCAGGCGGCGCTGACGACTGCGCAGAGCTCGTGACTCGAGCTCGTCAGCCGCGGACGGTTCGTCGGGCCTCGGCGGCTCCACCGGTCCGGACTGGGGTGCTGCAGTGCTCTCGGTCATGCTCCAACTCGATTCATGGTGTCGGCGTCGGTGCTGTGACGACGTCGAGGCTCCGGCCGTCGAAACAGCTGCGCGTCCCCGTGTGACAGGCGGCACCGTGCTGATCGACCTCCACCAACAGGGTATCCCCGTCGCAGTCGTAGGCGAGCGACCGGACGAACTGCACGTGGCCGGAGGTGTCCCCTTTGCGCCAGTACTCCTGTCGTGACCGGGACCAGTAGGTGACCCGCCCCTCGGTCATCGTCCGGCGGACGGCCTCGGCGTCCATCCACCCGAGCATGAGCACCTCGCGTGAGTCCCACTGCTGCACGATCGCGGGAAGCAGGCCATGCGCGTCGAAGGTGAGCTGGCCGATCGCGGTCTCCGGGTCGGCGCCCACCGGGATGGTGATGTCCGCGCTCATGCCCGCACCGTCCAACCGGCGTCGGCGAGTTCCTGTTTGACCTGGCCGATCGTCAACTCGCCGTTGTGGAAGACGCTCGCGGCGAGGACGGCGTCGGCACCCGCGGCGATGGCGGGTGGGAAGTCGGCGAGGCGGCCTGCTCCCCCGGACGCGATGACGGGAACCCGGCTGATCTCGCGCATGGCGCTGATGAGCTCGGTGTCGAACCCGGCCTTGGTGCCGTCGGCGTCGATCGAGTTCACCAACAGCTCGCCCGCACCGCGTTCGATCGCCTCGGTCGCCCAGGCGAGCGCGTCGAGCTCGGTCTCTCGTCGGCCGCCGTGTGTCGTGACGATCCATCCGGATGCGCTGCCGGCGTGTCGCTTCACGTCCAGGGAGAGGACGAGGACCTGAGCGCCGAATCGGTCGGCTATCTCCCCCAGCAACTCCGGCCGGGCGATCGCGGCGCTGTTCACGCCGACCTTGTCCGCTCCGCTGGCCAGCAGCCGGGAGACGTCCTGGGTCGAGCGGACCCCGCCGCCGACCGTGAGCGGGATGAAGACCTGCTCGGCGGTGCGGCTGACGAGGTCGTAGGTGGTGTCGCGTTCGGCTACGGTGGCCGTGACGTCGAGGAAGGTCAGTTCATCGGCGCCCTGCTCGGCGTAGCGCTTCGCGAGCTCGACCGGATCGCCGGCATCGCGGAGGTCGAGGAAGTTGACGCCCTTCACGACGCGCCCGTCGGCGACGTCGAGACAGGGGATGACTCGGGTGGCGAGTGACACGGAGGCCTCCGCAGGGCGACTGGGGCGGGTGATGATGGAGGGGCGACTCAGAGTCGGGCGGCGTGGATGGCCGTGACGAGGATGGCGCGTGCGCCGAGCTCGTAGAGGCGGTCCATGACGTCGTTCGCGTCGCCGCGAGGGATCATGACCCGGACCGCCACCCACTCTGGGTCGCGGAGCGGCGAGATCGTCGGCGACTCGATGCCACCGGCGACGGCGGTCGCCTGCTCGAGCAGCCGGACCGGGAGGTCGTAGTCGACGAGCACGTACTGCCGCGCGACGAGCACGCCCTGCAGGCGGCGGATGAGCGTCGCCGTGGTGGGCTTCGTCTCCGGCGACGCGATGAGCACGGCGGTGGAGTCGAGGATCACCGGGCCGAAGATGCCGAGGCCGGCCTTCCGGAGGGTCGTGCCGGTGGACACGACGTCCGCCACCGCGTCCGCGACCCCGAGCTGGACCGCCGATTCGACCGCACCGTCGAGGTGGACGAGCGTGGCATCCACACCGGCGTCGCGGAGGAAGTTGCCGACGAGGCCGGGGTAACTGGTGGCGACGGTCTTCCCCGCGAGATCGGAGAGCTCGGAGAATTCGTCGGCCGGACCGGCGAAGCGGAACGTCGAGCCGCCGAAGCCCAGCTCGGCGAGTTCGGTGGCGGCGGAGTGCGAGTCCAGGAGCAGATCGCGCCCCGTGATGCCGATGTCGAGGGCGCCGGAACCGACGTAGGTCGCGATGTCGCGCGGACGGAGGTAGAAGAACTCGACGTCGTTCCGTGCGTCGACGACGTGGAGCTCCTTGGTGTCGCGACGGGTCGCGTAGCCGGCCTCCTGCAGCATCTCGACGGCGGTCTCGGACAGCGAGCCCTTGTTGGGCACGGCGACTCTCAGCATGGGGTGACTTTCGTGTTGTGCGACGGTGTCTCGACAGGGTGATCAGGAGGCGCGGCGGATGCGCCGCGACGAGCTCCTACAGATGTCGGTAGACGTCGGCGGGGGTGAGCCCCTTCGCCACCATCATCACCTGCACGTGGTAGAGCAGCTGGGAGATCTCCTCGGCCGTCTCGGTGTCGCTCTGGTACTCGGCGGCCATCCACACCTCGGCGGCCTCCTCGACGATCTTCTTCCCGATGCCGTGCACACCCGTGTCCAGTTCGCGGACGGTGCCGGAACCCTCCGGCCGGGTCTCGGCCTTCAGGCGCAGCTCGTCGAACAGCTCGTCGAAGGTTTTCACGTGCTCCAGGGTACCGGTTCCGGGCGGCGGTGCGCACCGCGGACGCGCTCGACCGGCCCGCCGGGTCAGTGGGTGTGCGTCGACGCCTCGGCGGCGGCCCGGAGGAGCGCGATGTTCGACGCCGGATCGGAACCGCTGTAGACCGCCGACCCCGCGACGAAGGTGTCCGCGCCGGCGGCGGCAGCGATCCCGATCGTGTCCGCGGAGATCCCGCCGTCGACCTGGAGCCAGACGTCGAGACCGGTGCGCGCGACCTCGGCCGACAGCGCCTGCAGCTTCGGCATGGTCTCCGGCATGAACGACTGTCCGCCGAACCCCGGCTCGACCGTCATGACGAGCACCTGGTCGAACTCCGGCAGGAGTTCCAGGTACGGCTCGATGGGCGTGCCGGGCTTCACGGCGATCCCGGCGCGTGCCCCGATGGAACGCAGGCGTCTGGCGAGGGCGACGGGGTCGCTGGTGGCCTCGGCGTGGAACGTCACCGAGTACGCCCCGAGCTCGGCGTAGCCGGGAGCCCATCGATCGACGTCCGAGATCATGAGGTGGACGTCGAGCGGGACCGGAGACACGTCCTGGATGCGACCGACCATCTGCGGACCGAACGTGAGGTTCGGGACGAAATGGTTGTCCATGACGTCGACATGGACGAGGTCGGCGCTCGCGATCCGCTCCAGGTCGGCCTGGAGGTTCACGAAATCGGCGGACAGGATGCTCGGGTTGATGCGCGCGGACATGTGCTCGAGCCTATCGATCGACAGCGGGTCCGGCCGACTCCGCGGGCTTGCGAAGGAGGGCGATGTACATGGCGTCGGTGCCCTGGCGGTGCGGCCAGAGCTGGACCGCGCCACCGGGTGCCGCGGCGTCGAGCGGTTCGGTCGTGACCTGGTCGAGCACCGCGGAGGTGTCGAGCCGCTCCATCCCGGGATGGGCTCGCAGGGCGCTCTCCACGATCAGTGCCGTCTCGCCGACGTGCGGCGAACACGTCACGTACGCCACGATCCCGCCGGGAGCGAGCGCGGTGATGGCGGCATCGAGCAGTGAGCCCTGCAGACGGGTCAGCTCGGAGACGTCCTTCGGCGTCTTCCGCCACCGCGCCTCCGGTCGTCGTCGCAGCGCGCCGAGCCCGGTGCACGGGGCGTCGAGGAGGATGCGGTCGTAGGTCTCGGGATGCGCTGCCGCGAGCGTCGTGCCGTCGGCGGTCGAGACCGACACGTCGAGCGGGACACCTGCGAGGGCGCGCTCCACGAGACGGGCCCTGGCGGGGACCAGTTCGTTCGCGTCGAGGCGTGCCTCCCCGGCGAGGGCCTCGGCGGCCAGCAGCGCCGCCTTGCCCCCAGGCCCCGCACAGAGGTCGAGCCATCGCTCGCCGGACCGCACCGGCACCGCCCGCGTCAGCGCGAGCGCGGCGAGCTGCGAGCCCTCGTCCTGGACGCGGAGGCGCCCGCCGCCGGCTCCGACGAGTTGCACCGGGTCGCCGCCGGCGCTGCGGAAGCCGTACGGCGAGAACCGGTTGGGTTCGGCGTCCTCCGGCCGGTCGGCGAGCCCCGGGAGTGCGATGAGGTTCACCTGCGGGGCGAGGTTGTCCGCGGCCAGTGCGTCCTCGAGTTCGTCGCCGCGGTCCTGCAGATCGAGCGCCTGTCTGATGGCCCGAACGACCCACGCCGGGTGTGCGGTGCTCACGGCCAGGCGATCGGTGTCGTTCGTGGCCTCAGCCAGCAGGATCCGCTCCCACTCGGCGGGTTCGGTCCGCGAGATGGTGCGGAGGACGCCGTTGGTGAAGCCGGCTGCGGACCGTGAACCCGCGGAGCGGGCGAGCTCGACCGACTCGTTCACGGCGGCGTGGCCTGGGACGCGCATGGAGAGCAGCTGATGGGCTCCGAGCCGCAGGACGTCGAGGATCGCGTCGTCGATCTCGGTCACGGGACGCTTGGCAGCGTGCGCGATGACCCGGTCGTAGTACCCGCGTCGGCGGAGGGTGCCGTACGTCAGCTCGGTCGCGAGGCCGGCGTCCGCCGGACTCAACTTCGCCTCGGCCAGCCGGTGCGGCAGGAGGAGGTTCGCGTAGGCGTCCGAGGTGCTGACGGCGTGGATGACGTCGAAGGCCACTCGGCGTGCCGGCTGCACGGTCGCCGAGTCACGCGGACGCGTGGGACGCTGGCGTCCTCGACGGGGTTCCACGTCGCGGGGCCGTCGGTCGCGGCGTCGCTGGCCCTCGGGCTGCTGGCCGCTCACGCGGTGACCAGCCGATCGGTTCCCGTGGACGCACCGCGCCACCAGTCGGCGGCCGGCATCGCCGTCCGTCCCGCCGGCTGCACCTCCAGGAGTTGCAACGGGGTGTCCGCCGTGCCGACCAGGACGACGCCGTCGACGGACACGATCGTCCCCGGCGCCGGCGGATCCGTCGGCATGGTCGATGCGGGGACGGCGCGGTGCACCTTCACCCGTGCCTCGTCGAGGACGGTGAACGCACCCGGCTCGGGGGTGACCCCGCGGATCTGCGACCACACGTCGGCGACGGGGCGGTCCCAGACGATCCGGCCGTCCTGGCCGTCGAGCTTCGGCGCGAGGGACACCTCGCCCTGCTGCGGGGCCGCGACCGCGGTGCCGGCGGCGATGGCGGCGACGACCTCGGCAGTGAGCGGTGCGCCGAGCTCGGCGAGCCGGTCGAGGAGCTCCCCCGACGTCTCGCCCTCGCCGATCGGCGTCTCCACGGTGGCGAAGACGTCTCCGGCGTCAAGAGCCGGCACGAGCTGGAAGACCGACGCGCCGGTGACCGCGTCTCCGGCCATCACGGACCGCTGGACGGGCGCCGCGCCGCGCCAGGCCGGTAGCAACGAGAAGTGCAGATTGATCCAACCGTGTGCCGGCGCGGACAGGAGGGGTTCGCGGACGAGCCCGCCGTACGCGACGATCACGCCGAGTTCCGCACGGAGCGCGACGATCCGCGCCGTCGCGTCGTCGTCGAGACGTGCGGCGCGGATGACCGGGAGCCCGAGCCGTTCGGCGGCCGCTGCCACCGGCGACGGGGTCAGGACCCGCTTGCGGCCGAGCGGGGCGTCGGGTCGGGTCACGACGGCCGCGATCTCGTGCCCGGCCGAGACGAGGGCGTCGAGCGTCGGGACGGCGACGGCGGGGGTGCCGGCGAAGACCAGCCTCATGCGGTTCGGACTTCGTGGACGGGGTGGATCATGACAGCATCTCCGGATCGTCGAATCGTACTCTGAGTGTAGGCGGGGCTTTCGGCGCCCGCCTGCCGGGGGTCGGCCGTCGACGCTTCGCCGCCTGCGCGACGACGGTCGCCCGCAACTGCTCGGCGACCGCCCTGGCATGGCCGTAGTCGACCCGCAGGATCGCGACGCTGTCGCCCGCCTCGTCGACGGTCGGGCCGAGCACGCGGCTCCGGTGTTCGGCGGGCAGCGCGGCGAGAGCGGCGTCGACGGCGTCGCGGGTGCCGGTGAGGGTCGCGCTCCGGACCGCGGGAGGGAACCCGAGCTCTCGGCGCTCGGCGAGCTCCTCGCTCGCGAACCGCGGTTGCTGCCAGAGGGCGAAGGCGTTCGCCACGGGGGCCTCGACGCCGATCAGCAGCACCGGCGCGCGTGGAGCGGCCAGGGCTGCGGCGTTCGACCACCACCGTAGGCAGTCCTCGGCGACACGGAGCGACTCCCGCGCCAGCATGCGGTCGGCGTCGACCAGGAGGACGGCGGCATAGCCGCCCGCAGCGACGGGCTCCGCGCCTCGGGTCGCGATCACCAGCGCCGGCTCCGGGCCGACCTCGAACTTGGGGGTGTCGCCGTCCGACACCACGACCCGGTACCGGGGGAACGCCCGGCCAAGTTCCTCGGCGGTCCGGCCGGTGCCGGCGGCCGTGACACGGAACGCGGTGTCGTGACAGGTCTCGCACGACCACCCAGCCGCGAGGTGACCGCACCACCGGCAGGAGGGCTGCGAACGGGCTGTGACGAGTTGGAGCGGACCGTGGCACACCGAGCAGTGGGCCCTCGTCCCGCACCGACGACAGGCGAGGTGCGGCGCGTACCCCGGCCGCGCGACCTGGACCAGCACGGGTCCGTGATGCAGTGCCTCGTCGACCGCGCGCCAGGCGCTCGACGGGATCCTCGCCTGGCTCGTCATGGCGTCGTCGCCACTCGCCCGGGACACGACGACTCTCGGTCGTATCGGCGGGGTCGGTGCGACCTCGCGCAGCCAGCCGAGTTCGACGAGTCGCTGCGCCTCGGTACTGCGTGAGTGCGCGGCGAAGACGAGGGCGGATCCGCTCATCTCCTGCCGGGTCAACGCGACATCGCGCGCGTGCACATAGGGGGCGAGCTGTTCCTGGTGGAGGGGGTCGCCGTCGTCCCAGAGGGCGATGAGTCCGAGGTCGTGGGCCGGTGCATAGACGGCCGACCGGTTGCCGACGACGATCCGGGGCACCGGATGCAGTCCGTCCAGGTAGGAGCGGTAGCGAGCAGCCGGGGTCTGCTTGGCGTCGGCCCTCGCGACCGCGGCACCGACACCGAGGTCGTCGAGCGCCGCCAGGAGGTGTTCGACGTCCCGGTAGTCGGGGACGCACAGGATCGCACTCCTCCCCTCGGACAGCTGGTTCACGGCGAGAGCCGCCAGCGTGAAGGACCAGTCGGGGAGCCACACGCCCGCGCTCGTCGCGGTCAGGGTGGGGATCGCGCTGATCGCGTATCGCTCCCCCGGCACGAGACGGTCGAGGGTGCCGGGGGCGAACCCCGGGACGGTGCGCCGCTCGACCGACGGAGGCTCCGGCGGGGTCGCGGCCGCCCAGGTCTTCTCCACCCGGACCTGTCGCGGCGGGATGGCGAGACGCAGGACGTCCATGGCGCTGCCGGCGCTGCGATCCGCGACACGGCGTGCGAGCGTCCACAGGCTCGGGGTCAGGACCGGCACCGACGAGACGACCGAGCTCAAGGGGCTGAGCGCTCCGCCGAACTCGCTCGAGTCGGCGAGGTCGACGATGAACCCGTTCGCCGACCGACCCGCCGAGCGCAGCGGGACCGAAACGCGCGCGCCGAGCACGGCGTCGTCGGCCAGTTCGTCGGGGATGGCGTAGTCGAACAGGTGGTCGAGCTGTGGCAACGGGGAGTCGAGCACCACCCTGGCGACCCTCGCGCCGACCACGGCTACAGCCCGGCTGCTGACCGCAACGCCTCCACCCGGTCGAGACGCTCCCACGTGAAGTCGGGGAGCTCGCGGCCGAAGTGCCCGTACGCCGCCGTGGCGGCGTAGATGGGGCGGATCAGGTCGAGGTCGGCGATGATCGCGGCCGGACGGAGGTCGAAGACGTCGCGGATCGCGCGCGTGATGTCGGCCTCCGGCACATGGGCCGTCCCGAAGGTCTCGACGTAGAGTCCGACCGGCGCGGCCTTGCCGATGGCGTAGGCGACCTGCACCTCGAGACGTTCGGCGAATCCGGCGGCGACCGCGTTCTTCGCCACCCAGCGCATGGCGTACGCGGCCGAGCGGTCCACCTTCGACGGGTCCTTCCCGCTGAAGGCCCCACCGCCGTGTCGAGCCGCTCCGCCGTAGGTGTCGATGATGATCTTGCGTCCGGTGAGCCCGGCGTCGCCCATCGGGCCACCGACGACGAAGATGCCGGTCGGGTTGATCAGGTGCGTCACGTTCGAGCTGTCGAGCTCGACCGTCGCGAGGACCGGTTCGATGACGTGACGCTGGACGTCGCGGCGCAGCTGCTCCGTGGAGACACCCGGATTGTGCTGCGTGGAGACCACGACCGTCTCCACGGTCTTCGGGAGGAAGCCGTCGTACCCGATGGTGACCTGGGTCTTGCCGTCCGGGCGCAGGTAGTCGAGCTGGCCGGACTTGCGTACCTCGGCGAGTCGCTCTGCGAGACGGTGCGCGATCCAGCTGGGCAGCGGCATGTACTGCGGCGTCTCGGTGGTCGCGAACCCGAACATGATGCCCTGGTCGCCGGCGCCCTGGAGGTCGTAGGCGTCGACGCTGGACTGTTCGCGGGATTCGAAGGCGTGGTCGACTCCGGCGGCGATGTCGGCGGACTGCGAGCCGATCGACACGCTCACACCGCAGGAGTCGCCGTCGAATCCGATGTCGGACGAGGTGTAGCCGATGGACCGGATGCGCTCGCGGACGATCGTCGGGATGTCGACGTAGCCGCTCGTGGAGACCTCGCCGGCGACATGGACGAGCCCGGTGGTGACGAGTGTCTCGACGGCGACTCGACTGCGCGGATCCACCTCGAGGAGCGCGTCGAGGATGCTGTCCGAGATCTGGTCGCAGATCTTGTCGGGATGCCCCTCGGTCACGGATTCGGAGGTGAACAGGCGCAGCTCGGTCATGCGGTCTCCCGTCGGAAGTGGTGATGCGATGGTGGAGGGATCGGCCGTCGTGGTGTTCCGGGGCCCGACCGTTGATCACTCTAGTCGAGGCCTCGGACACGTCGTCCGCCTGTGACGCAGGGCGTCGCGGTGGTGGGAACGGGCCCGACACGACGAATCCGCCGGTCGTCTGGCGCCCGGCGGATTCGTCGTGGTGAAGCGTTATTCGGCGATCGGCTTGATCTGGAGCTTGTCCTCGTTGATCTCGTGCATCGCGATCGAGAGCGGCTTGTCCTCGACGGACGAGTCGACCAGCGGCCCGACGTTGTCGAACAGGCTGCCCTCGTGGAGGTCGGCGTAGTAGTCGTTGATCTGGCGCGCGCGCTTGGACGCGAAGATCACGAGTGCGTACTTGGACTCGACCTTGGTGAGCAGGGAGTCGATGGGCGGGTCGATGATGCCCTTGAGCTTGTCAGCCATGCAGGTTCACACTCCTCGTGTGGTTGTGTTCGGGGAAGATCGGATCGATGCGGGGTGCGCGTCGGACGTCAATCCCCGTGAATCTTCATCAAGTCTACGACCTCTTGGGCCGCGCGGGCCACGTCGTCGTTGACGACACGGTGGTCGAACTCGTCCGCGGCGGCCAGTTCGACCTTCGCAGTACGCAGTCGGCGCTCCCGTTCCTCCTCGTCCTCGGTGCCCCGTCCGACGAGTCGACGGACCAGTTCGTCCCAGCTCGGCGGCAGCAGGAACACCAGGGTCGCCTCCGGCATCGCCTCCCGGACCTGCCTGGCACCCTGGATGTCGATCTCGAGCAGCGCGCTGTCGCCGGCTGCGAGCGCACGCTCGATCGGCTCGCGTGGCGTGCCGTAGCGGTACGCGTTGTGGACCGTGGCGTGCTCGAGCAGGCGGTCGCCCTCGATGAGGCCGTCGAACTCGTCGTCGGTCACGAAGTAGTAGTTCACCTCGTGCTGCTCCCCGGGCCGCGGCTTGCGCGTCGTGGCCGAGACGGAGAGGTGCACCTCCGGGTAGTGGTCGCGGATGTACGCGGCGACCGTCCCCTTGCCGACGGCCGTCGGACCGGCGAGCACGACGAGTCGGCTGCGCGCCGTGCCCGGGTAGCGCTCGGCGATGAAGGCGCGGAGGCGATCCCGCTGCAGTCGACCGAGACCGCCGAGGCGCTTGACCGAGGAGATACCGAGCGATTCGAGGATCCGCCCGAGTTTGGTGACGCCGACACTCGGGATGCTGAGGAGGTATTCGGTGATGCGGATGCCGCCCTCGATGCCGTCCGGATCGGCGGTCGCGGCGTCGAGCACCTCCAACGGGGTGCGGGCGCCGGAGGCGATGGAGGCCTTGACGGTCGCGCGGGCGCGACGTTTGCGAACGGCCTCACGTGACGCGGCGGCCCGGTCGACCTCCGGCATGTTCCTGCTGGGCTGGTTCTGCTCCTGGTCAACCACGGGCGCTCCTCACGGCTGCGACGGAACGTTCGACGGCGTCCGCGATCCCCGAGGGTCCGGCGGCGAGGATGCTCCGGGACTCGGAGACGATGACGCCCGGCGCGAGGTCGCCGTAGATGGATCCGAGGTCGGCGACCGCGGCTCCCTGGTGGCCGAAACCGGGTGCCAGGATCGGGAGCGTGGTCGTCGGCGGTACCGCCGTCAGGCCGAACTCCTCGAGACGGAGCGTGGCACCGATGACCGCGCCGATCGAACCGGTCGATCCGGGGTGGTGCCGTGCGTTCCAGTGGTCGATCTCGTCGAGCATCGACGCCGCGACGGTGAGGCCGGCGCCGTCCTCGGCGAGCTGGACGTCCCGACCCTCCGGGTTCGAGGTCGCCGTCAGTACGAACACGCCCTTGCCGTGCTGCTCGGCGAGCTCGAGTGCCGGGTGCAGTGAGCCGAAGCCGAGATAGGGGTTCACGGTGAGGGCGTCGACCTCCAGCGGTGAACCGGGGGTCAGCCACGCCTCGGCATAGCCCTCCATGCTCGTCCCGATCTCGCCGCGCTTGGCGTCGCCGATCACGAGGAGCCCGGCGTCGCGTGCCGCTGCGAGGACCCCTTCGAGGGCGATGTACCCGGCCGATCCGAACCGTTCGAAGAACGCCACCTGCGGCTTGACGATCCCGGCGCGACCGGCTGCGGCCTCGACGACGGCGAGGCCGAAGGCCCCCGCGCCGGCGGCGGTGTCGGGCAGTCCCCAAGCCTCGAGCAGGAAGCGGTGCGGATCGATGCCGACGCAGAGTCGGCCCGACCGGACGAAGACCTCGTCCAGCCGGGTTCCGAAGGAAGCCGTCACGAGCGCGCAGCCCGATCGAGTGCGTACTCCTGGAGGGAGCGGACCTCGAAGCCACCGCCGAGCGCCTCGAAGGAGCCGACCGCGGCGGTGAGCTGCGCGATCGTCGTGAAGAGCGGCTTGTCGGCCGCGACGGCGGCCGCGCGGATCTCGTAGCCGTCCGCGCGAGCCGACCGGCCACTCGGGGTGTTGATGACCATGTCGACCTCGTCGCGGTTGATCAGGTCGACGATCGAGTCGTCCTCGCCCGCGGCCGTGGTCTCGCTGTACTTGCGCACCGTCCGGGCACTGATGCCGTTCCGGTTCAGCACTTCGGCCGTGCCGTCGGTCGCGAGGATGTCGAACCCGAGCTGCTGGAGGCGCAGCACGGGCAGGATGATCGAACGCTTGTCGCGGTCGGAGACCGAGACGAACACCGTTCCGCTCGACGGCAGGCCGCCGTAGGCCGCCTCCTGGCTCTTCGCGAACGCGCGCGGGAAGTCCTTGTCGATGCCCATCACCTCGCCGGTGGAGCGCATCTCCGGGCCGAGCACGCTGTCGACGATCTGGCCGTCCTTCGTGCGGAAGCGCTTGAAGGGCAGCACGGCCTCCTTGACCGACACCGGGGAGTCGATCGGGACACGGGATCCGTCGACCGGGGGCAGGAGCCCCGAGTCCTTGAGCTCGGCGACCGTCGCGCCGGTCATGATGAGCGAAGCGGCCTTGGCCAGCGGGATGCCGAGCGCCTTCGACACGAACGGCACCGTGCGGGACGCACGCGGGTTCGCCTCGATGACGTAGAGGATGCCGGCGCCGATCGCGAACTGGACGTTCAGGAGACCACGCACGCCGATCCCCTGGGCGATCGCGAGCGTCGCGTTCCGCACGCGGTCGATCTCGGCGCGACCGAGCGAGACGGGCGGCAGGGTGCAGCTCGAGTCGCCCGAGTGGATACCGGCCTCCTCGATGTGCTCCATGACGCCGCCGATGTAGAGCTCCTCGCCGTCGAACAGGGCGTCGACGTCGATCTCGATCGCGTCGTCGAGGAAGTGGTCGACGAGCAGCGGCTGGGCCGGGCCCACGATGCCCTGGTCCTCGATGCGCACGAAGTAGTCCGTGAGCGATGCGCTGTCGTAGATGATCTCCATGCCGCGTCCGCCGAGCACGAAGCTCGGGCGGACGAGGACCGGGTAGCCGATCTCCTCGGCGACGCGCAGCGCACCCTCGATCTCCACCGCGGTGCCGTTCTTCGGTGCGACGAGGCCGGCGGCGTCCAGGATCTCCTGGAACTGGCCGCGCTCCTCGGCGAGGTCGATGGCGGTCGGCGTGGTGCCGAGGATCGGGACGCCTGCGGCCTCGAGACCCTTCGCGAGCCCGAGCGCCGTCTGGCCGCCGAGCTGGACGACGACACCGACGAGTTCGCCCGACTCGCTCTCGGCGTGGATGACCTCGAGGACGTCCTCGAGCGTGAGCGGCTCGAAGTAGAGCCGGTCGCTCGTGTCGTAGTCCGTCGAGACGGTCTCCGGGTTGCAGTTGATCATGATCGTCTCGAAACCGGCGGCCTGCAGCGCGAAGGACGCGTGCACGCAGGAGTAGTCGAACTCGATCCCCTGGCCGATGCGGTTCGGGCCGGACCCGAGGATGACCACCTTGCGGCGGTCGCTCGCGACCACCTCGGTCTCCGTGTCGTAGCTCGAGTAGTGGTACGGGGTGAGGGCCGGGAACTCGCCGGCGCACGTGTCGACCGTCTTGTAGACCGGGCGGACACCCAGGATGTGGCGGACCTCACGCACCTCCTGCTCGCCGAACCCGCGCAGCCGACCGATCTGCGCGTCCGAGAAGCCGTGGTTCTTCGCGGTCCGGAGCACCTCGGTGTCGAGGCGGTCCGCCGCGGCGATCCAGTCGGCGACGTCGTTGATGAGGACGATCTGGTCGATGAACCACGGGTCGATCTTGGTGGCCTCGAAGACCTGCTCGGCGGTGGCACCCTTGCGGAGCGCCTGCTGCACGACGACGATGCGGCCGTCGGTCGGGGTCTTCATGACCTCGAGCAGCTCTTCGACGCTGCGGGACTCATCGCTCCAGTGGAAGCTGGAACCGCGCTTCTCGAGCGACCGCAGCGCCTTCTGCAGGGCGGTGGCGTAGTTGCGTCCGATCGCCATCGCCTCACCCACCGACTTCATGGTGGTCGTGAGCGTCGGGTCGGCGGCGGGGAACTTCTCGAACGCGAAGCGCGGGACCTTCACGACGACGTAGTCGAGCGTGGGCTCGAAGCTCGCGGGCGTGACCTTCGTGATGTCGTTCGGGATCTCGTCGAGTCGGTACCCGATGGCCAGCTTCGCCGCGATCTTCGCGATCGGGAAGCCGGTCGCCTTCGAGGCGAGGGCACTCGAGCGCGAGACGCGCGGGTTCATCTCGATGACGATGATGCGGCCGTCGGCCGGGTCGACCGCGAACTGGATGTTGCAGCCGCCGGTGTCGACGCCGACCGCGCGGATGATGTCGATGCCGATGTCGCGGAGCTTCTGGTACTCGCGGTCCGTCAGCGTCAGGGCGGGGGCCACCGTGATGGAGTCCCCGGTGTGCACGCCGACCGGGTCGACGTTCTCGATCGAGCAGACGACGACGGTGTTGTCGGCCGTGTCGCGCATGAGCTCGAGCTCGTACTCCTTCCAGCCGAGGATCGACTCCTCGAGGAGCACCTCGGTGGTCGGGCTCTGGTGGAGGCCGTCACCGACGATCCGGCGCAGTTCCGCCTCGGTGTACGCGAAGCCTGAGCCGAGGCCGCCCATGGTGAACGAGGGGCGGACGACCAGCGGGTAGCCGAGGTCCTCGGCGTAGCCGACGGCCTCCTCGACCGTGTGGGCGATGTACGAGCGGGCCACGTCCGCGCCCGCGTCGAGCACGAGCTGCTTGAAGATCTGGCGGTCCTCGCCCTTGTTGATCGCCTCGAAGTTCGCGCCGATGAGCTCGACGTCGTACTTCTCGAGGATGCCGTGCTCGTGCAGCTGGATCGCGGCGTTCAACGCCGTCTGGCCGCCGAGGGTCGGCAGGATCGCGTCGGGCTTCTCCTTCGCGATGATCGTCTCGATGACCTGCCAGGTGATCGGCTCCACGTAGGTCGCGTCGGCGAAGTCGGGGTCGGTCATGATGGTCGCCGGGTTCGAGTTGACGAGGATGACGCGGACGCCCTCCTCGCGCAGCACGCGGCATGCCTGGGTGCCCGAGTAGTCGAACTCGGCGGCCTGCCCGATGACGATCGGCCCGGAGCCGATGACGAGGACGCTGTTGATGTCGTCGCGCTTGGGCACTAGTTGTTCTCCTTGGTGCTGGAAGTGGTGGCGTGGCCGGTCACGAGGTCGCGGAACCGGTCGAACAGGTAGACCGCGTCGTGCGGACCCGAGGCGGACTCGGGGTGGTACTGGACCGAGAACGCGGGGATGTCGATGCAGTTGATGCCCTCGACGACCTCGTCGTTCAGGCTGTAGTGGCTGACCTCCGCGAGGCCGAACCCGGCGGGCGTCTCGTGGCGGCCCTCGATCGGCAGGTCCACCGCGAAGCCGTGGTTCTGCGAGGTGATCTCCACCCGACCGGTCGCCTTGTCGAGGACCGGCTGGTTGATCCCGCGGTGGCCGAACGGCAGCTTGTAGGTGTCGAATCCGAGCGCGCGGCCGAGCAGCTGGTTGCCGAAGCAGATGCCGAAGTACGGGACGCCCGCGCGGAGCACGTCCTGCAGGAGGGCGACGTGCGCGTCGCTCGCAGCCGGGTCGCCGGGTCCGTTGGAGAAGAATAGGGCGCTCGGTTCGAGCGCGAGGACTTCGGCCGAGGTCACCGACTGCGGCAGCACCACGACGTCGAAGCCGCGAGCGGCGAGGTGGTTGAGCGTCGAGGTCTTGACGCCGAGGTCGAGGACCGCGACGGAACCGACGCGCTCCCCCACCGCCGGCACGGTGTACTGCTCGGTCGTGGAGACCTGGCTCGACAGGTTCAGACCGGCCATCTGCGCGCCGGCGCGGACGAGACTGAGCTGTTCGGCGCCGGACAACTCGAAGTCCTCACCGGAGAACACGCCGCCGCGCATGGAACCGGCGGAACGGATGTGCCTCGTCACCGCGCGGGTGTCGATGCCGCTGATGCCCACGACGCCGTCCTGGACGAGTTCGTCGTCGAGCGAGCGGTCCGCTCGGAAGTTGGAGACGACGCGCGACGCGTCGCGCACCACGTATCCGGCGACCCAGACACGGGCGGACTCCATGTCCTCGCGGTTGACGCCGGTGTTGCCGATGTGGGGCGCGGTCATCAGGACGATCTGTCCGGCGTAGGACGGGTCGGTCAGCGTCTCCTGGTAGCCGGTCATGCCGGTGGCGAAGACGACCTCGCCGAGCGTGCGGCCGGTCGCGCCGTAGGCGTGCCCGACGTAGCGGTTGCCGTCCTCGAGGACGAGTACCGCTGGACTGGGTGGGGTGAAGGAGGTCATGGTCAAGCCCTCTCGTGAGGCGGTGGGGTGGAGTCGTCGGCCGAGGTGACGTCGGCGACGGTGTCTGAGGTGCCGGTCGGCCGGAGTCCGGCGTCCGCGGCGGGGATGATGCTCGTGACGATGTCGATGATGCGGGCGCGGTCCGCCTGCTCGAGGACGCGGAAGGTGCTGTCCGCGATCACCGTCGGGACGGGACGCCAGCTCAGGCGGATGAGCCCGCCCGGCTCGACGACCCGGTCGATCGTGAGGTTGGTCTGGTCGACGCCGACGATGCTCGTTGCCGGGATGAACGTCGGCCGCTCCCCCGGGACGTCGACGACGACTCCGGCGGCTCCCAGTTCGAGCGTGACCCGGGATCGGTAGCGCAGTCCCTGCAACGCCAGCCGTTCGAGCGGCTGGTCGTGCTTCGACGTCGCGACGTAGAGGACCTCGACCGTCAGTGACGGGACCGGCCGCGGGTCGGGGAGCTCTGCGAGGGGACCGACCTGGGCGTCGCGCGCGACGCGGCGTCGCCAGGCGAAGCCCATGAGGGCGAGGACGCCGAGGAGGACGAGGGCGACGAGGACGGCCGCGAGGATCCGCCCGTCCATCAGCGCTCGACCTCCGCGGATCGCGCGGCGCGGCGTGCTGCGGCCGCGACCTGCTCCGTCGGGAGCACGGCGCCGTCCAGGACGGTCGCGTAGCCACGGTGGAAGGTGGCGACGACGCGGCCGGGCAGCTCCAGGCCGAGGTAGGGCGAGTTCACGCCCTTGCCGGCAAGGTCGGCCGTGCCGAACGGACGAGTGGCGGCGGTGTCGTAGAGCACGACCTCCGCCGGAGCTCCGGCCTCGATCGAAGCCCCCTGCCCGGTGATCCGTCCGATCCTCGCCGGCGTCGCCGAGAGCACCCGGGCGACGTCGTTCCAGTCCAGGAGCCCGGTCGCGACCATCGACGCGTGCACGACGGAGAGGGCGGACTCGAGGCCCACCATGCCGTTCGCGGCGGCGTCCCACTCGCAGTCCTTGGCCTCGACCGGGTGCGGTGCGTGGTCCGTCGCGACGATGTCGATCGTGCCGTCCGCGAGTGCCTCGCGCAGCGCCTGGACGTCCTCCGCCCGTCGCAGGGGCGGGTTCACCTTGTACCGGGCGTCGTAGCTCGCCACCAGCTCCTCCGTGAGCAGCAGGTGGTGCGGCGTGACCTCGGCCGTGACGGGGATGCCTCGGGCCTTCGCCCAGCGGATGACGTCGACGGACCCTGCCGTCGAGACGTGGCAGATGTGGAGGCGGGAACCCACATGCTCGGCGAGGAGGACGTCGCGGGCGATGATCGACTCCTCGGCGACCGCAGGCCACCCGGTGAGCCCGAGTTCGCCGGAGAGGGCGCCCTCGTTCATCTGCGCACCGACGGTGAGCCGGGGTTCCTGCGCGTGCTGGGCGATCACGCCGTCGAAGGCCTTCACGTACTCCAGCGCGCGGCGCATGAGCAGCGGGTCGGACACGCAGAGACCGTCGTCCGAGAAGACCCGGACCTCGGCACGTGAGGAGGCCATGGCGCCGAGTTCGGCGAGCCGCTCTCCGGCGAGGCCGACCGTCACGGCACCGATCGGCTGCACCGTCGCGTACCCGGCGCGTTCACCGAGCGACTGTTCCTGCTCGACGACCCCGGCCGTGTCGGCCACCGGCGAGGTGTTGGCCATCGCGAACACCGCGGTGAAGCCGCCGGCGGCTGCGGCACGCGTACCGGTGAGCACCGTCTCGCTCTGCTCGAACCCGGGTTCCCGGAGATGCGTGTGGAGGTCGACGAGCCCGGGGAGAGCGAGAAGGCCGTCCGCGTCGACGACGGTCGCGCCGACGGCGCTCAGCCCGGTGCCGCGTTCCGCGATCCGTCCGTCGCGCAGGAGGAGGTCGGTGCGTGTCCCGTCGGCGAGCGTCGCTCCGGTGATCAGCGTGACGTCGTGGTTCGAAGTGGGCTCAGACACGGGTGGATTCCTCTCGATCGCCGGACAGCAACAGGTACAACGCGGCCATCCGGACCGACACCCCGTTGGCGACCTGTTCGAGGACGGTCGACCGGGGTGAGTCGGCTGCCCCGGACGAGATCTCCAGACCGCGGTTCATCGGCCCGGGGTGCATGACAATGCTAGCCGGATCGAGGCGGGCGAGTCGCTCGTCGTCGAGCCCCCAGCGCCTGGAATACTCCCGGCTGTTCGGGAAAAAGGCGGCGTGCATGCGTTCGGACTGGATCCGGAGCATCATCAGCACGTCGGGACGCTGGGCGATCGCGTCGTCCAGGTCGTAGCGGACGGTGGCCGGCCACGGGCCGAGGTCCACCGGAAGCAGTGTCGGCGGGGCGACGAGAGTCACCTCGGCGCCGAGCGTGTCGAGCAGCCAGACGTTCGAGCGGGCGACCCGGGAATGCAGGATGTCGCCGACGATCGTCACCGCCACCCCGTCGAGCGCGCGACCGCGGGAACGCTCGCCGTGGAGGCGCTTGCGCATTGTGAACGCGTCCAGGAGGGCCTGCGTCGGGTGCTCGTGCGTCCCGTCCCCCGCGTTCAGGATGCCGGCGTCGATCCACCCGCTGTCGGCGAGGGTCTGCGGCGCACCGGAGGCGGAGTGTCGGATCACGACGGCGTCGGCGTGCATCGCGGCGAGGGTCTGTGCGGTGTCCTTCAGGCTCTCGCCCTTCGAGACGCTCGACCCCTTCGCGCTGAAGGTGATGACGTCTGCGGACAGCCGTTTTGCGGCAGCCTCGAACGAGATGCGCGTGCGGGTCGAGTCCTCGAAGAAGAGGTTGACGACCGTCTTCCCACGGAGGGTCGGGAGCTTGCGGACCTCACGGAACTGCGTCTCGGCCATGTCCTCCGCGACGTCGAGGATCTCGATCGCCTCGTCGCGGGTGAGGGTCTTCGTCGACAGCAGGTGCCTCATTCGCCGCTCCCGTCGATCGTCACGGAGTCGTCGCCGTCGAACTCGGTGAGCCGGACGAAGATGCGCTCCGCCTGCGAGGAGGGCAGGTTCTTCCCCACGAAGTCGGGCCGGATCGGGAGCTCGCGGTGCCCGCGGTCGACGAGCGCGGCGAGCCGCACGACGCGCGGGCGGCCCAGGTCGGTCAACGCGTCGAGTGCGGCGCGGATCGTGCGTCCCGAGTACAGGACGTCGTCGACGAGGACGACCGTGCGCCCGTCGATCCCCTGCGGCGGCAGTGTCGTGGGCTGCGGTGCACGGGTCGGGTGCTTCGCCAGGTCGTCGCGGTACATCGTGACGTCGAGTGCACCCGAGACGATGGTCGCGCCCGAGATCGAGGAGATCGTGGCGGCGATCCGCTTCGCGAGGATGACCCCGCGCGTCGGGATGCCGAGGATCACGAGGTCGTCTGCTCCGCGGTTGGACTCGAGGATCTCGTGGGAGATCCGAGTCAACGCCCGCGCGATGTCAGCTTCGTGCAGCACGGTACGTGCGCTCATCGCCGACTCCCTTCTCCGCCTCTCTGGACGGTCTTAAAGGTTGTCTTGGTCAACACCCGAGCCTAGCAGTCGGATCAGGCCTCGTAGAGCTCCAACGGGAGGCCGTCGGGATCGAAGAAGAACAGCATCTTGCGCGAGGTGTGCGGGTCGATCCGGACGTCTTCGACGCGGACACCCAGCTCGACCAGCCGCGCGTGGCCGGCATCGACGTCGTCGACGGCGAAGGCGAGGTGCCGCAGCCCGAGCGCTTCGGGCCCGGATGCGCGCGCCGGCGGGTCAGGGAAGGAGAACAACTCGATGAGGTACTCACCGTTCAGGGCGAGGTCGCCCATCCAGGAGTCGCGCTCGGCCCGGTACACCTCGGTGAGCAGCTCACAGCCGAGCACCGAGGTGTAGAAGCGCTTGGAGCGCTCGTAGTCGCTGGCGATGATCGCGATGTGGTGCACGCGCTTCAGCGGCAGGGCTGCACCGGTCTCGTCGCTCATCGTCACCGCGGGTTGATCTGCGAGATCTTGCCGAGCAGGCCGTTGATGAAGCCGGCCGAGTCGTCGGTCGACAGCGTCTTGGCCGCCTCGACCGCTTCGTCGATGGCGACGCCGTGCGGCACCTCGTCGTTGAACAGGATCTCCCAGATCGCGATCCGGAGGATGGCCCGGTCGACCGTGGGCATCCGCGCGAGCGTCCAGCCCTGCGCGTACGTCTCGATCTGCTCGTCGATCTCCTCGGCGTGGTCACCGACACCGTCGACGATCTCCCTCGCATACAACCACGAGGCCTGGCGGTCGGGCTCGCTGACGGCGCGAGACGCTTCCGCGGACAGGACTTCAGCGAGGGTCTGCTGACGGACGTCGGCCTGGTACAGCAGATCGAGGGCGCGCTTGCGCGCCTTGGTACGAGCGCTCACTCGTTGACGCGACCGAGGTAGTCACCCGTACGGGTGTCGACCTTGACCTTGGTGCCGGTCTCGAGGAAGAGCGGGACCTGGATCTCGTAGCCGGTCTCGACGGTCGCCGGCTTCGTGCCGCCGGTCGAGCGGTCGCCCTGGAGCCCGGGTTCCGTGTAGGTGACCTCGAGGATGACCGACGCGGGGAGCTCGACGTAGAGCGGGTTGCCGTTGTTGAGTGCGACCGTGACGTCCTGGTTCTCGAGGAGGAAGTTCTTGGTGTCGCCGACGACGACGGCGGGGATGGTGATCTGATCGTAGTCGCTCTTGTCCATGAAGACGAAGGAGTCGCCGTCCGCGTACAGGTAGGTGAAGTCGCGGCGGTCGACGTTCTCGACGTCGATCTTCGTGCCGGCGTTGTACGTCTTGTCGACGACCTTGCCGGTCATGATGTTCTTCATCTTGGTGCGGACGAACGCGCCACCCTTGCCCGGCTTGACGTGCTGGAACTCGATCACCGTCCAGAGCTGCCCGTCGATGTTCAGGACGATGCCGTTCTTGATGTCAGCGGTAGAAGCCATGCGCGAGAATGTCCGTTCGTGGAAAGTGTGCGGCCGGATACGACCCAACGAACGAGTGTAACCGCTGCGAGGACCCGTGACCAATGCACCCGTGGTGGACCAGGGCGCCGCGCACGTCACTCGGCGCTGCGGCGCACCACGAGGTCGAGGGCGAGGCGGTACGAGTCGAATCCGAAACCGGCGATCACGCCGGTCGCGACACCGGAGATCACGCTCGTGTGACGGAAGGCCTCGCGGGCGTGCGGATTCGAGAGGTGCACCTCGACGAGCAGGAGGCCAGCCTTCGTGACCATGGCCGCCGCGTCACGGAGCCCGTAGCTGTAGTGGGTGAACGCCGCGGGGTTGAGGATCACGGACGTGCCGGAGTCGACGGCCTCGTGGAGCCAGCCGATCAGCTCGCCTTCGTCGTCCGTCTGGCGCAGGTCGATCCGCGTCCCGTCGCCCGCGTCGGCCTCGAGCATTGTGCGCAGCGCAACGAGGTCGGCCGAGCCGTAGACGTCGGGTTCACGGCTGCCGAGGCGTCCGAGGTTCGGTCCGTTGAGGACGAGTACGGTGGTCATGAGTCGAGGGTATCCGTTTGGGACGAGCGCTCGCGGAGCGCACCGGCGTCGGTCAGGAGCCGATCTCCTGGTAGGCGGCGAAGAGCAGCGAGGTCTCGGGCCCCTGGAGGACGGTCGGCTTGGCGAGGTCGTCGAGCACGATGAACCGCAACATCGAACCGCGCGTCTTCTTGTCGCGCTGCATCGTCGCGAGCAGCGTGTTCCAGCGGCCCACCGGATAGGCGATCGGCAGGCTGAGGAGCTCCAGGACGCGACGGTGGCGGTCGACGACCTCGTCCGACAGCCGGCCGGCGAGGCGGGACAGCTCGGCGACGTACATCATGCCGATCGCCACCGCGGCACCGTGCCGCCACTGATACCGCTCGGCGTGCTCGATGGCGTGCCCGAGCGTGTGCCCGTAGTTGAGGATCTCGCGCAGGCCCTGCTCGGTGAAGTCCTCGCTGACGACGTCGGCCTTCATCCGGATCGCGAGCTCGATGCAGCGGCGGAAGGCCGGTGTCTCGGGGTCGGTCGCGGCGTCGACGTCGGCCTCGATGAGATCGAGGATCTCCGGGTAGCGGATGAACCCGGCCTTGGCCACCTCGGCGAACCCGGCGAGGATCTCGTTCTTCGGGAGGGTGTCGAGCGTGTCGAGATCGCAGACGACGGCTGCCGGGGCGTAGAAGGCGCCGACGAGGTTCTTGCCTTCCGCGGTGTTGATGCCCGTCTTGCCGCCCACGGCCGCGTCGACCATGCCGAGGACCGTCGTGGGGACCTGCACGAGTCGGACGCCGCGCAGCCAGGTGGCAGCGACGAAGCCTGCGAGGTCGGTGACGGCGCCACCGCCGAACCCGATGACCGCGTCGGAGCGCGTGAAGTCTGCCTGCCCGAGGACTCCCCAGCAGAACGCGGCCACCTCGACCCGTTTCCCTGCCTCGGCGTCCGGCACCTCGGCGAGCAGCACCTGGTACCGATCGCTCAGGGTCTCGCGCAGTTTGGCAGCCTTCTCGCCCAGCGTCGCCGGGTGGACGATGAGGATCCGCTGCACGCCGGTCCCGAGGGCGTCGACGAGCACGTCCTCCAGCCCTCTCCCGATCGTGATGGGGTACGGGGAGGATCCCGTCACCTCGATGACGGTCCGCTCGGTCGGGGTGGTCGGTTCGGTGCTCATGCAGGCTCCTTCACCCAGGCGACGAGCTCGTCGACGATGCCTGAGATGGGTCGGTGCGAGGTGTCGAAGGTGACATCCGCGAGTCGTTCGTACACGGGACGCCGGGCGGCGGCGATGCGCGACCACGCGCCGGGGTCGTCACGGAGGAGTGGACGCTTGTCGAGGTTGGCTCGTGCCAGCACGGCCTCTTCGGTCACCGTCAACAGCACGACGCGTGCATCGGCGAGCTGACGCTGCGTGTCCTCGTCGAGCACCGCTCCCCCGCCGAGCGACACGATCGCCGGCTGCTCGAGTGCGGCGGCGACCGCCGCCCGCTCCAGGGCGCGGAAGTGCGCCTCGCCGTGTCGCTCGAAGATGCGCGCGATCGCTCCGTGCTCGCCGGAGACGACGTTGTCGGTGTCGACGAACGGCAGGCCCAGGCGCTTCGCCAGCTGCTTGCCGACGCGGCTCTTCCCCGACCCCATCGGTCCGATGAGGACGACGGGGAGTCGGAGATCGGCGGCCTGCTCAGGCATCGGCGCTGGAGGCGTGGTCGCCTCGCGTGCGCAGGTTCGACGGGATCGCTGCCAGGTATCCGTCGAGGTTGCGCTTCGTCTCGGGGACGGAGTCGCCACCGAACTTCTCGAGCACCGCTTCGGCGAGGACCAGGGCCACCATCGCCTCGGCCACGACACCGGAGGCCGGGACCGCGCAGACGTCCGAGCGCTGGTGGTGCGCGGTGGCGGCCTCGCTCGTCGCGACGTCGACCGTGCGGAGCGAGTGCGGGACGGTCGCGATCGGCTTCATGCCGGCGCGCACGCGGAGGACGGTACCGGTGGTCATGCCACCCTCGGTGCCGCCGGCGCGATCGCTCTGCCGGGCGATGCCGTCGCTCTCCTGGACGAGCTCGTCGTGGGCCGCGGAGCCGCGACGCGTCGTCGTGAGGAAGCCGTCGCCGACCTCCACACCCTTGATGGCCTGGATGCCCATGAGCGCTGCCGCGAGGCGTGCGTCGAGTCGGCGGTCCCAGTGGACGTAGGAGCCGAGTCCCGGTGGGAGTCCGTAGGCCAGGACCTCGACGATGCCGCCGAGGGTGTCACCGTCCTTCTTGGCCGCGTCGACCTCGGCGACCATGCGCTCCGAGGTCGCCTTGTCGAAACAGCGCAGCGGATCGGCGTCGAGCGCGTCGACGTCGGCCGGGACCGGCAGCGGGCTGTCTTCGGGAACGCGCACCGGGCCGATCGACAGCGTGTGGCTGACGAGGGTGATGCCCAGCTCGCCGAGGAAGGAGCGCGCGACGGCGCCGAGGGCGACGCGCGCAGCGGTCTCGCGTGCGCTGGCGCGTTCGAGCACGGGACGCGCCTCGTCGAAGCCGTACTTCTGCATGCCCGTCAGGTCGGCGTGGCCGGGGCGCGGACGGGTGAGCGCGGCGCTGCGGCCACGCGACTTGTCGGAGATCTCGGTCGGCTCGGGGCTCATGACCTCGGCCCACTTCGGCCACTCGGTGTTGCCGATGCGGATCGCGATCGGGCTGCCCATGGAGAAGCCGTGGCGGACGCCGCCGGACAGGTTGAGCTCGTCCTCCTCGAACTTCATGCGGGATCCTCGGCCGTAGCCGAGCTTCCGTCGGGCGAGGTCGGCGCGGACGCCGTCCATGGAGATGGGGACGCCGGACGGGAGTCCCTCGAGGACGGCGATGAGTTCCGGGCCGTGAGACTCTCCGGCAGTGAGCCAACGAAGCATGGTCCTATCCTTCCATAGAGCCGGGACGCGACCGTGCGCCTTCGGTCGACGGCCCGGCGGGTGTGCAGGTGGGCGACGGATGCGTCCGGAGCGGTCAGTGCGAGGCGACCGGCGCCCCGGTGTGATCGAGGTGGACCGTTCCGAGCATCGCACCGAGCACCGTCGTCTCGTCGTCGAGCGGCAGGAGCGGATCGCCGAGGACGAAGATCCGGACCTGGAGCAACGCCTGGTGCACGAGCATCGACAGGCCGCTGAGGACCGACCCGCCGGCCTGCGACCACGCCTCCGCGAGCACACTCGGCCACGGGTCGTACGCGACGTCGAGGAGGAGCGCGCCTGGAGCATGGGACAGGACCGGACCCGGTTCAGTGAGGGCGCCGCCCGGAAGGGTGCTGATCACGAGTGGTGCGTCAGGCGTCTCACCGTCGAACGGCCCTGAGGCGAACCGCAGCCCCAGCCTGCCGGCGAGGTCCTCGAGTGGTCGCGCCTGGGCCGGTCGTCTGAGCGCCACGTGGACGTGCTCGGCACCGAGGTCCGCCGCCGCCATGATCGCCGAGGAAGCCGTCGCTCCCCCGCCCAGGACGACCGCGGACGCGATCGTGTCGACACCGGCCGCCCCGATCGCGCGGACGATGCCGCCGACGTCGGTGTTGAACCCCTCGATGCGACGGGACCCGTCCTCGGCTCGTCGGAGACGCAGCGTGTTGACCGCCCCGGTCTCGGTTGCGGCGCGGTCGGCCACGTCGGCCAGCTCGAGCGCGCGATGCTTCAGTGGCATGGTCAGCGAGAGCCCCCGCCAGTCCGAGCCGAGGTCGTCGAGGAAGGCCGAGAGCTCAGCCGCCTCGAGTTCGTGGCGACCGTAGTCCCAGTCGAGCCCCAGCACCCGGTAGGCGGCCTCATGCAGTGCCGGCGACTTGGAGTGGGCGATGGGCGCGCCGAGCACGGCGAGCCGCGGCTGCCCGTCCTGGCCGTGACCCGGCCCTGTTCCACGCATGTGCGCCACGCTCCCGCTACTGGTACTCGGGGTGCTCGTCCATCCAGGACAGCCACTTGTCGACCGCGGCCTCGTGCTCCTCCTGGGTGGTGGAGAAGATCGTCTCACCGGAATCGAGGTTCCAGGTGACGAAATAGAGCCAGGGTCCGTCGGCCGGATGCAGGGCGGCATCGATCGCGAGGTCGCCCGGGTTCGAGATCGGTCGCACGACCATGCCCGGATGGACGTAGGTGTTGTACGGGTTCGAAGCGTCGGCGCGCTCGGCGTCCGTTGTCGACACCCGGTGGGTGTTGCCCGTCCCGTACGCGACCGTCGCGTCGGACTGCAGCAGACCGCTCTCCCACTGGGCCGGGTCCAGCCGGTTGAGGAAGACCCGTGACACCTTGTAGTAGTCGTCGCGGAGGCCCGCCTCCTTCTGGATGAGCGAGGCCAGGACGATGGTCTTCCAGCGGTCCTCGGGCTTCACCCCGGCGTCGTCGAGCGCCTGGAACGACCGGTTCACGAGGGTCTGGAGGACGGCGTGCGCATCGCCGCCGTCGGGGAGGCTGTAGGTCGCCGGGAAGAGGAACCCCTCGAGCGAGGTCGCCTCGGCGGGGAGACCGAAGGACGCGACGTCGGCGGCCGCAGCCTGGAGCTCCTCCAGCGGGATGCCGGTGCCCTCCGCGATCGACGGCAGGGCGTCCTGCTCGGCGGTGCCCTCGGGGATGACGAAGGTGTCCTCCATGCGGTTCGCCTCATCGGTCAGGGCCGCAAGGGCGGACTTGGCGCTCATCTTGAGCTTCAGCTTGTAGGCACCAGGGAAGAACTCCGGCTGGGTGGGCTGTGCGAGGAGGAGGTCGTAGAAGGCGTCGAACGACTTCGTGACCCCCGCGTCGTGCAGGCTCGTCGCGATGTCCTCGCCGATGTCGCCCTCGTTGACCATGACGACGGCCTCGCCGCTGCCGGCACCTTCGTAGTCGTTCGGTTCCTCCCATCCGAGGACCTTGCGGATCTGCGGCTCGTAACTCGTCCACACGACCGCGGCGCACGCGACGAGACCCCCGACGACCACGATCGACACGATGAGCGCGATGAGCCCGCGACGACCACGACGGCGCTTCGGCGGTTCCCCGCCGGCCAGCGCACGACGGCGCCCCCGATGGATCGGCTGCGGCCCGCTGTCGTTCGCCGTGTCGTCCTCAGCGAGCAGGTCCTCGAACGCGGGGATGGTCATGGTCCTGGCCCGGGACACCGATGACTCGGTGTCGTCGGACTCGGGCGCACGTGAGGTCGATCCGCTCAAGGGTGTGGCGCTCGCGGCCGGCTCGCCGACGCTGGAGTCACCGGACGACGCGGCGGTCGAGGGGGCGTCGACGGACGTGGCGTCGACCGATCTGGAGCCGGCCGGGGCCGGTCCGGCCGTGTCGCTCGCGGCGTCTTCATCGACGGGCTCGGGCGGCGTCGAGGCGGCTTCGGCGGCCTCCCGCCGCTGACGTGCCTCGCGTCGGGACAGTGGCACCGGCTGCTCCCCCGCGGCGTTCCGTTCGGACGTGAAGAGGTCGGCGAGCGGATCGTCTGCTGGGTTGTTCTCAGGTGTCAGATTCGACACAGGCACGTCCTGTTCACGGGTCGACGGGGCTTCCGGGGGGTCGCCCCGAACCGCGTTCGGCGTCGAGGGCGTACTGCAAGAGTATGACGGCCGCCACCTGATCGACAATCGAGCGCGTCTGCTTCTGTCGTTTCCCAGCGGAGCGCAAGGCGCCGTGGGCGGTCACCGTCGTCAGCCGCTCGTCGACGAGACGGGCCGGGACACCGGTGATCGACCTGAGCCGGGCGGCGAACTCCCGGGCGTCCTGTGTGGACGCCGTGTCCTTCCCCGACAGGGCGATCGGGAGACCGACGACGAGCTCCACGGCGCCGAGTTCTTCGGCGATGACCGCGATCGCCCGGATGTCGGCGTCGCCGCCCAGGTCCCGTGGGACCGTCTCCACCGGCGTGGCCAACAGGCCGTCGGGATCGCTTCTCGCGACCCCGACCCTGGCCTTCCCGACGTCGATCCCGAGTCGGACACCGCGACGGAACCCGTCCGTCATGTCAGGCGATCTCGCGGGCGATCGCCGCGAGGGCGTCGCCGAGCGCGGTGGCGTCGACGCCGCCACCCTGTGCGAGGTCGTCCTTCCCACCACCGTTGCCGCCGAGGACGCCGGCCGCGACCCGGACGAGGAGGCCTGCCTTGAGTCCGGCGTCGCGGGCACCCTGGTTCGTCGCGACGACGATCGCGGGCTTCCCACCGACGACCGCGCCCAGGGCGACGACCGCCGGGCTCGCGCCGAGCTGCTCGCGGAGCTGCGTGACGAGCGTCCTGACGTCGTTCGGTGACCCGAGCTCGCCCAGGTGCTCGGCGACGAGCGACACCGGGCCGACGCGGTGAGCGGTCTGCGCCAACGCCGGGAGACGTTCGCTCAGCCCACGGGCTTCGAACGCGGCGATCTTCTTCTCAGCCGCCTTGAGGTTCGCGACGAGTTCGGCGATGCGGTCGGGCAGCTGTTCCTTCGGCGTCTTGAGGCTGCCGGAGAGCTGTGACACGAGCGCACGCTCGGCGACGAGGTCGCGGAAGGCCTCGAGACCGACGAGCGACTCCACCCGACGGTTCGTCGAGCCGACGGACGATTCGCTGACGAGGTTGATCAACCCGATCTCGGCGCTGGAGGTGACGTGGGTGCCCGCACACAGCTCACGCGACCACGGCCCGCCGATGTCGACGACGCGGACGGTCTCGCCGTACTTCTCGCCGAACAGCGCCATGGCGCCGAGTGCCTTCGCGTCGTCGAGCGCCATCTCGCGGGTGGTCACCTGCAGGTTGTCGCGGATGGCGTTGTTGGAGATCTCCTCGATCTCCGACTTCGTCGCCGGCGACAGCGGCTGGTTCCAGGTGAAGTCGAGCCGCAGGTACCCGGCCTTGTTCGACGAACCGGACTGGTGGGCGCTTTCGCCCAGCACCTGCCGCAGGGCGGCGTGGATGATGTGCGTACCGGAATGCGCCTGCTGGGCGCCGCGTCGGTAGCTCGCATCGACGATGGTCGTCGCCGGTGCGTCAACGCCCACCTCGCCCTGGCTCACCTGCACCTTGTGCGCGATGAGACCCTTCACCGGCTTCTGGACGTCGAGCACCTCGAGCTCGTATCCGGGTCCGACGATGACGCCCTGGTCGGCCTCCTGCCCGCCGGACTCGGCGTACAGCGAGGTCTCCGCCAGGATCACCTCGGCGATGTCACCGGCGACCGCGCGCTGCACCGGGTGGCCGCCGACGATGATGCCGAGGATGCGGCTCTCGGTCTCGAGCTCGGTGTAGCCGGTGAACACGGTCTCGCCCTTGGCGCGGATGTCGCTGTAGACCGAGAGGTCGGCGAGGACGCTCTTCTTCGCCTTCGCGTCGGCCTTCGCGCGCTGGCGCTGGGCGGTCATGAGCGAATCGAACGCGTCTCGGTCGACGGAGAGGCCGGCCTCCTCCGCGATCTCGAGGGTCAGGTCGATGGGGAACCCGTAGGTGTCGTGCAGGAGGAACGCGGAATCCCCGGCGAGGGCCGTCCGGCCTGAGCCCTTGGTCTGCTCGAGCGCGAGGTCGAGGATGGTCGTGCCGCTGGCCAGTGTTCGGAGGAAGGTCTCCTCCTCGGCGTAGGCGCTCTGCGAGATCCGGCCGAAGTCGGTCTCGACCTCGGGGTAGGCGGCCTTCATGGCGTCGCGCGACGCGGAGAACAGCTCGGGGAACGTCGCGGTGTCGACGCCGAGGAGACGCATCGCACGGACCGTCCGTCGCATGAGGCGGCGGAGGATGTACCCGCGTCCCTCGTTCGACGGCGTGATGCCGTCGCTCATGAGCATGAGCGAGGAACGCACGTGGTCGGCGATGACGCGCATCCGGACGTCGTCGTCGTGGTCGGCGCCGTAGCGACGTCCGCTCAACTCGGCGGCGCGATCGAGGACCGGGCGCACCTGGTCGATCTCGTACATGTTCTCGACGCCCTGCTTGAGGAAGGCCACCCGCTCGAGCCCCATGCCGGTGTCGATGTTCTTCTTCGGGAGTTCGCCGACGATGTCGAAGTCGACCTTGCCGCGGACGTTCTCGATCAGGTACTGCATGAACACGAGGTTCCAGATCTCGACGTACCGGTCGTCGTCGGTCGCCGGGCCGCCGTCGGCGCCGTACGCGGGACCGCGGTCGAAGAAGATCTCCGAGCACGGGCCGGCCGGTCCTGGCTGACCCGTCGACCAGTAGTTCGTGTCCTTGTCGAGCCGCTGGATGCGGTGCTCGGGGAGCCCTGCGACGCGCTTCCAGAGGTCGATCGCCTCGTCGTCGTCCTTGTACACGGTGACCCAGAGGTCCTTCTCGTCGAAGGCGAGGCCGCCGCTCGACTCACTGCCGGTCAGGAGCTCCCACGCGTAGGTGATCGCCCCCTCCTTGAAGTAGTCGCCGAAGGAGAAGTTGCCGTTCATCTGGAAGAAGGTGCCGTGCCGGGGCGTCTTGCCCACCTCTTCGATGTCGTTGGTGCGGATGCACTTCTGGACGCTCGTGGCGCGGTCGAACGGCGCGGGGACGACACCGGTGAGGTACGGCACGAACGGCACCATGCCGGCGACCGTGAAGAGGAGCGAGGGGTCGTCGCTGACGAGCGAGGCGGAGGGGACGACGGTGTGCCCCCGATCGCCGAAGAAGGTGAGCCAGCGGGAGCGGATGTCAGCGGTGTCCATGGTGTCCGTACGTCAGGGGTGTGCGTGTCGATGTTCGTGCGCTGCGGCGATGCCCGTCCGGGCGTGCCGCTACGGCTTGGTGAGGTCTTCTGCGGCGTCCTCGACGCGCGCGACGACGGTCTCCGCCGTGTCGCGCAGCTGCGCCTCGCGCTCCTTGTAGGCGTCGCCGACGGTGTCGGTGAACTCCCTGACGCGTGAGTCCAGCTCGGAGAAGAACCGCTTGCCGGACTGTGTCTTGTTGATCTCGTGGGCGACGACGAAGCCGGCGCCGATGCCGACGATCAGCCAGAACACGTTCTTCATGGGGAACTCCTCATCTGCGGTGCGACCACCCGGGCGTCGCCGGGCGTACCAAGCATCCATCGTAGTCGAGCGCGGTGGACCGATGGCGTCGTACGACGACGAAGAGGCACCGGCCGGAGCCGATACCTCTTCGTGTGGTGCCCGGAGCCGGGCCGCAGTCCTAGCGGGCTGCGTAGTACTCGACGACGAGCTGCACTTCACAGGTCACGGGGACCTCGGCGCGCTTCGGGCGACGCTCGAGACGTGCCTGGAGCTTGTCGAGCTCGACCGAGAGGTACGCGGGCACCTTCGGCAGGACGTCGACGTGACCACCGGCAGCGGCGACCTGGAAGGGCTCGGTGCCCTCGGAGCGCGGCTTGACGTGGATGAGCTGACCCGGCTTCACGCGGAAGGACGGGCGGTCGACGAGCTGGCCGTCGACCATGATGTGGCGGTGCACGACCATCTGGCGGGCCTGAGCCGTGGTGCGGGCGAAGCCGGCACGGAGGACGAGCGCGTCGAGACGGGTCTCGAGGATCTCGACGAGGTTCTCACCCGTCAGGCCCTGGGTACGACGTGCCTCCTGGAAGGCGATCTTGAGCTGAGCCTCGCGGATGCCGTACTGGGCGCGCAGACGCTGCTTCTCGCGCAGACGGACGGCGTAGTCGCTGTCGGCCTTGCGCTTGGTGCGGCCGTGCTCACCGGGAGCGTAGGGACGCTTCTCGAGGTACTTGGCGGCCTTCGGGGTGAGGGCGATGCCGAGTGCCCGCGAGAGGCGGGTCTTGCTGCGGGTACGTGACTTGGTAGACACGGTTTCCTTTCGATGAAGTCTCAAACGATGAATGACCGGCGCGAAGACGCGTCGGTGATCCGGAATCACACCGGACAAAGTCAGAGGGGTCTGCCGGGGCTGTTCGGCTACAGAACACGCCCGTCGAACACGGTGATCGAGCAGCCGCGCAGTCACACCGGTTCTAGGCGGATCAATACTAGCACGATGTGCCCCGGTCGCCGGGCCGCCGTGACCAGACGATCACTCGCCCCGGACGATCTTCCGGAGTTTGTCCAACCGCGCCGAGATGTCGCGTTCGTGGCCGTGATCGGTGGGCTGGTAGTACCGGACGTCGCGCAGCTCGTCGGGCAGGTACTGCTGGGCGACGACGCCGATCGGGTGGTCGTGAGGGTAGCGGTAGCCCTTGCCGTGTCCGAGGCGCTTGGCGCCCGCGTAGTGGGCGTCGCGCATCGGCTTCGGAACACGGCCGAAGGCTCCGGCCCTGACGTCGGCGATGGCCTGGTCGATGGCGACGTAGGCCGCGTTCGACTTGGCGGCCGTGGCCAGGTACACCACGGCCTCGGCGAGCGGGATGCGACCCTCGGGCATGCCGATGAACTGGACGGCGTCGGCGGCCGCCACGGCGATGGGCAGCGCCTGTGGGTCGGCGATGCCGATGTCCTCGGCCGCGGAGATGATGATGCGGCGGGCGATGAAGCGCGGGTCCTCCCCCGCCTCGATCATCCGAGCGAGGTAGTGCAGCGCGGCGTCGACGTCGGATCCGCGGATGCTCTTGATGAACGCGCTGATGACGTCGTAGTGCTCGTCGCCGTTGCGGTCGTATCGGAGCAGGGCGCGGTCGACCGCCTGCGAGACGAGCTCGTCGGTGATGACGGGACCGCGGGGCGCCCGCGTCGCGGTGTCGGAGTCGTCGTCCACCCCGTCTTCGTCGTCTTCGTCGTCTTCGTCGTCCTCATCGCCGACGTCGAGGAGGCCCGCGTCGTCGAGATCGAGCTCGTCGGGGTCGACCGGAGCGCCGAGATCGGAGTCGGCGGCGATCGCGGCCGCCTCCAACGCCGTCAGAGCCCGTCGGGCATCGCCGGAGGACAACTGGATGATCGCGGCGCGGGCCTCAGGCGTCACGGTGAAGCGACCGGCCAGGCCGCGCGGGTCGGTCACGGCGCGGTCGATGAGGATGCCGAGGTCGTCGTCGCTCAGCTGCTCGAGCGTGAGGAGCAGTGAACGCGACAGCAGCGGGGAGATGACGGAGAACGACGGGTTCTCGGTCGTCGCGGCGACCAGGATGACCCAGCCGTTCTCCACGCCGGGGAGCAGGGCGTCCTGCTGCGCCTTCGTGAACCGGTGGATCTCGTCGAGGAAGAGGACGGTCGAGCTGCCGTAGAGGTCGCGGCTCGACATCGCCTCCTCCATGACCTGCCGGACGTCCTTGACGCCCGCCGTCACGGCCGAGAGCTCCACGAACCGGCGGCCGGAGCTGTGCGCGATGGCCTGCGCCAGCGTCGTCTTCCCGGTGCCCGGAGGACCCCAGAGGATGACGGACACGGCCGCCTGCGTCCCCTCGTTGTCGCTCGCCAGGCGGACGAGCGGCGAGCCGGGACGGAGCAGGTGCTGCTGGCCGGCGACCTCCTCGAGGCTGCGGGGCCGCATGCGCACGGCGAGCGGTACCGGTGCGCCGGCGATGCCGGGTCCTCGACTGAACATTCCACCAGGCTAGCCGCAGCCTGCGACACGCGGACCCGCTGCAGCACGGGGTCGCCGCCGTCGTGTGCCGTTTGGTCCGCGCGGAGCGCTCCCCGTAAGGTTCTCCTGGGCAGTCCGCCGCGGGCGTGGTGCCAGATGACAGCGCGATGCCGCCGCTCGGCCGACGGCACCTGGAGGGAACGACGTGGCAACGAGCAAGGGTCCGGACAAAGAGGCACGCGCAGCACGCGCACGGCTGCGCGCCTACAACGCCCGGCGCACCGTGCACGAGCACCGCTCCAAGCGCCGCGTCCGCGACAACGTGATCGCCGCTGCGGCGCTCGTCGTCGTCCTCGCCGGTGCCACGGCTGCGCAGGTGTTCTTCTTCGCCGGCGGTCCGGGCACCCCGGTCGCGACGCCCACCGCCTCCGCCGAGGCCGGGGCCTGCGGTGTCACCGGGGCCACCGACGGCGCGAACACCGGCGAAGTCCCCGCGAGCACGATCGCCGAGGACCGCGACTGGAGCGGTGAGATGACGATCAACGACGTCGTCATGAACCTCACCCTCGACGGAGCCTGCGCGCCGCAGGGCGTCTCCTCCTTCATCTCCCTCGCCCAGTCCGGCTTCTACGACGGCGTCACCTGCCACCGCCTCACGACGAGCGGCATCTACGTCCTGCAGTGCGGCGACCCCGACGGCACCGGCACCGGCGGCCCCGGGTACAGCTACGGCCCGGTCGAGAACGCACCGACGGACGACGTCTACCCGGCCGGCACCATCGCCATGGCGCGCCAGGGAGGGAACGGCTACAGCAACGGCTCGCAGTTCTTCCTCGTGTACCAGGACTCGACCATCCCGTCCGACGCCGCCGGCGGCTACACCGTGCTCGGCCAGATCACGAGCGGTCTCGACCAGCTCGTCTCGGGTGTCGTGTCCGGCGGTGTCGCAGACGGCAGCGGTGACGGTGCTCCGGCGGTCCCCGCCACCATCACCTCGGTGACGGTCCAGTAGCGCGTGCAGTAACCTGCACCAGACGGAACCGACCGGCGCAAGCGGTCGCCCCGAGCAGGACTCGGGGTAATAGGCTTGTGGATCGATCACGATCGCCACGAACGGCGGTCAACACACAGCAAGGGTGATGCGCGTGACCAGTCCAGAGATCGAACCGTGGGGTCGTGTCGACGACGACGGCACCGTCTACGTCCGTGAGGCCGACGGCGAACGAGCGGTCGGACAGTACCCCGACGGTTCCAAGGAGGAGGCGCTCGCGTACTTCGAGCGCAAGTTCACGGACCTCGCCGGACAGGTGACGCTCCTCGAGCAGCGCGCGAAGCGCGGTGCCCCGGCGACGGACGTCGCGAAGGCCGTGAAGTCGATCACCAAGCAGGTCGAGTCCGCCAACGCGGTCGGCAACCTCCAGGCGCTCCTGACCCGCCTCGCGGCGCTCGACGGCACCGTGAGCGAGCTGACCGAGGCGCAGAGCCAGGAGACCAAGGCAGCTCTCGAGGAGGCGGCACGTGCGCGTCTCGCGATCGTCGAGGAGGCCGAGCAGCTCGCGCAGCAGGATCCGGCACGGGTGCAGTGGAAGCAGACCTCGGCGCGGCTCGACGAACTCTTCGCCGAGTGGCAGCGCCAGCAGCACGACGGACCTCGTCTCGCGAAGAACGACGCCAACGACCTCTGGAAGCGGTTCCGGACGGCACGCGCGACGATCGAGCAGCACCGTCGTGCGTTCTACACGGAGCTCGACTCTGTCCACAAGGAGGCACGCGCGATCAAGCAGAAGCTCGTCGAGCGCGCCGAGGCCCTCATCGCCAAGGGCGCCGAGTGCATCCCCGCCTACCGCAGCCTGCTCGACGAGTGGAAGGCCTCCCCTCGTGCCGGGAAGCGCCAGGATGACGCGCTCTGGGCGAAGTTCAAGGCCGCGGGCGACGCGATCTACGGTGCGAAGGCCGAGATCGACGCGCGTGACAACGAGGAGTTCCAGGGCAACCTGGATCTGAAGCTCGCGGTGTTGGCGGATGCCGAGCCGATCCTGGCCGACACGAACCGGGACTCGGCGCGCAAGGCGCTCACCGACATCCAGCGTCGGTGGGACGAGATCGGAAAGGTCCCGCGCGAGCAGGTCCGCGTCGTCGAAGACCGTCTCCGCAAGATCGAGACCCACGTCAAGCAGCTCGAGGACGAGCACTGGAAGCGCAACAACCCCGAGACGAAGGCGCGCACCGAGGGGCTCGCGAGCCAGCTCGCCGACGCCATCGCCAAGCTCGAGGACGAGGTCGAGGCGGCACGAGCCTCCGGTGACGCCGACCGGCTCACCGCGGCCATCGAGGCGCTGGATGCACGCAAGGCGTGGCTCGGGGCGATCCGCTAGGCGGATCCGCTCCACCAACCGCGTGACGGTCGCGGTTCTCCACAGATCCGTCGACGATCCTCCTGCTGCCGGACGGCTGCAGGAGGATCGTCGTATGTCCACGGCACTCCAGACGTCCTTCCCCATCGAGCCAGGCTGCGCTGCGGATCCTTCGGCCTCCACGAGCCGCCTCCCCGCCTACCTCCAGCCACCCGAGCTCTCCGTCGCCGAGCTCGCCGCCGCGCGGCTCGACGGCGAGCTCTTCGCCTTCGAAGACGGCTACTGCAGTGTCGACGAACCCGACACCGTCCGGCTGCGCGCGGCGGTCCTCGAACAGCTGCCCGGGCTGGCCGGCGCGGTCATCGCTGAGACGAGTGCCGCCTGGCTGCACGGCGCGGCGCTCATCGCACCGAGGGTCCACACGGGCTTCGTGTCGATGGAACGGCGAAGCGCGCGTTCGCCCCGCTTGCGTCTGCGTCAGGTGTCACTCCGCGCCGAGGACAACGAGCGGTGCGGCGCACTGCGGGTCACGACCCCCACGCGCACGGTCGCGGATCTGGCACGGCGCACCGGGGCCGACGCGGAGGAGGCCATGACGACGATCCGCAACTACTTCCTGCTCGGGCTCACCACCCCTGAGGAGGTCGTCGCATGGGTCCGCTCCGTCCCGCGGGTCCTCGGCGGCACACGGATCGTCCGTGTCGTGTCGAGTGCCACCGAGGTGATGCTTCCCGGCCTCGAGCCGACTCGGAGCGAACTGGCGTCCTGGTCGCTCCCGCTCAGCCGCCGTTGACCCGGTAGACGTCGTAGACGGTGTCGATCCGCCGGACCGCGTTCAGCACTCGGTCGAGGTGGGTGGTGTCGCCCATCTCGAACACGAAGCGGCTGATGGCCAGGCGGTCGCTCGAGGTGTTCACCGTCGCCGACAGGATGTTGACGTGATACTCGGACAGCACCCGCGTCACATCCGACAACAGTCCAGCTCGATCGAGTGCCTCGACCTGGATCTGGACGAGGAACACGCTCTTCGACGACGGCGCCCACTCCACATCGATCATGCGCTCGGGCTCCTGCAGGAGGCCTTGGACGTTGTGGCAGTCCGAACGGTGGACGGAGACGCCGGAGCCCCGCGTGACGAACCCGACGATCTCGTCACCCGGCACCGGGGTGCAGCACTTCGCGAGCTTGACCAGGATGTCGGGAGCACCGAGCACGAGGACCCCGGAGTCGCTGTTCTGCAGCCGCTCACGGCGGCTCCCACGCACCGGGACGGTGTACTCGGCGTGCTCGCTGTCGGCGTCCTTCTGCAGGAGCGCGACCACCTTCTCGAGCACGGACTGCGTCGAGACGTGGCCCTCGCCGACGGCCGCATAGAGTGCCGTGACGTCCTCGTAGCGCAGCTGCGCCGCGACCTCGGCGAACGAGTCCTGGTTCATGAGCTTCTGGAGCGGCAGGTTCTGCTTGCGCATCGCCCGTGCGATCGCGTCGCGCCCCTGCTCGATCGCCTCGTCGCGACGCTCCTTCGTGAACCACTGGCGGATCTTGTTCCGCGCCCGAGGGCTCTTGACGAAGTTCAACCAGTCCTGGCTCGGACCGGAGTCGGGGTTCTTCGAGGTGAAGACCTCCACCACGTCGCCGGTGTTGAGTGAACTCTCCAGCGGCACGAGCCGCCCGTTGACCCGGGCGCCCATCGTCCGGTGGCCGACCTCCGTGTGGACGGCGTAGGCGAAGTCGACCGGCGTCGCGCCGGCGGGCAGGCCGACGACACGCCCCTTCGGGGTGAAGACGTAGACCTCCTTCGCACCGATCTCGAACCGCAACGAGTCGAGGAACTCCCCCGGGTCCGCCGTCTCCGCCTGCCAGTCGGAGATGTGGGCGAGCCAGGCCATCGAGCTGTCGGGCTCGGCGGAGGACGCGGCCTTCCCGCTGTTCATCCGCTCCTTGTACTTCCAGTGCGCGGCGACGCCGAACTCGGCCCGCTGGTGCATCTCGTTCGTGCGGATCTGGATCTCGACGGGCTTCCCGCCCGGTCCGACGACGGTGGTGTGCAGCGATTGGTACAGGTTGAACTTCGGCGTGGCGATGTAGTCCTTGAAACGCCCTGGGACGGGCGTCCACCGTGCGTGGATCGACCCGAGGACCGCGTAGCAGTCGCGCAGCGAGTTCACGAGGACACGGATGCCGACGAGGTCGTAGATGTCGTCGAACTCGCGGCCGCGGACGACCATCTTCTGGTAGATCGAGTAGTACTGCTTCGGGCGACCGGCCACCTTGCCGCGGATCTTCTGCGCCTTGAGGTCCTCGTTCACCGCGTCGATGACGTGCTGCACGTACTCCTCGCGCTGCGGTGTGCGCTGCTTGACGAGCGATTCGATCTCGGCGTAGAGCTTCGGGTACAACACGGCGAAGGACAGGTCTTCGAGCTCCCACTTGATCGCCTGGATCCCGAGGCGGTGTGCGAGCGGTGCGTAGATCTCGAGGGTCTCCGTGGCCTTCTTCGCCGCCTTCTCGGCCGGGACGAATCCCCAGGTCCGGGCGTTGTGCAACCGGTCGGCGAGCTTGATGATGAGGACGCGGATGTCCTTCGACATCGCGACGATCATCTTCCGGACCGTCTCGGCCTGTGCGCTGTCGCCGTACTTGACCTTGTCGAGCTTCGTGACGCCGTCGACGAGCATGGCGACCTCGTCACCGAAGTCGGCGTGGAGTTGGTCGAGCGAGTAGTCGGTGTCCTCGACGGTGTCGTGGAGGAGGGCCGCGACGATCGTCTTCGGTCCGATGCCGAGGTCGGCCAGGATCTGGGAGACGGCGACCGGGTGCGTGATGTACGGCTCGCCGCTCTGGCGTTTCTGGCCGGAGTGGGCCCGCTCGGCGACCGTGTACGCACGCTCGATGAGCGCCAGGTCGGCCTTCGGATGGTGCTGCCGCACCGTCCGCATCAGGGTGTCGACGGCGCCGGCCGGCTGCGCCTTCGAGAAGATCCGTGGGACGAGACGGCGCAGGGAGGCCGTCGAGGATGTCGTGGTGTCCGCCATCTCAGGCCTCCCTGCGCTCGTGCACGCGGTTGTCGGTCGCTGTCAGGGTCAACGCGCCAGCGGCGCGTCTGCTTCCGTGCGTTCGCCCACGGCGTCATCCGAGGTCTGAGCGCGATCGCGCGCCTGCAGCACGCGCTTGTCGTGCTTGGCGATGCGAGGCTCGTTGTGCCGGAAGTTCGCGTAGAGCGGTGCAGCGACGAAGATCGTCGAGTACGTGCCGACGAGGATACCGACCAGCAGGGCGAGCGAGATGTCGCGCAGCGTGTCGGCACCGAGGACGAAGGCGCCGAAGAACAGGATCGCCGCGACCGGGAGCGCCGCCACCACGCCGGTGTTGATCGAGCGCACCAGGGTCTGGTTGACCGCGAGGTTCACCGACTCCCCGAACGTCCGGGCCGCGCCGTCGGCGTCGAGCGTGGTGTTCTCGCGGATCTTGTCGAACACCACGACGGTGTCGTACAGCGAGAACCCGAGGATGGTGAGGAAGCCGATCATGGCGGCCGGCGTGATCTCCCAGCCCGTCGCGGCGTAGACACCGGCCGTGATGATGAGGTCGTGCATGAGGGAGAGCAGCGCGGCCGCGGACATCTTCCAGGTGCGGAAGTACAGGGCCATGAGGATCGCCGCGAGCACGAGGAACACGATGAGGCCGACGATCGCCTGCTTGGAGACGTCCTGACCCCATGACGGGCCGATGAACGAACTCGTGATGTCGGACTGTTCGACGCCGTAGGCCTCGGCCAAGGCTGCCGACACCTGCTGGGTGACCTTGTCGTTCTTCAGCTGGTCGGTCTGCACGCGGACCGAGTTGCCGCCCACGACGGTCACGTGGGTGGTCGCGCCGCTGACGACGGACGCGACCGCGTCTTCGGCCAGCGTCTGATCGGTGCTCTTGACGTCGGCGATCTGGAACTGCGAACCACCGCGGAACTCGATGCCGAAGTTGAATCCGCCCTTGACGACCGGGATCAATACGGAGAGGACGACCGCGACGATGGCGATCGTATACCAGATCTTGCGCTTGCCGACGAAGTCGTAGGAGCGTTTCCCGGTGTAGAGCTCGTTTCCGAACCGTGCGAACGCACCCATCAGGAGTCCTTCCCATCGGTCGGCAGATCGTCTGCTCTGGTGTCGGAGCCGCCTCCGACGAGGGCCGCCTGCTTGCGCTCGGCGATCGTCTGGCGCTTGGCCGCCTCACGGCTGCTGGACGCGGCCTTGGCGCCGGGCACCGAGACGGGCTTCCGGAACTCCGCGCGACCACGGTAGATGGCGCCGAGCGCCGACGGGTCGAGACCGGTGAACGGCTTGCCGCTGTTGAAGAGCTTCGTCTGGCCGAGGAGCTGCATCATCGGGTGCGTGAACAGGAGCACGACGATGACGTCGATGATCGTGGTGACGCCGAGGGTGAGGGCGAAGCCGCGGACGTTGCCGATCGCGAGGACGTACAGCACCACGGCGGACAGCAGGTTGACACCCTTCGCCGCGTAGATGGTGCGCTTGGCGCGCTTCCAGCCGGCTTCGACGGCGGACTCCAGACCCCGGCCGTCGCGGAGTTCGTCCTTGATGCGTTCGAAGTACACGATGAACGAGTCCGCGGTGAAACCGATGGCGACGATGAGGCCCGCTATACCGGCGAGGGAGAGCCGGAAGCCCTGACGCCAGGACATGAGCAGGATCACCACATAGGTGAGCACTGCGGCCGCGACGAGCGAGGCGATGGTGACGGTGCCGAGGAGCCGGTACTGGAACAGCGTGTAGATGACGACCAGGATGAGCCCGATGAGACCGGCGATGAGGCCGCTCTCCAGCTGCGTCGAACCGAGGGTCGCCGAGATGGTGTCCTGGCTCTGTACGACGAAACTGATCGGCAATGCGCCGAACTTGAGCTGATCGGCGAGGGTCTTGGCGGACTCCTCGGTGAAGGAGCCGCTGATCTCCGGCTTGCCGTCGGAGATGACGGCGAGCGACTGCGGTGCGGAGATGACGTTGCCGTCGAGCACGATCGCGAACTGGTTCTGCGGGCTCTGCAGCGAGGTCAGACGGCCGGTGACGTCGGCGAAGAGCGCAGTGCCCTTCTCGTTGAAGACCGGGTACACCGCCCACTCGCCCGTGCTCGCACCCGACGACGTCGTCTTGATGCCGGCGCTCGCGTCGGACAGGTCTTCTCCGGACACCTCGACCGGGCCGAGGACGTACTTGAAGGTGCCGTCGAGGTCGCAGGTGATGAGCGGCTCGGCTGCGGGAGCGGCGGTGGCGTCGAGCGAATCCGCATTCGCAGCGCAGTCGTAGGCCTGGAAGGCGGCGTACAGCGCGGGCGTCACCTGCGACAGGTCGCTCGCGTTGGTCGGCGACGCGGTCGGCGTACTCTCGAGGCCCGGGTCCGGCGTCGGATACGGGGTCGAGGCGCCGTCTTCACCGATGAAGGTGTTGGACGGCTGACCGGGGGTCAGCTGCTGCGAGGTGAGGACCGGACGGAACTCGAGCTTCGCGGAGCTCTCGATGCGGTTCAGCGTCGCTTCGTCGGGGGTTCCCGGGATCGAGACGACGACGTTCTGACCCTGCGTCGTGATCTCCGCCTCCGAGACGCCGGACGCGTCGACGCGCTGGCGGATGATCGCGACGGCCTGGTTCAGCTGCTCGTTGGAGACCGTCTGGCCGGACTCCAGCTTCGGCGCGAGGATGATCTGGGTGCCACCCTCGAGGTCGAGGGCCAGCTTGGGCGCCCATGAGCTGTTCCCCCAGAGGACCCCGGCCGCGTTGATCGCGAACAAACCGATGAGGATTACGCCAAGCCAGGTGAGCGAACGCCACGCTTTCTTGACCGGAGTCGACTTTGCCAAACTCGGAACTCAGCTTTCTCTGCCGGCGGTGGCACGACGGCCACCGCCCGGGAAGGGGTTGGGACTAGTCGTCGCTTTTCTGCGGCTTCGAGGTGTCCTCGACGCGCTGGCCGAATTCGGGCTTGGAGAGGTCGAGCGACGATGCGTCGTCGGGGATCGACTCGACGACCGGAGCCTCTTCCGCGGTCTCGGCGACCGTCGGGGCGACGACCGCACCCGCGTAGCGGGGGTCGATGGTGACGATGACGCCGGGGGCGATCTCGACATCGGCCTTGCGGGAGTCGCGGTCCATCGAGATGAGGGTGCCGTAGACGCCGAAGCCGGTAAGCACCTCGGCGCCGGGGACGAGCTTCTGCTCCGTCTCCGCGGCCTGCTTCTTCCGCTTGTTGTTGCTCACCATCATGAACACGATCATGACGCCGGCGAGGCCGAACAGGACGAGGGTCATTGCATCCACGATGGGAACCTTCCAGAGGAGATTGAGGGCGGGAGACGTTGGGAACGCACCGCCAAAGGGAAATTATAGGCCATCGAGGGTCGAGCCATGCTGAGAAGGTGTTCTGCCGAAGTGCCGCCACGCGGCCGGGGTCGCCACGCGGCCTCGTGGCGTGCGCGTGATGAGGCCGATCCTGACGAGGAACGGCTCGACGACGGACTCGATCGTCTCCGCTTCCTCGCCGACCGAGACGGCGAGCGTGCTGAGCCCGACCGGACCTCCGGCGAAGCGGTCGAGCATGCCCTCCATGACCGATCGGTCGAGTCGGTCGAGACCCAGGGCGTCGACGTCGTAGAGCTCGAGCGCGGCCTGGACGGTCTCGAGGTCCGCGCGGCCACCGTGTACGAGTGCGTAGTCCCTGACGCGGCGGAGTAGGCGGTTGGCGATGCGCGGCGTACCCCGACAGCGCCCGGCGATCTCGGCGACGGCCCGAGCGTCGATGTCGAGCCCGAGCATGTCGGCGGTGCGGTGCAGCACCTGTTGCAGTTCCGGCTCGTCGTAGAACTCGAGGTGAGCGGTGAACCCGAAGCGGTCGCGGAGCGGGTTCGGCAGCAGGCCGGAGCGGGTGGTCGCCCCGACCAGGGTGAACGGTGCCAGTTCGAGCGGAATGCTCGTCGCGCCGGCACCCTTGCCCACCATGATGTCGATGCGGAAGTCCTCCATGGCGAGGTACAACATCTCCTCGGCAGGGCGGGCCATGCGGTGGATCTCGTCGATGAAGAGCACCTCGCCCGGGGTCAGTGACGACAGGACCGCGGCGAGGTCGCCGGCGTGCTGGATGGCCGGACCACTCGTGAGCCGGAGCGGTTTCCCGGTCTCGTGCGCGACGATCATCGCGAGGGTCGTCTTGCCGAGTCCAGGAGGGCCGGCCAGCAGGATGTGGTCGGGGGTGCGGTTCTGCATCCCGGCGGCCGTGATCAGGAGTTGCAACTGACCGCGTGCCTTGGACTGACCGACGAACTCGGAGAGCGACCGCGGACGGAGGGCCCCTTCGAACGCCAGTTCCGCGTCGGACTCGGCGGCTGGATTGGTGAGGTCTTCTGGAGCGTCCGTCACGAGGTACGGCCTCCGGCGTGCGCCGGGCCGAGTCTGCCGAGGGCCAGGCGGATGAGCGACGGCACGGTCGAGAGGTCGGCCGCACTCGCGGAGGCGGAGGCCTCCACGACCGCCTGCGTCGCCGTCTTCTCCGGCCAACCGAGACCGATGAGCGCTGTCACGACCTGATCGGCGATCGCGGCTGCGTTCACGGTGGTCGCCGGAGCTTCAGGCGTCGTCCTGGTGACGCGGAGCTTGCCGGCGAGCGAGACGGTGATGAGCTTCGCCGTCTTCGGCCCGATCCCGGAGACCTTGCGGAACGGGGCGTCGTCGTCAGCGGAGATGGCGGCGGCGATCTGCTCCGGCGTCAACGCCTCCAGGACGCCGAGTGCCGACTTCGGGCCGACCCCGGTGACGCTCACCAGGAGCTCGAACACGGACAGCTCCTCAGCGGATCGGAACCCGAACAGGGAGAGCGAGTCCTCCCGCACGATCAGTGTCGTCGAGAGGAGCGCTTCCGTGCCGACCCGGAGGGAGAGGGCATGGGCCGGCGTGACCTGGACGGCGAATCCGACGCCGCCAACCTCGATCACGACGAGGTTGCCGACCGCGCTCAGGACGGTGCCGCGGAGGGAGGAGATCATGCTTCCAGCCTAGGGCTCCGCGCTGCCCGGGCCCGGACGGCCGCGTCGCGCGTTCCGCCGCCGCGTTCCGCCGCCGCCCACGCACGCTGGGCCGGAGTGAGTGCTCCACTCCCCTGCGGCCCAGCGCCGACGGGTGTCGCTGCCGTCGACACGACGGGTCGCCAGGCGTGGCAGATCGCAAGTGCGAGCGCGTCGGCGGCGTCAGCGGGCTTCGGGAGTTCGTCGAGACCGAGGATCCGGGCGACCATGGTCTGCACCTGGAGCTTGTCCGCCCGGCCGTAACCGGTCACCGCTGCCTTGACCTCACTCGGGGTGTGCAGGCCGACGGGGATCCCGTTCGCGGCCGCAGCGTGCAGTGCGAGCCCACTCGCCTGGGCGGTGCCCATGACCGTCCGGACGTTGTGTTGCGCGAACACCCGCTCGACGGCCATCGCGGTCGGCGAAGTGCGCTCGATCGCCTCGGCGATACCCTGCGCGATCATGAGGAGTCGCTGCTCGAGTGGGGCGTGCGCGTCCGTCCGGATGACGCCGTACTCGACCATCGTGGCCTGCCGTCCCGGCAGGACGTCGACGACCCCCACCCCGCATCGGGTCAGGCCGGGGTCGATGCCGAGGACGCGCAGAGTCATGTTCCGACCTTAAGCGCGGGCGATGCGCCGGACGCTCCGCGAGGGCGGAGTGTCGTACATCCGTTCGAACGGGCTTCGCACGGCACGGGTGCCGGACTACTCGTCGTCGGCCTCCAGCTCGGCCTGCACCTCGGGGGTGAGGTCGAAGTTGCTGTAGATGTTCTGGACGTCGTCGTTGTCCTCGAGCGCGTCGATCAGCTTGAAGATCTTGCGCGCCGTGTCGGCGTCGATCTCGACCTTGAGGTTCGGGACGAAGGCGACGTCGGCGGAGTCGTAATCGATACCGGCCTCTTGCAGGGCGGTCCGGGTCGCGACCATGTCGCTCGGCTCGGTGACGACCTCGAAGGTCTCGCCCTCGGTGTTCACCTCTTCTGCGCCCGCATCGAGGACGGCGCCGAGGATGTCGTCCTCCGTGGTCCCCTCGGCCTGGACGACGATGAGGCCCTTGCGCTGGAAGTTGTAGGCGACGGAGCCCGGATCGGCCATGGTGCCGCCGTTGCGGGACATCAGCGTCCGGACATCGGCTGCTGCACGGTTCTTGTTGTCGGTGAGGCACTCGACGAGCAGGGCGACGCCGTTCGGACCGTAGCCCTCGTACATGATCGTGGTGTAGTCGACGACCTCACCGGTGAGGCCGGCACCGCGCTTGACGGCGCGGTCGATGTTGTCGTTCGGGACCGAGGTCTTCTTCGCCTTCTGGATGGCGTCCTGCAGCGTCGGGTTGCCCGCGAGGTCTGCGCCGCCCATCTTGGCCGCGACCTCGATGTTCTTGATGAGCTTGGCGAACGACTTCGCGCGACGGCCGTCGATGACCGCCTTCTTGTGCTTGGTCGTCGCCCACTTGGAGTGTCCGGACATGTGCTCCCTAACTGCGTGAAAAGAACCTGACCAGTCTAGGCCAGCGACCCGGAACTCGCGATCACGCCGCGACGGGCCACGGGATCGGGCGCCAGCGCCTCAGCGGGATCGCTCGACCTTGTCGAGGAAGTAGGCGTGGAAACGGGTGTCGCCCGTGACCTCGGGATGGAAGGACGTGCCGAGGAGGTTCCCCTGCTCGACGGCGACCATCCGACCGTCGGGCAGCGAGGCGAGGGGTGTCACCGACGGACCGGCGGCTTCGACCACCGGCGCGCGGATGAACACGGCGTGCACGGGCGGGTCGCCGAGGACCGGGATCGACAGGTCCGTCTCGAAGGAGTCGAGCTGCGACCCGAAGGCGTTGCGCCGGACCGAGACGTCGAGCCCGCCGAGACTCTGCTGGCCGGCGATCCCGTCGAGGATCCGGTCGGCCAGGAGGATGAGCCCGGCGCAGGTGCCGTACACGGGCAACCCGGCGGTGATCGCTTCGCGCAACGGTCCGGCGAGGTCGAAGGAGCGAGCGAGCTTGTCCATCACGCTCGACTCGCCGCCTGGCAGGACGAGTCCGTCGATGCCGGTCAGTTCCGAGGGACGCCTGATGAGGCTGACGTCCGCCCCGAGGCCGGTGAGGACGGCCGCATGCTCGCGGAAGTCCCCTTGCAGGGCGAGGACGCCGACGCGTGCCGCCCCGGTCACGACGTCACCTGGTTCAGGGCGGACGCGGGGCTACCAGCCACGCTCGGCGAGGCGGTGCGGTGCGGCGAGGTCGGCGACGTTGATGCCGACCATCGCCTCACCGAGACCGCGGGACACCTCGGCGATGACCTGAGGGTCGTCGAAGAAGGTCGTCGCCTTGACGACGGCCGCCGCCCGCTGGGCCGGATTGCCGGACTTGAAGATGCCGGATCCGACGAACACGCCGTCGGCACCCAGCTGCATCATCATCGCGGCGTCGGCCGGCGTCGCCACACCCCCGGCGGTGAACAACACGACCGGGAGCTTGCCCGTCTCGGCGATCTCGACGACGAGGTCGTACGGGGCCTGGAGGTCCTTCGCCGCGACGTACAGCTCGTCCTTCGACATCGACGACAGGTGTGCGATCTCGGAGCGGATCTTGCGGATGTGCTTCGTCGCCTCGGACACGTCGCCGGTGCCGGCCTCGCCCTTCGAGCGGATCATGGCGGCACCCTCGTTGATGCGCCGCAGTGCTTCTCCGAGGTTGGTGGCGCCGCACACGAACGGGACGTCGAAGCCCCACTTGTCGATGTGGTTCACGTAGTCGGCCGGGCTCAGGACCTCGGACTCGTCGATGTAGTCGACGTCGAGCGCCTGGAGGACCTGCGCTTCGACGAAGTGGCCGATGCGAGCCTTCGCCATGACGGGGATGGACACCTCGGCGATGATCGATTCGATGAGGTCGGGATCGCTCATCCGAGCCACGCCGCCCTGGGACCGGATGTCCGCCGGAACGCGCTCGAGGGCCATCACGGCGACGGCTCCGGCGTCCTCCGCGATACGGGCCTGCTCGGCGGTGACGACGTCCATGATGACGCCGCCCTTCAGCATCTCCGCGAGTCCGCGCTTCACGCGGTTCGAGCCGTGCTGTCCAGTGGTCGTGCTGCTCTCGGTCATGATGGCGAGCGTACCGCCGGGTGGCCTGACGGTGCTCCGTCCACAGGCCGGAAATTGGACTTGGCTGGGCCGGTCCACCTGGACCGGCCCACGATGGATCAGGTCGAGGTGGGCCAGGCGTCCGCGATCGACTGCCGGACGTCGCCGAGCAGCTGCGGGAGCGCCTTGGTCTGGGCGATGATCGGGAAGAAGTTGGCGTCCGTCGCCCAGCGCGGGACGATGTGCTGGTGCAGGTGCGCCGCGATCCCGGCACCGGCCACGGCACCCTGGTTCATGCCGAGGTTGAAACCGTCGTTCCTCGAGACGGACCGGACGACCCGCATCGCCGTCTGCGTCAGAGCGCCGATCTCGGCGACCTCCTCCGTCGTCGCGTCGTCGTACATCGCGACGTGGCGGTACGGGCAGACGAGCAGATGCCCGGAGTTGTACGGGAAGAGGTTCAGCAGAACGAAGGCGTGCTCGCCCCGATGCACGATGAGCGCTGACTCGTCGTCAAGCGTCGGCGCGATGCAGAACGGACAACCGTCGTCGGATGGTTGGCCCTGCTTGATGTAGACCATCCGGTGGGGCGTCCAGAGACGCTGGAACGCGTCCGGGACGCCCACCAGGTGGGAGGTGTCGATCGACTCGAACGACTCCGGCTCGGTGCCCGGGGTCATGACGGCAGATCCGCTGCGGTGTTCACCTGCAGTTTCGCGGCGATGGCGGCGCGGATTCGGCGCACGGCGTCGGCGACCGGGACACCGTTCTCCTGGGTGCCGTCGCGGAATCGGAAGCTCACCGCGCCGTTGGCCTGGTCCTCTTCGCCGACGATCAGCTGCAGCGGGGTCTTCGCCTTGGTGTGGTTGCGGATCTTCTTCTGCATCCGATCGTCGGAGGCGTCGAGTTCCGCACGGACCCCGGACGAGCGCAGCTCGGCGACAACTCCGCCGAGGAACTCCTCGTACTGCTCGGAGACGGGGATACCGACGACCTGCACGGGGGCGAGCCACACCGGGAAGGCACCCGCGTAGTGCTCGAGCAGGATCGCGAAGAAGCGCTCGATCGAGCCGAGGAGTGCGCGGTGGATCATCGCCGGACGCTTGCGCGTGCCGTCAGCAGCCGTGTACTCCAGCTCGAACAACTCGGGCAGGTTGAAGTCGAGCTGCACGGTGGACAGCTGCCACGTCCGGCCGATCGCGTCGCGCGCCTGCACCGAGATCTTCGGACCGTAGAAGGCTGCGCCGGCGGGGTCGAGGACGAGTTCGAGACCGGACTCGACCGCCACCTGGCGGAGGGTCTCGGTCGCTTCGTCCCAGACCTCGTCGGTGCCGACGTACTTGTCGGGGTCCTTCGTCGAGAGCTCGAGGTAGAAGTCGTCGAGACCGTAGCCGCGGAGGGTCTCCAGGACGAACTGCAACTGGCGGCCGACCTCGTCCTTGACCTGGTCGTCGGTCACGTAGATGTGGGCGTCGTCCTGCGTGAGGCCACGGACACGCGTGAGCCCGGAGAGGGTGCCGCTCTTCTCGTACCGGTAGACCGTGCCGAACTCGGCGAGACGGAGCGGCAGTTCGCGGTAGCTGCGCCCTCGGGCGCGGTAGATCAGGTTGTGCATCGGGCAGTTCATGGGCTTCAGGTAGTAGTCCTGGCCCTGGCGGGTGACGTGGCCGTCGGCGTCGACCTCCTGGTCGAGGTGCATCGCCGGGAACATGCCGTCCTTGTACCAGGCCAGGTGCTGGCTGACCTCGAACAGGTGCCCCTTCGTGATGTGCGGGGTGTTCACCAGCTCGTAGCCGGACGCGAGCAGGCGCTCGCGCATGTAGTTCTCGATCTCGTTGCGGATGATGCCGCCCTTGGGGTGGAACACCGCGAGACCCGAGCCGATCTCCTCGGGGAAGCTGAAGAGGTCGAGCTCGGCACCGAGCTTGCGGTGGTCGCGCTTGGCCGCCTCCTCGATCCGAGTCTGATACGCGCGCAGCTCGTCCTTGGTCGCCCAAGCGGTGCCGTAGATCCGCTGCAGCTGCGGGTTCTTCTCGCTCCCCCGCCAGTACGCCGCGGCGAGACGCGTCAAGGCCCAGCCGTTGCCGATCATGCGCGTGTTCGGCAGGTGCGGACCGCGGCAGAGGTCCTTCCAGACCGTCTCCCCCGTCTTCGGGTCGACGTTGTCGTAGATGGTCAGCTCCGCGCCGCCCACCTCGACGTTCTCGTCGTCGGCTGCCGATCCGCCCTTGAGGCCGATCAGCTCGAGCTTGTAGGGCTCCCCCGCGAGTTCCTCGCGAGCCTCGTCTTCGGTGACGACGCGTCGCACGAAGCGCTGGCCCTGGCGGATGATGCGGTCCATCGTCTTCTGCAGCACCTTGAGCGCCTCGGGCGTGAACGGTGCGGCGACGTCGAAGTCGTAGTAGAAGCCGTCGGTGACCGGCGGGCCGATGCCGAGGTTCGCGTGCGGGTCGACCTGCTGCACGGCCTGCGCGAGCACGTGGGCTGCGGAGTGGCGGAGGATGTTGAGACCGTCCGGCGAGTCGAGGTGCACCGGCTCGACGGTGTCCGTCTCCGTCACCGTGGCGGCGAGGTCCTTCAGTTCGCCGTTGACGCGCATGGCGACCACGGATCGGTCGGTGAACAGTGCGAACCCGTCACTCACGGATGATCTCTCTTTCTCAGGTGAAACCTTGGCCGTGCAAGCCTATCGTCGTCCACGACGAGGAGACGCTGCCGTCGGTCGGCGGCCATGGTTCGTGCTCGGGCTCATCGCTAGAGTGAAGGCCTACGACGTGACGGGGGTGGCGCTGATGACGGCTGTGCAGAGAAGCCGGGCTGCGACGGCGCTGTTCGCCGCGCTGCCCGTGGTCGCACTCGTGCACATCATCGCCCTCGCCTCCGGTCAGGAGTGGCTGTCGCTCCTCACCAAGCCGTTCATCATGCTGGTCCTCGCGCTGGCGCTCGTGTGGTCGGTCCGACGGCTGTCTGCCGCTGCGGTCACCGCGCTCGTCGCGATCATGTGCAGCTGGCTGGGCGACGTCGCCCTCATGGTCCCGGGCGAACTCGCGTTCGGCGTGGGGATCCTGTTCTTCATGCTCGCTCAGGCCGGCTATGTCCTACTCTTCGTGCGGCATCTGCGCACCAGGAACCGCCCGCCGGTCTGGGCGCTCGTGTACCTGGTGTGGCTCGTCGCCGGCATCGCGCTCCTCAGTCAGCAGGACATGGGGGCGCTGTATCCGGCGGTCGTCCTGTACGCCGTCGTGATCGGGGCCATGGCGGCGTCTTCCACGATGACGACGCCGACGATCGCCGTGGGCGGTGCGCTGTTCCTCGTCTCCGACTCGTTGATCGGGCTCGACCGCTTCGTGCCTGCAGTGACGATCTGGGCGGCGGACGAGATCATCATGGCGACGTACGCCGCGGGCCAAGGCATCATCGTGTGGGGCGTCGCGGAGGTCCTGCGTCGCCGGGAGCGGGCGGTCCTCGCCGTCTGAACGGACGTCCGGGCGTGCGACGGGTGGTCTGCGCAAGAGGTGGTCTGTGCAACGACGGAGGGCCCGAGCTGTTCGCTCGGGCCCTCCGTGTTCCTGTGGGCGATACTGGGATCGAACCAGTGACCTCTTCCGTGTCAGGGAAGCGCGCTA